>JAFRXR010000056.1 GCA_017443395.1 Ruminococcus sp. | reverse complement strand
TTGCCCTTTCCGGTGCAGCCGTGGCAGATAGCGTCAGCGCCCTCAGCGAGAGCGATCTCAGCTATTCTCTTGGCGATGATCGGACGTGCGAACGATGTGCCGAGCATATATCTGTTCTCATAGATAGCGCCAGCCTGAACTGTGGGGTAAACGTAGTCCTGGATGAACTCCTCCTTGAGGTCAGCAACGATGAGCTTGGAAGCGCCTGTCTTGATAGCCTTCTCCTCGAGACCGTCGAGCTCAGTGCCCTGTCCAACGTCGCCGGAAACAGCGATTATCTCGGGGTTATTGTAGTTCTCCTTGAGCCACGGGATGATGATAGAAGTGTCGAGACCGCCGGAGTATGCGAGTACTACCTTTTTGATATCTTTAGCCATAATTATTACCTCCTGCGCCGGAGCGCCTGTTTTCATGATACTTCTATTATACGCCCTTTATCCTGAATGTCAAGAGGATTTGAATAAATATTCATTTTGCGCAGCAATATTCACCGTCCAATGAATAATATGCAGTAAAACATGAATATTATGACGCTTTCCGCCGTACATTCCCTCCCCGGAGCCGACTGCCCGCAAAATAACGCAGATCTTTAAAAAGCCTTGCATTTTCCGTCATAATATGTTATAATGAGTTATCATCTTATTTTTTACTCAACGGAGGCATTCTCATCATGAGTGATATCAACAATCCCAACGGAAGCAAAATAACTATCCTCGGCGCCGGAAATGTCGGCGCTACGGTCGCATACACATTCACAGTCGCGGGTACCTGCTCCGACATCGTCCTCGTTGACATCAACGACGACAAGGCTGAGGGCGAGGCTATGGATATCCGTCAGGGCATCTCCTTCGCGCATAACGTCGACATCAAGAGCGGCACCTATGAGGACGCTGCCGGCTCCGACATCATCGTCGTCACCCTCGGACTTGCCCGCAAGCCCGGTCAGACACGTCTCGACCTCGCGCAGGCAAACGTCAATATCATCAAGGAGGTAATGCCGAACATCGCGAAGATAGCTCCTGACGCTATCTACGTAGTTGTCAGCAACCCCGTTGACATTCTTACATACGCTATACTCCAGTGCACCGACCTCTCGCCGAATCAGGTCATAGGCTCGGGCACTATACTCGATACCTCGCGTCTCCGCTCAACGCTTGCGGAGCACGTCGGACTCAGCCCGCAGAGCTGCCACGCATACGTTTTCGGCGAGCACGGCGACTCCTCGATGATACCGTGGTCCCTCACGAACATCGGCGGAATGGTCATGTCCGACTACTTCAAGTTCATCTCCGGCGACGAGGACGAGCCCGGCAAGTTCGACAACGCTGATATCGTCGAGCAGGTGCGCAAGGCGGGCGCTGAGGTCATCAAGCGCAAGGGCGCGACCTTCTACGCTATCGCCCTTTCCGTAAACAAGATCTGCGATACTATCCTCCGTGATTCGCACAGCATACTCACTGTCTCCACGCTCACAAAGGGCAGATACGGCATCGACGATGTCTGTCTCAGCCTGCCTTGCGTAGTCGGCGGACACGGTATCGAGCGTGAGATAACTCCTCCGCTTACTCCCGACGAGCTCAAGCAGCTCCGAGGCAGCGCTGATGCTCTCCGCGAGGTCATCAGCAGCATACAGTTCTGACGAACAAAGGCGTTCTGTAAAGAGCGCCTTTCGCTATACATTCCGGAGGTCAATATGAAAAAGTATCTTTTAGCGGTTTTGCTGTTTACTGCGCTTATCCCTCTGTCAGCCTGTACCCTTGAAAAAAGCTCCGAACCAAGCTCTTACAGCGAGATCCCAACAGCTGATGAGCAGGACTACGTGCGCTATGACAGTGAGCTTTATTCGATTGATGTTCCCGCAGACTGGGAACAGGACGAGCTTGACGGCAAGGTCTGCTTCAGATCGGCGGATCAGCAGCAGGGGCTGATCTTTGGTGAGCTGATAAAATACGGGAGCCAGTCGCCTGAGTATTTTTTTGACGTGACGGCTGAGCAGAATGACGGTGTTTGCGGAGAATTAAGCGATACTGTCGATGATCCTAACGGCGTGAAATACCGTTTTGGGAGTTATTGGTACATGGATAACAGGCTCGCAGAGATGATCATCTGCGAAGACAAGCATTTCATACTGATAATTTCTGCGCAGGCGTCGGACGATACCCTTATGAAGGACACGATGGATATTCTTGTTCATATGGCTGAAAAAATTGAGTTTGCGGAAACGGAGGATATGATTACCGGACGAAGCTTTGAGTCTTCCTCATATGGCGGGAACGAGATCAGGTATGATCTCGGTGAAGACGGACGATTCCGGATCAGTGACCGCGAGAATAGTTATATTTCAGGATCATATGAGCTGCTGCGCGGCATGGAGGCTGTTGAGCGCGTCGCCGGATTGGAAGAGTACGGTCTGACCGAAGACGAACAGCTGGATACGGTCTATGCCAGGGACTGCTTCCTCGATGATTACTATGCGCTCATTTTCTTTCCGCAAAAGACAGCAGATGAGGACGAAGGACGGGACTTAGATGATGGGATACTCGTTTTGTATGTTGGGAACTACTGCGGAGAAGGCAGTTTTGACATAACGAACTGCAATTCAGCGACAAATGAATTATGGAAGGAAGCAGAGGAATAGCATGAGCCTTAACGATATACCGTCCGGCGAGAGAGCCCACATCGGCTTCTTCGGGAAAAGAAACGCCGGAAAATCGAGTCTTGTTAACGCCGTGACCGGTCAGGAGCTGTCCGTGGTGTCGGACGTCCGCGGCACGACCACCGACCCCGTCACAAAGGCAATGGAGCTGCTCCCGCTCGGACCGGTCGTCATCATCGACACGCCCGGCTTCGACGACGAGGGCACGCTCGGCGAGCTGCGCGTGAGACGCACCAGGCAGATACTCAACCGCGTGGACATCGCAGTGCTCGTCGTGGACGGCACAGAGGGAATGTCCGCGGCGGATAACGAGCTCATCGGATTGTTCAGGGAAAAATCCATACCCTTTGTCACGGTGTACAACAAGTCCGATATTTCGGAGAAAACTGACCTTGCGGATAATGAGATTTGCGTGTCTGCGCAGCGCGGGGAGAACATATACGAGCTCAGGGAAATGCTTGCGCACCTCGTAAAGCAGAGCGCGAACGAGCGCCGGATAATAGGGGATATGCTCGCTCCTGGGGACGTTGTCGTGCTGGTCACGCCGATAGACGCCTCCGCGCCCAAGGGACGCATGATACTCCCGCAGGTGCAGGCGCTCCGCGACATTCTCGACGCAGACGGCATACCCGTTTTCACTAAGGAGGACAGGCTCGCAGAGACGCTTGCGAGGCTCACTGCACCGCCGCGCATGGTCGTGACGGACAGTCAGGTCTTCGGCATGGTGAGCAGGATAGTTCCCGAGGACGTGCCGCTGACGTCATTCTCGATACTCATGGCGCGGTACAAGGGCTTTCTGGAGACCTCTGTGCGCGGCGCAGAGGCGATACGCACGCTGCGTGACGGCGACACGGTGCTCATCTCGGAGGGCTGCACGCACCACCGGCAGTGCGGCGACATCGGCAGCGTGAAACTCCCGGCACTGCTGAAAAAATTCACGGGAAAAGAGCTGAAAATAGAGCTTTCGGCGGGGCGGAGCTTTCCGGAGGAGCTGAGCGGATATGCGCTCGTTATCCACTGCGGAGGGTGTATGCTGGGTGAGCGTGAGCTGACGTACCGGCGGAAGTCCGCGGAGGACCAGGGGGTACCGTTCACGAATTACGGCATAGCGATAGCGATGATGAACGGCATACTCGAGCGCAGTATCAGGAACGTGGAGTTTTGAAATAATAATTGGATTCCAAAGGGTCG
>JAFRXR010000055.1 GCA_017443395.1 Ruminococcus sp. | reverse complement strand
CGCGGTGATATAACCCTGCTCGGCGATCAGAGGACTGTCTACAGCAGGGACTATGACCCCGGCGTGCTGGAGACATTCCCGAACAAGCACCCCGACAATGACTACTTCGTTAAGTTCAACTGCCCGGAGTTCACGAGCCTCTGTCCGATCACTGGACAGCCGGACTTCGCAGCGATCTACATCTCATATATCCCGAACGAGCGCATGGTGGAGAGCAAATCGCTGAAGCTGTACCTTTTCAGCTTCCGGAACCACGGAGACTTCCACGAGGACTGCGTGAACATCATCATGAAGGACCTCATCAGGCTCATGGACCCGAAGTACATCGAGGTATGTGGAAAAGTCCTTCCGCGCGGCGGTATCTCGATCGACCCCTACTGCAACTACGGCATGAAGGATACAAAGTGGGAGAAGCTCGCGTGGGAGCGCCTTGCACAGCATGATATGTACCCTGAGCAGGTCAGCAACCGCTGAATATACCGACAAAAAACAAGTCATTCGCAGTATTGACAATAATGCCGGGATATGGTACAATCTACTAAAGAGAGATAACATCAGGGGATAAGGACTTAGTATCAAAGGAGTTTTTAGGTATGATTAAAAAAGTAGCTTTGATCGACGGCAGGAACAGCATGGTCAGCCGTTATGCGGAGGGACTGGAGGGTATCAGCTTTGAGCTGGCTGAGGACGCTGCTGTCCCCGCCAACTGCGACTGCGTCCTCATTTCTCAGGAATATGCCGGTGAGAGATTCGCTGGAATGGCAAAGAAGCTCAGGGAGCAGTCCTATCCGGTCGCTGCGGTGACGTTTGGCGGCTCGTGTGAGAACCAGGAAGCCCTCCTTGAAGCAGGCGCGGACGATGTCCTTGTTCTCCCGATGTCCGGCAAGCTGCTCGAGAGACGCATCAATGCCCTCTCCGGTGGGACTGCATTGTTAGGTGACGACATCGACTTCTCCGCATTCGACCGCATTGCCGACACTAATAAGGGCGCTGGCTCGTTCATCGTGCAGGAGAACGACTTCACAAACATCTACCGCTTCGTGCTGAGAGTTCTTGAGAGACTCGACAAGCACGCACAGCTCGTTATATTCAACATCACCTGCCGTGGAAATTCGCTTATCGAGCCCGAGGTGCTGCACACCTTCATCACGGTCGCGCAGAGGTGCCTCAGACGCGGAGACATCTCGTCCGTACACGGCACACAGCTGTTTGTCATGCTCATGGGCACTGACAGCGATGGCGCACAGCGCGCAGCGAAGCGTATCATCGAGACATTCTATGCTCACTGTGATGACGACGCCTACGACATCACCTTTGAAGTCCGCGAGATAAAGGAATAATACATACGGAAAGCCGCCCGGTGTCGGGCGGCTTTTTCATTCTTCATCAATATCGTAATGCTTGCTGTCAAGTCGCTTTTCAAAGTCTGCGAGCGGGAGCGGCTTATCGAAGTAGAAGCCCTGTGCGAGCATACACTGGTTGCCGCGGAGAACATCGACCTGATTCCTCGTCTCGACGCCCTCGGCGATACACTCGACCCCGAGCTCCTTTGCCATGGCGATGACGTACTTGAACATGATGTTCTTTGAGCTGTGGGAATTCGAGTCGTCGGCGGGGAGGAAGCTCCTGTCCACCTTGAGCACGTTCCATGGTATCTCGCGGATAAGGTTGAGGGAGGAGTATCCCATGCCGAAGTCATCGACTGAGGTACAGATGCCAGCCTGCTGGAGACCGCTCACGACGCGCTTCAGATCGCGGAATTCGACGTCGGTCGTCGTCTCAGTGAGCTCGATCTCGATGTACTGGTGGGGAACGTTGTTGGAATCGATGACACGGAGGATATGCTCAAGGAGGTCAACGTCCATCATGTGCTTGCGGGAGAGGTTCACGGACACCCTCACCACAGGACGCTTCTCACTGAGCCAGCGTCTGATGTCCTTGCAGACGTGGTCAAGCATATAGAAATCGAGCTTGCAGATGTCAGTGCTCTGCTCGAGGACAGGAATGAACTCCATAGGCGGCACGAGCTGACCGTCGCGCTCCCAGCGGCACAGTGCCTCAGCACCGATGATGTTTCCGGTCTCTATGTCGATCTTAGGCTGGTAGAAGACCTTGAATTCGCCGTTTTCGAGAGCCTCGGGGAAGACCTGCTGAATCCTTGAGACCTTTTCCTTGCCGATGACCATATCGTCGTCGAAGAAGATGATGTTATCGCTTCCGCCGGTCCTTGCCTCCTGGGAGGAGGTGATGATCTTGTCCATGATATCGCCGGGACATTCGAGCTTGAAGCCCTCCGGGATAAGGAAGACGCCCGTGCTGGCGGATACCATGATTCGTTTGGAGTTGTTCGCGTCGTAGACCACAGGAACGCCCTGCAGCACCATGAGGACGTCCGTGAGGAGGGAGTCGTCGAAGATAGCGACGAAGTTGTCGCCGCCGATACGACAGACTATGCCCTGATTGCCGATGATGTCCTCAAGCATGGTGAAGTAGTTATGTATCACCACGTCGCCGGCATTGCGCCCAATCTCCTGGTTTATGAGCGTAAAGTGACGCAGGTTGAAATGCACAGCAGTATTGCCGCCGAGCTTGTCCTTGTCGTTGAGCTGCTGGATATAGCGCATGAAAGAGCGCATATTGCGGTAGCCGTTGTCATCGTAGAAGGTCAGGCGCTCCACGATATTCTGGAGCCTGTTCCTTGCGACGAAGCTCAGCACGGTCTTCATCAGGAGCTGGACCTTTTTGCGCTCCTCATCGCTGAGCGGCTCCTCACCGTCAGCCATATAGACCGTAGCCTTGACGACTGTCATAGCCTTTGTGACTATCCTTTTGCTGAGCACCTCATGGCACTTCCTGCCGTCATCATAGCAGATCAGCACCTCGCCCTTGTGGGATCTCTCATGCTCAAGGCTGCTGTAGAACTCAGTAATGCCCTTGGATATGCGGAAAAGTCTGCACAGTCCGGACAGCTCGGTGTTGATGTCCTCGACCTTGAAGCCGTCCATGTCGGTCATGATAGTAAGGAGCCTCTCGGTGTGCTGGTAGTAGGTGAATAGCTTTTCTTTATCCATAGTCCTCTCCGTTTCTCCCCGCCAGCGTCCGGCGGTACCAGTTGAAATACGTCAACATACATTATACCACAGGAAACGACATAAATCAACGATTCAAGCAAAAATTTTACCGGAACTTCACTTATGAGCCCGTGCCGTTATATTTCAGTGCACCGTACATCCAGAATTTATAACTCAGCCAGAAGAACACCACTCCTACTGCCGGAGACAGCCACGACAGCACCGGAACAGCGTCTGGACGCAGTATCACGAGGCTCGGGTAGTAGGCGATGAAGGCTATCGGCACGATGAATGTGAAGATGAACCTGAATACCGGGCTGAATATCGTCACAGGATACTTCGCGAAGTCCCTGAACCTGTAAGCCAGATCGAGGATATAGAACGAATTCTGTATCCAGAAGCAGGTCGCGGACGCAGCGTTCTGGAGTGCTATCATGATGAGTGAAGCCGTGATTAGGAAGACTATCAGCTTCAGCAGCATGAGCGGCGTGAATGCCAGCCCGATCTTCACCCACGCGAAGATCAGCGTACCGATACCGAATGCGAGCTGCCCCAGACCCTTGATGTCGAACACCTCCGACTGAAAATAGAAGAACAGATTGATCGGGCGGAAGCAGTATTTGATGAAGTCGCCGGAGTACACATACGATCTCAGGCTCCAGTTGTTGTCGAAGAGACACTGCACAGGCGTGAGCGATATGAGAGAGAACCCGTAAAGGAACAGCATCTCGTAGTAGTTCCAGCCGTTTATCGACGGGAAGCTCCTGAACAGTATCCAGAACGTGATGAAACCCGCGATATTGGTGAATATCATACCGATAGTGGAGATAAAGAAGTCTGCGCGGTAGCTCATCTTGCTTTTGATGTCCTGCGCGAGTATCTTTACGTATATACGCAGGTAGAAGCCTAAACCTTTTCTTTTCATAAGCTCAGCCTCCGTTAACTGTAATGCGTTTCAGCGAGACCTTCCAGAACAGTCTGCTTATAACGAGTGTTACCACACACCACGCGAGCTGCGTCCCGAGTATCAAACCCACATCAGACATCTCCGGACTGCCGTTGAGGAGCAGCGTCAGGGGAGAGTTATAAATGGACTGGAAGGGGAGATACATCGTTATCGTTTTGAACGGCTCCGGGAAGAAAGCTATCGGGATAGTAGCTCCTGAGAGCAGCAGGACGATCACCTGCTTCATGATGTTTATGCCCCATATCGACTCTGTGTAAAGGCAGACAGTCCCGACGATGAAATCAATGCTGAAATTGATAGTGACCGCAAGCACCACGGATAAAACGAACCACAACAGATTCATTCCGATCGGAACCGCACCGCCTGTGAGCAGTGCGACTATGATGAACGTCGGCAGGAATGTGGCGAAAAACTGCACCACGAAGCTCCCGGAATAAGACCAAAACAGATAGCTGTGGTATTTCATCGGTTTTATCAGGTCGAGGACGATCTTACCGGATTGAAAACTTCTGCCTATCTCCCAGACGGTGTACATCTCCATGAAATTGAACAGCGCGGTGGCAAGCACAAGATAGATCAGCGTGTCCGAGAAGGTCATGCCGTTCACGGTCTCGGTGCCCGCCGAAGCGTATATCGACTTCCATAGGAAGTACACGAGGGTAAGGTAAAGCAGGTTGCCGATCACCATTACAAACATTGCGATACGGTATTGCAGCGACTCGATTATCCCGGCACGGGTGAGTGCGAGGTATTTTTTGAGTTTGATCCTCATATCAGCTCACACCTCCCTCGTAGATCCGCTTGATGACTTCCTCGCTGGAGATCTCCTCGAGCTGCATATCGCGTATGTTGTGGGAGGTTTGCAGTTTCGCAAGAACGTCCACTACCTTCTCACTGT
>JAFRXR010000054.1 GCA_017443395.1 Ruminococcus sp. | reverse complement strand
TCCGCCAAGGTTCTTCTCGAGCTTCTCCTGCTCCTTCTTAAGAGCGATGACTTCCTTCTTGGGAAGAACATCAAAGGTTCCGTCTGCTTCCATCTTTTCGATGTCCTTAAGTCTCTTGATACGGGTCTGGATAGTCTTGAAGTTTGTGAGCATACCGCCGAGCCAACGTGCATTAACGTAGTGAGCGCCTGCGCGTGTAGCCTCCTCCTTGACGGAGTCGCCAGCCTGCTTCTTTGTACCTACGAAGAGCACCTCGCCGCCCTCTGCGGAAAGGTCACGGACGAAGAGGTAAGCCTCCTCGAGCTTCTTGACTGTCTTCTGAAGGTCGATGATGTAGATACCGTTTCTCTCTGTGAAGATGTACGGTGCCATTTTGGGGTTCCAGCGTCTTGTCTGGTGTCCGAAGTGAACGCCAGCCTCAAGCAGCTGCTTCATTGAAACTACTCCCATTGTGTAGTCCTCCTTAAATTGGTTATTATTAATCCTCCGCCGGGCTTGGCTCGCAGGCAACGCTCACTGAGCGCACCAACCCGCGAAAGCACACGGCGTGCGAATTGCCTTGATATTATACCATATTTATACTTTTTTTGCAAGCATTTTCGGCATTGTCACTTCTACAAAGTTTTTGTGTCTGCGCTGTAAGTTTTTGTCGATTCTGACGGCAGGAGCCTGCTTTCGCGCCTGATGAGAATAACGTCCCTGCCGATGACCTTTATGTCCGAGCACGGCACTATCTCGTCGTCTCCGCGCCCGAACAGCCCGAAAATTCGCGGTCTGCCGTATATCACGAGAGCCCTCACGGACGAGGTCTCGATGTCAAGTTCAACGTCGTCGATAAAGCCGAGCCGCTCGCCGGTGGTCATGTCGATGACCTCGCGGCTGCGCAGCTCCTCAAATCTGCTGATCATACAACACCTCCGCTCAATAATATGCGCG
Source organism: Ruminococcus sp. (assembly GCA_017443395.1). GTDB lineage: Bacteria > Bacillota > Clostridia > Oscillospirales > Ruminococcaceae > Ruminococcus. The sequence continues at coordinate 5,070 of JAFRXR010000054.1, read as the reverse complement.
GAGGCGTGTACAAAATCATTCGTCCTTATCGTCGTCGCCCTTTTTGCGGGCGAGCAGCGCTGCGCCTATCATGGCAGCAAGTGCAGCTGCACCGACAAATATCAGCTTCTTTGCGGGGAAGTCGTCACCTGTTGCAGGAACGCTCTCCGCGAGCATTATTATATCGTAAAGCATCGTATCATCTCCGTTCAGACGTTATTTTACCACATAAAGCGGGAGATGTCAAATTTCAGGTATCAGGCGGCATGGGTCAGGTGGCAGGGCTCAGACGTAGGAGACGATGTTCACCAAAAACACTTGCAAAATGTCGGCTGAGGTGGTATAATGGTGAAAAAAAGGGGGTACGCTCTATGACTTTCAGGCAAATTTTCGCCTCACTTGCTGCGCTCACCATGTTTATGTCCTTTGCCTCATGCGAACTGCAAATATCTGATAAATACAAAAACGAAGACTGCGTTTTCTCCAGCAAAAATGAAAGCTCCGGTTCGTCTGAGGACAGAGATACAGGCAGAAGCTCAGAGAACACAGATGAAAACTCACTTCCTGAGAACTATTCACCGGAATGGAAGGGCAGAATAGCGTCAAGAGCTGAGCTTTACTACCTCGGTGACGAGCTGGTGGACGGTCCGTACACACAGTATCTCGAATACGATGACCGCGGGAATATCTCAAGGGTGACGACTCCCGACTTCGGATCATATGTTGAGCAGGAGTATGATGAAAACAATAACCTGATATACGTCGAAGAGGGCACTCTTTCAGGAGTCACAGCAGCGGGCGATCCGGTCCCTGAGAAGGCTATGAAGACATCAAAGTTCGAGTACGAGTACTTTGACGACGGCTCGGTGTCCAGGATCACAGAGTACGTTTCATCAGGCATCGCCGATGACAACATAGATGAGTATTTTCTCTACGTTATCATCAACCTTGACCCCAGCGGAATGCCATTCGATATACGGTATTACGGTCGATACAGTACCGGTTGCTCAAGTGCCGAGACTTTTTCATACAGCGATTCAACGCCGAATGTCGCCTATGTGACGCACTACGCAGACGATACTTTCAGTGAGCCTGAGATGACGGAGTGTGAACTGCTGATCCCCAAAGCGGACGGTAAGGTGGATCCAAAGGATCTGTACGGTATCTGGGACAACGCTGTGCTCCCCGACTCTGATGTCAACAACTCTTATGGCTATTATATGTATTCCGACCCCAGTGAAGTCAGCGTCTCCTATGACAGCTATGGGAATATCACTAAGTTCAGTACGAAATATGCTAATGAGTCTTTTGAGTATGAATACAGCTCCAGCGGTATGCTCCTGAAAAAAGCTTACTCCACCAACGGCTCGCCGTACTACACCTGCGAATACGACGGCAGCGGCAATATCACCAGATATGAAATGTTTTTCGACGCTTCGTCCTGGCACAACCTTGACTGCGACAGCATAGTATTTGAATACACCTACTATTGATAAAAGGCCTCCCGCATATGCGGGAGGTCTTTCTGTCAGAAGCGGAAATCTCTCTTTCCGCCCACCTTCATCTGCTCAAGGTAGTCGATAGCGCGCTGACGGCGCTTCTCATCGGGCACGTTCTGTATCTCGCGTGCGATGAGCGCCTCACCTATCTCCTTAGTCTTCGGGCTCGCGTAGTCCTCGAGGTACTCCTGAAGGGTCATGAGCGCGTTCGGGTGGCAGCAGTTCTGTATCTGTCCGACCTTGCACAGCGCCATGAAGCGGTCGCCGGTGCGGCCCTCACGGTAGCAGGCTGTACAGAACGACGGTATATAGCCCTTTTCCATGAGCCAGCATACGACCTCGTCGAGCGAGCGCTGGTCAGAGACGTCGAACTGCTCGGTGTCGTGGGGACGCTCGTCGGGAGTGTATCCCGCGTAGCCGCCGACAGATGTCCTCGAGCCGCCGGAGATCTGGGAAATACCGTACTGAAGAACTCTCTCTCTGCACTCCTCGGACTCACGGGTGGAGATTATCATGCCGGTGTAGGGAACTGCGATGCGTATGCAGGCGATTATCTTGGCGAAGATCTCGTCGTCGATACCGTTGTCGAAAACGTCGGGGTCGATGTCGGAGGCTCTCTTCAGGCGTGGAACGCTGATAGTGTGCGGTCCTACGCCGTGTACGGCTTCAAGGTGCTCAGCGTGCATGAGAAGTCCTGCGAACTCATAGCGGTACATATCGAGCCCGAACAGTACGCCGAGTCCTACGTCGTCGATACCACCCTCCATAGCTCTGTCCATAGCCTCGGTGTGGTAAGCGTAGTTGTGCTTGGGACCGGCGGGGTGGAGCTTCTCGTAGCCGGCTCTGTGGTAGGTCTCCTGGACGAGGATATATGTACCGATGCCAGCCTCGTGCAGCTTGCGGTAGTTCTCGACCGTGGTCGCAGCGATGTTGACATTTACGCGGCGGATAGCGCCGTTCTTGTGCTTTATGGAGTAGATCGTCCTGATAGACTCAAGAATGTACTCGATAGGATTGTTCACCGGATCCTCGCCAGCTTCGATAGCAAGGCGCTTGTGGCCCATGTCCTGAAGTGCGATGACCTCGTCGCGTATCTCGTCCTGAGTGAGCTTCTTGCGGGGGATCTCCTTGTTCTGCTGGTGATACGGGCAGTATACGCACTTGTTCACGCAGTAATTCGAGAGATACAGCGGCGCGAACATTACTATGCGGTCGCCGTAGAATGCGAGCTTTATGCGGCGGGCAAGGTCGTAGATACGCTCGTTGAGCTCGGGAATGTCACACGCAAGGAGCACGCTCGCCTCGCGGTGAGAAAGTCCGGCGCACTCAACTCCCCTGCCGGTCTTCTTCGGCTCAGCCTTTTCGAGTATCTGCTCGATAAGCTCACGGTCGTGCTTATGCTCGTCCGCGTAGGCGAGGGTGGAAAGTATCTCCTCGTCGTTGATGAATTCGTCTGCCTTCATTGATCTTACGTCGTACATATTTTTACCTCCTGTTTTGCCTTGCAAGTCACTTTATACACTTTTATGCAGAACACCGCAGTTTGAGCGAGCTGTTCCGGGGAATACTCCCAGCCGCTGCGCCCGGTCTGATGTTCCATCAGGCAGTCGAGCGCCGCACGCTTTTCAGCCTCGCCTTCTATGAGTGTGAGCCTGCCAGTACCTATCACGCTCATGTAGCACGCAGAGTATCCGCACGCTTTTTCACTTTCGAGCAGCCTGAATCCGCCGTCCGCTTCAAAGCCGACTGTCGGGGAGCTCTTTGCCAGTTCATATTTCCTGCCTGCGCACGCCCCGTGAAAACAGAACGTACAGCTATCTCCGTTACGTACATAGCCATAATTTACGGGAACTATGTATATATCCCCGGCGTCATGGAAAGCGACACGGAGTATCCTCTCGCGGGAAAGGAAATCGTCTATTGCGGAGATATCGGTAATCTCCCTGTCAGCGCGCCTCATTTCTTTGATATCGCCGCCTTGACCGACACTCCGGGAATGTGTCCGAGACGTCCGGTCAGCGCGCTTATGCGGTCGGGCTCAGCGTCGAGGGCGACTGATATGAGCGATATGCCTCGCTCCTTGTACGGCACGCCCATACGTCCGATGATGATGTCGTTGTACTCATGGAGCACCTCGTTCACCTCCGGAGCCGCACTTTGTTCGTCGATCACGATAGCGGCTACGGCTATGCGTTTTTCTTCCATTTAAGCACCTCACATAAAAAATCCGCCTGCAAACGGGCAGACGGATACAGCTCAGTGCTATTAATCGCCGACCGATAGCAGAGCCTGCTCTGCTGCCCGAAAACAATATTTTTGATGAGCCGGCACAGGAACAAGTCCCTGCGTCCGCTTTGATAATTATATCACAAAGACTTATTCATGTCAAATATTAATGTTAGTTATCACTAATAATCAGAAAAATATGTATTTGCTCACATTTTTTTAAAAAAACGCTGGACAAATCGAAAAACATATGGTATAATATATCTACGAATGAATTTCTGAGGTGATATAAATGGGTTTTCTGTCTTCACTCCTCCCCAGCGGAGGAAAATATTTTGATAAAAAGATCTCCCCCAAGTGCGATTACTGCCGTCTCGGCAAGCGCGCTAAGGATGGAAATAAGGTGCTCTGCGAGAGAAAGGGTCTCGTGGACAGCAATTCCTCATGCGGTAAGTTCATCTACTCCCCGCTCAAGAGGATCCCTGTAAAGCAGCTCAATTTCGTCGGAAGCCTTGCTGACGAGGATCTGTACATCGAGTCTGCCGGCGACCGCGCCGATAAGGAAGCTGAGATAAAGGCTGCTGAGGAAGAGCTCGCAAAGAGAGAGGCTGCCAAGAAGGCTGCTGCCGAAAAGGAAGCCGCTGAGAAGGCCGCTAAGGAGGCTGCTGAAAAGGGTGAGAGCGACGAGGCTGAGAAGTCCGCTGAGGCTCCCGCAAAGGAGAACGCTGCCCCCAATGAGGCTGACGCTCCCGAAAAGCCTGCCGATGGCGCTCCTAAATCTGAGGAATAATATCTTTGCTTTAAGATTCCGCACTCTTTCCGGGTGCGGAATCTCACTCATTTTATGCGGGTGTGGTGAAATTGGCAGACACGTTAGATTTCGTTTGCGCTACGTCATTGGTTTTATAATACTGCTCCTGTCGGCAGTTCAATTCGACAGTCATAATTTAATATGCGGGTGTGGTGAAATTGGCAGACACGTCAGATTTCGTTTGTGCTACGTCATTGCATTTATAAAACTGTCCCCTGTCGGCAATCCAAATCGACAACAAAAATGAATACGCGGGTATGGCGAAATTGGCAGACGCACCAGATTTCGTTTGCGATACGTTATTGGAATTATAAGGCAACAGTTCCATTGTGCAAAATCAACAAAATTTAATATGCGGATGTGGTGAAATTGGCAGACACGTTAGATTTAGGTTCTAATACCGAGAGGTGTGCAGGTTCAAGTCCTGTCATCCGCACCATTCAAAAAGTCCGATTATTCGGGCTTTTTTCCTTTGCTCTCTTCTATTCCTATCTTGGTACCAGGTATTGAGACACAAAACGTGTATTTCATGTGTATTCCGACAAATGGAATAGC
>JAFRXR010000053.1 GCA_017443395.1 Ruminococcus sp. | reverse complement strand
CAGCTTCTTTGAGAGGAGGAGCACGAACAGCGACGCTCCTCCGAGCAGCAGCGATGCTGCGTTGAAGCTGCTGCGGCAGGTGGTGACGATGTGCGAAATGAGCCCGACTATCTCCCCCGAGCCGCTCTGTCCGCCGAGCAGCTTCGGTATCTGCATGAAGATGATAGTCGTGGAAATGCCGCTTATGAAGCCTCCCATGACTGGGGTGGAGATGTACTTCACGAGCCGCCCTGCCCTGAGCGTGAAGAAGAGCAGGAGCCACAGTCCCACGCAGAGCGTTATCACCGGGACCGTCCGGACTGCCTCCGCGGAGCCGGAAGCTATCCCTTCTTCAGCGAGGAACGCTCCGACAAGTGCTGCGGGAGCTGCGTCCACGCCGAAGATGAACTGCGGCGAGGTCGAGAGCAGACCGAATATCAGTATCGGGAACACCGAGCCGTACAGACCGTAAACGGGCGGAAGTCCTGCCACCTGTGCGTAACCCATTGAAATGGGTATCGACACGAGTGCGATGATGATCCCCGTGAAAATGTCCCTGGGCAGAGTTTTCAGCGAAAAACCACGTACCATGAGCGTTCCTCCTTTCCGTCCGGACTCAGCAGCAAAAGCTGTGGGGGCCGGGTCTTTATTTTTCAGCAAGCAGCTGTCTCATGGCGATCATGTCGAAGATGTCGAGACGTTCGTCCGCGCAGAGGTCGCCTGCCTGCCAGTTTTTCAGCTCAGTTCCGGGGACTGCGAGCAGCCACCTCTGAAGCACTACAGCGTCGGAGGCATTGAATTCCCCGTCACCGTTCACGTCGCCCGGCGTGTCCTCGGGGAAAGTACCGTCCGACTTCATGACGAGCACGTCGTCGAGCCAGAAGTCACAGAGCTCGGTGTCGGTCTCGAAGTAGAGAATGAGGTTAGAGCCCTCCTTGACAGTATAATCGGGACAGGAGAGAGTCACCCAGCTGCCGGGCTCGGCGTCCGCCTCCGCGAAGGTGTCATAGACCGCGCCGTCGCTGCCGTCGTACTGCATAGTCATCTTGAAATGGACGGTCTCACCTGAATCCTGCCTTACCTTAGCCCTCACGCTTATCTGCGTGCCGGCAGGGCAGCGCTTGCTGCTGAGGGTGTATGCGATACCGTTCCACGAAGCCGTGCGCCCGGTGACCGAGGCTGACGAGTTCCCCTCGGAGGCTTGGTCAGAGGCAGCAGAGACGCTCGCGGCGCCGCGGCTCTTCCAGCCGGAGATACCGCTCTCGAAGTCGGAGCGAAGTATCACGGGGTCGTCAGGGTCGACACCTGAGCCGCCAAGCTGCTCCTCGATGACGTCAGCCCAGAATCTTCCCATTTTCTCGTATCCGCCGCCGTTGGGGTGGAGGTTGTCGGCGGTGTCGATATCCGCCATGCCGTTGAGGCAGCCGTGGACGTCGGCGAACTGCACGTTGTCGCCGTAGGACTCAGCGACCTTCTGCACGGTCTGGTTGTAGTTCCCGACGCGGGTGGAGTTGCCGCCGTATGCGGTGAATTCCGGTATCGAGCCCATGAAGATGACGCCGCCCTCGGGCATATCGCCGAGGATATAGTCCACGAGCGTGTGGAGATCCTCCTCGCAGGCGCTGAGGTCGCGGTTAGCGGTCATGTCGTTCGTGCCGATGATAAGCAGGACGATGTCGGGCTGGGCGTTCTTCACGGCGTCCTTGCTCTGGAGCTTTTCGAGCAGACCGTTCTCGCCCCAGCTCGGTATCGGGTACTGCTGTTTGATAGTGAAGCCGCTGTAGCCGGCGTGATTGCCGTCGTACTGGCAGGTCGTGCCGTTGTAGACGAAGCTCTCTGAGTCCTTGCCCTCGGGACCTACCATGTCGAACTCTATCCCCTTTTCTTTCAGGGCGTAGTCCAGGTATTTGCGGTAGCCGCCGGTCTCACCGTAGCCGAAGGTGATAGAGTCGCCGATAGGCATGATCCTGACCGGGTCTGCCGAGCTTGCCTGAAGCACCGGGGCGTGCAGCGCGGAAGAGAACAGCGTCGTCAGTGACAGCACGGAGGCTGTCAGCAGCGCTTTGAGCTTTTTCATTCATTTGACCTCCTTTTGGTTTCGTGGATAAATAAGATCATGCCGTGCCATTGTGGATATATCTTCAAGAACCCGCAGCTCTTGTGATCCAGTCAGTGATAACGTCAACTATGTACGCCTGTTCAGCCTGCGTGAGGACCTTCCCCGCGGGGATACCGTGCCACTTTTCAAGGCAGCTCCGGCAGCAGCAGGCTGTGGCGTGCTGTGCGATGAAGACAGGGTGTCCCCTCATGGGGGTCTGCTTACCGTCGTTCTCGGGAGCCTCCGCAGACAGCCGCTTTTTCACGATGTCCTGCGCATGGAGCCTTATGGTATCCGCTCCCTTTTCGGCGATATACGCCTTGTCCTTTTCGGTCAGGCGGAAGCGGTTCCTGAAGTGAGAGCGGCTCAGCCTTGCGAACAGAGCGGCTCTGTCCGGCAGCTGATACCTTATCGCAGCACCGGAATCCTTCCCCGGGATATAGCTGTAGCCGGACTTCCGCGCCTGCGGTATCTGGAGCCTGCGTTCAAGGTGATAGACCCTGCCCGCCTTTATGAACACCGCTCCGGTCTGACGGAACGTGAAAGGCACTCCGCAGCGGATGCACTCCCGGCGCACCTCCTGTATCCAGCGCAGGTCGCACGGTCTTGCGTTGTCGCCGGACTCACCGCCGCAGGTGACGTGCTCAATAAGTCCCGACGCGAGGTATTTTTCGATGTTCAGCTCGCCCAGCATAGGTTCGGAGATGAGCTCCCTGTGCTTTATCGGGAGCGACAGGAATATCGGGAGCCGGTAGTCAGCCCGCTCCTGATCCTCGCAGGTGCTGCATATCGTGACGTTGTCCCAGCCGTTTCCCCAGTCGGGCGGGATACACTCCGCGAAACGGTCTATCCTCTTTGTGATTATGTGGAAGTGCAGCTCCTGCCGCAGACGTATCATATCCCAGCAGCCCTGCCGCCATTCGTCGGCGTCGCTGAGGAAGAAGTCGGACGTCATGCAGGTGAAGACCTCACCGTCATCGGCGGTCAGCTTGAAGCGTCCCTGACGGTCTTTTTTCAGGGGCAGGTCATAGCCGCCTGTCTTGGTGACAACAGAAGCGTCCCTGCCAATGCTCTCGTCCCGACGGTAAACATAGCAGTTTGCGCAGCCGGGACTTATCTTGTGGCAGCCGTGCCACGGATTCCAGATAGCCATGTCAGCCGCTCCTTTTCGTTATTCTGGGAGTATATACCGCTCACTTGCTGGTTTTAAGCTCACCGACTACTACCTGACGCTGCTTGCCGTCATCGGTGCAGGAGATGACCGTCAGCCGGTCGTCTCCGAAGTCACCGAGCACCCACGTCTCGTCCGGCTCGACGGTCATGTACTCAGTGACCACATAGGTGTACCGCGTGCGGTCCGGGTCTATGTCCACAAGGAACATCTCATCGCCTATGCTTATCTTGTCGAGATCGTTGAATATCTCTGCATAGACCGTGCTGTTGTGGCCTGCGATGCAGTAATTCCCGCTGCCAAGCGCACCTGTACCCTCGAAATGTCCCGCAGAGACCTGCAAAGCCTTCTGACCGGTGCCCTCGAGCACGGGGACCTTTATCCCGAGCGCAGGTATCTCGAAGTTGATGTTGTCCTTCAGCAGCCTGCGGAGATACAGCTCCCTGCTGATCTTACGGTAGCCGTAAAAGGACAGCACTCCAACGCCGAGGACTATCATTATGATACCGATGATGAATGCGGGCTGTTTTCGCTTTTTCTTTTTTTCCATATTATCCGCTCCTCCGGTTTGCCTACATTATACCACTTTTTCCCGCAAAGTGCAATACGTCTGTTAAGGCAGCACCGCACAAAGATCGTGCTGTGCTTTTTGAATGAAAGGGAAAACCTCCGCAGGTATCCCATGCGGAGGTCATTCACAGTTCAGTATCATGCGGAAGGTGCTCCCTCTGCCGGGCTCGGAAACAGCCTCACAGCTGCCGCGGTGGAGCGTTACGGTCTGCTTCACTATAGCGAGACCGAGCCCCGAAACGCCCTTGCCCTGCCGCTGGCGCTTGGTGTAGTATTTGTCCCATATCCGTCCGAGCTCCTCGGCGGGGATACCCTCGCCGTGGTCGGATATCTCGATGACAGCTTTCCCGCCGTCGGTCCGGAGGGAGACTCCCGTCCATTTATCAGCGCCGGCGTGGCGGACGGCGTTGTCCATGAGGTTGTAGACAGCCCTTTGCAGCCGCGAGGCGTTGCCTCTTACATGGACGCCCTCCGCGATATGCTGCTCAAGGGTATAGCCCTCCTTGGAGCAGAGCTTCCCGAAGCTGTCCGCGACTGTCCTTACGGTCTCGCTGAGGTCAACATCGCTCATCGTGAGCTCCGCGTCGGTCATCTGCAATTCGGAGTATTCAAGTATCTCATTGACGAGCGCGGTCAGCCTGTCGGTCTCCTCAACGATGACCGCGACGTCCTCTGCACACTGCTTTTCGTCCGTGCGGGAAATGTCGCGTATCATCTCCGCGTAGCCCTTTATCATGGTGAGCGGCGTGCGCAGGTCGTGGGAGACGTTGGCGAGGAGTTCGTTCTGGAACTCCTGCGACTTTTTCAGCTTCTCCGCAGTGCTGTCGAGGGTGGAGTTGAGCTCGTCGAGCTCGGAGCAGAAGCCCTCCCGGAAGTCCGTGCTGCCGTCCTTGCTGCCGAGCCTGTGAGCCTTTTCCGTGAGCTGAGCGACCGGCTTCGAGAAGCTCCTCGACATGAACCACGCAAGTACCGCGCCGATGACCACTGACAGCAGCGTCACCCAGATGAGCTGTATGCGGATTATCCGCGCAGCCGAGCCGACCGCATTGAGCGTCGTACCGATGTACAGCACGGCGTCGTCCTCACAGCCGAAAAAGCTGATGTACCGCCCGTAGATGTACATATCATCGGTCTGCCATTCAGCTGAATCGTTCCCCGACTCGATGAGCTCGCTCAGGTAAACGTCGTAGCTGTCGGGCAGCTCCCTGTAGTGACCGCGATCCTCCCAGGGGTCGGCTTTTATGCTGTCAAGCTCACCGTTCATCTCGCCGTTCCTGATGAGATGTCCCTTCTTGTACTCGTCCGCACTGTAGAGGATATTCCCATTGGTGTCGGTGACGAAAACGAGCACAGAATTGTCGCGGGAGAGCTCGTCGATGTAGTCAGTTATCTCGCTCGTGCCGCTCTTCGAGGCTATCTTGTCCGCGGCTCTGACAGTGTTCCTGATGACCATGCCGTTGTAAAAACGCTGGAGGAATACGGTCTGGAGCAGCCACAGCACAGCGAATATCACGGCGGTGAAAAACAGAAAGAAGCCGAGCAGCTTCCGCTGGAATGATCTTGTCTTACGCTTCAAATTTATAT
>JAFRXR010000052.1 GCA_017443395.1 Ruminococcus sp. | reverse complement strand
CTGCGGTCATTATCTTCATCTTCCTTATCCCCTACACGGCTTCTGTTTACAACGGTCTGTCGAGACTGTTCGGCATGGTATTCGATCTCGGTGAGAACGGCGCAATCTTCATCATTATCGCGATGGCTGTTCTCTCAGCAGTTTACGTTACTCTCGGCGGCTACAAGGCTACCGCGCTCAACGATTTCTTCCAGGGGATCATCATGCTCATAGGTATCTCTACCGTCGTTGTGCTCACTGTCCAGAAAAAGGACGGCCTCAGCGCTGCGCTCGACGCGCTCAACCAGATCTCGGACAAGTCTACTGAGGCTAACACGCTCGGCAGTCTCTTGGGTCCTGATCCGATAAACCTCTTCGGCGTCGTTATACTGACCTCGCTCGGTACCTGGGGTCTCCCGCAGATGGTACAGAAGTTCTACGCTATCAAGGACGAGGACGCTATCAAGAAGGGTGCTGTCATCTCTACTCTCTTCGCGCTCGTCGTTGCAGGCGGTTCGTACTTCATGGGCGGTTTCGTTCGTCTGTACTGCACGCTCAGCGGTGATGACGGCTCAGGAAGGGCTCTCATCGAGACTAATCCCAGCAACGGCAAGCCCCTTTTCGATACTATGGTCCCGGCGCTCCTGCACTCTGCTCTCCCGAATATCCTTATCGGTCTCGTTGTTGTGCTCGTGCTTTCGGCGTCACTGTCTACGCTCTCCTCGCTCGTTCTCACTTCGAGCTCGACTCTCACCAACGACCTTATCAAGCCCCATGTAAAGAACTTTGATGATAAGAAGCAGCTTATGTTCATGAGACTGTTCATCGCTGTATTCCTTATCATATCTGTTCTTATCGCGAGCCACCCGAACGCTTCCATTACGACACTCATGTCGTACTCGTGGGGCGCGCTCTCCGGTGCTTTCATCGGGCCGTTCCTCTATGGTCTTTTCTCTAAGAAAACATCAAAGGCTGCTGTTGCTGCGAGCTTCATCACGGGTGTCGGTATCAGCGTTACGCATATGCTGCTGTTCAGCATCGGTATCAGCGCTTTCGACGGTCTCAAGGATTCTGTGAAGGCTCTCGACTGCCCGCTGAATCTGCTCTCACCTATCAATGCGGGCGCTTTCGCGATGATCGTTTCGCTCATCATCGTTCCTCTCGTCAGCTGCTTCACCAAGCCCGCTGAGGAAAAGGCTGAGGCTGCTGCAAAGGCTGAATGATCTAATAAAACGGACATAAAGAAAAGGACTGCTCAGGCAGTCCTTTTTTGATATATCGTGTGTTATTTCGTGAGCTCAAAGTCGCGCTCCCAGAGATAGAACGGGAGGATGTCACCTTCAGTCGCCTGTGCGTTGTAGATAAGGATAGTGGAAGCGTCTATGGAATCGTACATTCCGTCACCGTTGACGTCTGCCTGAAGCTTCTGGAGTGCGGTGAACTCATCATTGCCGTTTGCAAGCTGTGCGTTCGCGTAGAGGATAAGCGAGGAGTCAGCTGAGTCTACCATTCCGTCACTGTTGACGTCGCCGAGGGTGTAGTCAGAGCCGCCCTTGACGCTGATCGTTATCGGCGAGGAAACATTCGGGGTGACTATCGTGCGGGTGCCGTCCTCGTTGTAGAACGTTACCTGAGTGATCGGCTGGTCGGGGTCGTCCTCCTTCTCGGTGAGGAAGTATATCTCGTAGTCACCGTCCGGGGTGAACTGAGAGATAGTCGCCTTGAAGGTGATGAGCGGGTAGGCGTCGGAGGTGTCGCCGGTCCATACGAGCGGCTTGCCTGCCTTGGAGATGTCCACCATACCTACCGCTGTGGTATACATGACATTGAGGGTATTGTACTTCATCGCGGCGCTTGTGTAGCAGCCAAAGGGCTGTGCCGTGCTGTCAAATGCACAGGGCTCGGGATCCGCAGGCGAGGAAAGACGGACGTGGTTGTCCTTGCATTTGAGCTTCGGGGAGACATTGCACAGGCTTGCCGAGGTATCATCAAGGTAAACGCTGATATCTACCGACACGGGTGTCACTCTGCCGCTGAGGTCGACCTCAACGTGGGTGCTGTCAGTAATGGTGTAGTCCGCTCCCTCCTCTATCTTGAGGTTTAAAGTGGGGAGATAGGTGCTCCCGGACTCGGCAGTGCTGTATGCCGGGGAGACTGCGGCGGCTGTCATCAGTGCTGCGCAGAGGATCGAGATGAGCTTTTTCATTGATGTACCTCCGTTATATCATTTCCGTCATACGCAGAACTATCTCAGCTACGCGCTTGGCGGCTATTTTTTCAAATTCATCAAAGGACATCGCTCCCTCGTCGTCGGCGTTGTCCGAAATGCACCTTACGCTCACAAAAGGCATACTGTTAAGGTAGCAGCAGTGTCCTACCGCTGAGCTTTCCATATCGACTGCGTAGGGGTCAAGGCGCTGCTGTATGTCTGCCTTGACTGCGTTGTCGGAGATGAATGCCTCACCGGATACGATGCGTCCGCGGAAGCTCTTCACGCCCTCCTCGGCGCATATCTTCTCGGCGGCGTCTATCAGCTTTGCGTCAGCCTTGAACACTGCACAGTACGGCGGGTAGTCGCTGAGGAAATGTGGGTCGAGGTCATGTGGCAGGACCTCGGTGGAAATGACGATGTCGCAGACCTTTACCGCCGAGTTCATTCCGCCTGCGATACCTGTGTTTATTATGCAGTCCGGACGGAAATTGTCGATGAGGACCTGCGTGCAGACTGCTGCATTGACCTTCGCGATACCGCAGCAGGCGCTCACGAGCTTATGTCCGTTGTGGTCGTTGATGTGGAACTTGAAGCCGGAGATTTCTTTTATCTCGCCTTCGCCGAGTATGCGTCTGATGTCGGCAAGCTCAGACGGCATTGCACCGATTATTCCTATTGTTTTCATAGCATCCTCCTGTGTATATGTTTTTATTTATTATAACATACTCCCGCGAAAATTGCAACAGAAAAATACTTGTAAATCCGCCGGGGACGTGTTATAATGAGAAAAAAAGGAGGTCGCTATGGAGAATATAAACTGGGGCATTATCGGGACGGGTAATATCGCGCGCACTTTCGCTGCTGCGCTGAACGGTACTGACGGGGCTGTTCTCTATGCTGCTGCGTCGAGGACCAAGGAGAAGGCTGACCGCTTTTCGGCGGAATTCGGGGCAGTGAAGTCCTACGGCAGCTACGCGGAGCTTGCGTCTGATAAAAATATCGACATCGTGTATATCGCCACGCCTATGGCTTCGCACTATGAGGACGCTAAGCTATGCCTGATGAACGGGCTGAACGTTCTGTGCGAGAAGTCCGTAACGCTCAATCGCAGTCAGCTCATGGAGCTGCTCGGTCTCGCCAAGGAAAATGGGCTGTTCTTCATGGAGGCGATGTGGATGAAGTGCCGCCCGACGTACCTGAAGGCAAAAGAATGGGTCAATTCAGGGCGTATCGGAGATATTCGCTATATACACGCGGATTTCTGCAATATCGTCAGGTACGACGCAGACAGCAGGCTGTTCCGTCCTGACTGCGGCGGCGGAGCGATACTCGACCTCGGGGTCTATCCGCTCACACTCGCTGAGGACTTTCTCGGGTTCCCCTACTCTATCGAGAGTGCTGCTAATGTCAGCCGAGGGATAGACCTCAGCAACAGTATCCTCCTGAAATATCAGGACGGCAGCTTCGCGTCGGTCGAGTCGGGATTTGAGCTGGCGAGCCGGAATAATGCCGTTATCTCCGGAACGAATGGCATGATAGCATTCGGGGATTGGTTCCACTGCACCTGCGACGCTACGCTGTTTAACGCGGACAGAAATGAGGCGGAGACCTTCTCGCAGCCGAATGCTGTGAACGGGTATGAGTACGAGATAATCGAGGCACAGAGATGTCTGCGGGAAGGATTGCTGGAAAGTCCGCTCGTCCCGCACAGCGGTACGCTCAACGTCATGACGATAATGGACGAGTGCAGGAGACAATGGGGACTTGTGTTCCCGGGTGAATAAAGAAAAAGCAGAGGGAAACTCCCTCTGCTTTGTTTTTACTTTGTGCCGAAAATACGGTCGCCGGCGTCGCCGATACCGGGTACGACGTACTTGTCATCGTTGAGCCCCTTGTCCATTGCTCCGGTGTAGATATCCACATCGGGATGCATTTTCGTGACGTAGTCAACGCCCTCGGGTGAGCAGATTATGCACATGAACTTGATGTTCTTCACGCCAAGCGATTTAAGCTCGCTGATAGCGGTCGCGGCGGAGTGTCCTGTCGCGAGCATAGGATCAACGATAATCGCGTCACGCTCGTCGATGTCCTCGGGCATTTTCGAGTAGTACTTCACGGACTCATGTGTGTCAGGGTCACGGAAGATACCGAGGTGGCCGATCTTAGCTGCGGGGACGAGCTGCGTAACGCCCTCGACCATGCCGAGTCCTGCGCGGAGTATCGGCACGAATGCCAGCTTGCGTCCGGAGATTATCTTTGTCTTTGCTACGGCTACAGGGGTCTCGAGCTCTATCTCCTTGAGGGGAAGATCGCGGGTAGCCTCATAGCAGATGAACATAGCGATCTCGGATACGAGTTCGCGGAATTCCTTGGTACCGGTGTTTTTGTCTCTCATCAGCGAGATCTTGTGCTGAACGAGAGGGTGGTCGATGATATGTAAGCCTGCCATAAAATAGCCTCCTTATTTATTTTCAAGACCTGTGATATGGTCAACTCTTCTCTGGTGACGTCCGCCTTCAAACCCGGTGGTCAGGAATATCTGCACAAGCTCAGCGGCAAGTCCGCATCCAAGCGTGCGTGCGCCGAGGCACATGACATTCGCGTCGTTGTGGAGACGGGTATACTTCGTGGAAAATGAGTCCGTGCAGAGTGCGGCGCGGATACCCTTTATCTTGTTCGCGGCGATCGACATTCCGATGCCCGTGCCGCAGATGAGTATCCCCTTCTCGCACTCCCCGGAAGTTACCTTCTGACAGACCTTTTCCGCCATGTCTGGGTAGTCGCACGGCTCGCCGTCGGTGCCGAGGTCGAGCATATCGAAGCCCTCGAGCGCGAGGGTCTCGATTATGTATTTTTTCATTTCTACGCCTGCGTGGTCGCAGCCAATTGCTATCATATATATCCTCCTGTTTGTTTCAGCTGTTTTTCTGCCGGTCTTCAAGGTCCTTTTCTGCCTTGACCTTTTGCAGATATGAGACCTCCAGTTTGTCGGGCTCGATGAGCGGCTCGGAAAGCGCTCCGAGACATACACCGCACGCATTCTGCAAGCGTCCCATCGGCGGAGCGATGATGAGCTTTGGGGAACGGTAGTCCGTGAAGAAATCAGGGGCGCCGTCGCCGCAGAGCAGAGTTTCGCCGCCTTTCAGGGCGAGGTATTCTGCGAGCTCGTCGCGGGTGATGATCTGCTCCTCGCACAGCGGTTCAAGTCCGTAGCCGTCGCTTTTGTATGTGCAGGTATAGACGAGGTCTCCCCTTGCCTTCATTATGGCGCAGATGTCGCCCTTGTGGGCGATGTTCATGCACGCGAGGCTTTTCAGCGTGGAAACTCCTGCACATTTGGTCCCCAGTGCAAAGCACATCGCTTTCGCTGCGGCTGCGCCGATACGAAGCCCGGTGTAGGAGCCGGGTCTGTTCGCGACGGCTATCGCGCCGATGTCGGACATCTCCTTGCCTGCCTGAGCGACGATATCCTTCACTATCGGCATGATGACCTGAGAGTGGGTCTTCAGCGTGTACAGCGAGGTCTGCGCGAGGAAGATCTCAGTGTCTGTGTCAAGCAGCGCAGCCGAGGCTGTCTTACCTGAGGTATCTATACCTATCATCAGCATCTCTGCCACCGCCTTCTATTGTTATTTCCCTGTCGTTCTCTCCGACAGGCTCGATAGTTACGATAAATGCGTCCTTCGGGAGAAATCCGGCGATGTTCTCCGACCACTCTATCACTGCGACATTATTGTCGAAGTCGTAGTCGAAAAAACCTGTGGATTCAAGTCCCTCCTCGCTGACTATGCGGTACATATCGAAGTGAAAGACCGATATATCATCGCCTCTGTACTCGTTCACAAGGGCGAACGTCGGGGAGCTGACCTCGGCTCTGTCAAGTCCGAGACCGAGCACCAGACCCGTGGTGAACGCTGTCTTTCCCGCGCCGAGTCCGCCTCTGAATGCGATCATGTCGCCCTTTTTCAGTGCGCGTCCGAGCCTCTCGCCGACGCTCACGGTCTCCTCGCGGGAATGTGTTTTCAGCTTTATCATATCAGAAAAGTCCTGTGATGTTTCCACTGTCGTCGCAGTCGATGTTCAGCGCTGCGGGCGCCTTGGGAAGTCCCGGCATGGTGAGGATATCGCCCGTGTAGATGACTACGAAGCCTGCGCCGGAGGAAAGTCTCGCGTCGCGGACCGTTATCTTGAAGTTCTTCGGCTTGCCGAGCAGATTCGGATTGTCCGAGAGCGAATACTGGGTCTTGGCAACGCATACCGGCAGATCGCGGAAGCCGATGCCCTCTATCTCCTTTATTGCCTTTTCAGCCTGCGGAGTAAAGATAACGCCGTCTGCGCGGTAGATCTCCGCCGCGATCTTCTCGACCTTGTCCTTGATCGAGAGCTCGGTGCCGTAGAGCGGGCGGAATGTGGAGCCGCTGTCCGCACAGAGGTCGATAGTCTCACATACCTTCTCGGCGAGGTCGATACCGCCTGCGCCGCCCTTTGCGAATACCTCGCACATGGAGACGTCCACGCCCATGTCAGCACAGAACTTCTTCACAAACTCTATCTCCTCGTCCGTGTCGGTGCCGAATCTGTTGATCGCTACGACAACAGGGACGCGGTATTTATGCATATTCTCGATGTGGGTGCGGAGGTTCTCGATACCCTTTTCGAGCGCCCACATATTCTCCTTGGCGAGGTCGTTTTTCAGCACACCGCCATTGTATTTCAGTGCCTTGATAGTCGCTACGAGAACGACGCAAGCCGGGTGAAGTCCGCCGTAGCGGCACTTGATGTCGAAGAACTTCTCCGCGCCGAGGTCTGAGCCGAAGCCTGCCTCGGTTATACAGTAGTCGCCGAGCTTCAGCGCGAGCTTTGTCGCGCGGATAGAGTTGCAGCCGTGGGCGATGTTCGCGAAAGGTCCGCCGTGGATAAATGCGGGATTGTTCTCGAGGGTCTGGACGAGATTGGGCTTCAATGCGTCCTTGAGGAGAGCTGTCATCGCGCCGCACACGCCGAGCTGGCTCGCGAATACAGGCTCACCGCTGAGATTGTATGCAACGAGAATGTTGCCGAGCCTCTCACGGAGATCTGCGATATCAGTGGAAAGACAAAGGATAGCCATTATCTCAGACGCAACAGTGATGTTGAAGCCGTCCTCGCGGGGAACGCCGTTCGCCTTGCCGCCAAGTCCTACTACGATGCTGCGGAGGGCGCGGTCGTTCATGTCCATGCAGCGCTTGAACATGATGCGGCGCTGGTCTATCTGGAGCTCGTTGCCCTGCTGGAGGTGATTATCGAGCACCGCACAGAGGAGATTGTTAGCTGCTGTGATAGCGTGCATATCTCCCGTGAAATGGAGGTTGATGTCCTCCATGGGGACTACCTGTGCGTAGCCGCCGCCGGCTGCTCCGCCCTTCATGCCGAAAACGGGTCCGAGGGAGGGCTCACGGAGCGCGAGCACTGCCTTCTTCCCTATTCTGCCCATTGCTTCGCACAGACCAACGCTTATCGTGGTCTTGCCCTCGCCGGCGGGAGTGGGGTTGATAGCGGTGACGAGTATGAGCTTGCCGTCCTCGCGGAAGGCGAGCTTGGAGTAAAGGCTCTCAGAGAGCTTGGCTTTATAGTGTCCATAGGGCTCAAGCTCGTCCTCGTCTATTCCGAGGGTCGCTGCGATCTCATTTATACGCTTCATCTCAGCGCTCTGAGCGATCTCAATATCAGATAACATCGTGTTTCCTCCGATCAAATTGATTATAATATATTATAACATATTTCAGGTCAGAAATCAAGGTTTATTTTTCCTGCTGACCGCAAGCTCGACTGCACGGTATGCGCCGTCGTAGATACCCGCATTTTTCGCGGTGATAATGTGACTGCACATCTTTTCGATGATGTCGCCGTTGTTCTGGAGAAGCATGAGCATGGCTTCGGTCTCGGCTGTGGAGGAGCACTCGTAGGTGCCGTCGCCGACCTCAGCAGAGCGTATCGCGCCCCATGCTTCGTGTCCGCCGACGCGCTTTATCATCAGCTTAGGTATCGGGTAGAAGGAAAGCTCGCTCGGCTTCGTGATGAGGACGTCCGAGCAGCGCATGAGGAGGTTCGTCGAGTAGACCGCCGCGAAGATGTCCTTGTGGCAGAAAACGTGTATGCCGTGGACGTCGTTTTTGTAGGCATCGGCGGCAAATGCTTCTGTTTCGGCGAAGTCGCTGAAGTGCTCGAAGGCTATCTCACCGAGCTCAGGGATCGCTTCTACGAGCTCGCGCCAGACGTTCATGTGGTCGCCGACGTTTATGAACAGTGCTGCGTCGCCGATGCGGATCGACGGGAGCAGCTTTCGGATAACCGAGACGAATATAGGCTTCTGGGCGCCTGCTCCGCCGACCGACATCAGCCAGCGCTTGGGCTTGCCGTCGTTCATGCGCTTAACGCGCTTCGCACAGTCTGCCTCGATGCTGCTGACGAGCTCGTGGTCGATGTAGTGTCCGGTGTAGACGAGGGAATCCTCCGGCATGGGACGGAGATTGTGGGTCTTGTCCATGCCGCGGAGGGCGCGGTAGCCGAGGTAGGAGGAAGGCGTCTGGACGGTATGCACGGAGCCCTCGGACAGGTGCAGCGCCATCGGCCAGTTGTCGGGGATAGCGTTCACGACATTAGTGAGCCCGGCGTGTATAGCTGCCTGTGAGGGCCAGACGTGGGTAGCAATGAAGGGAATGTCATGCGGGAGCTCCTTGTAGACCGCGGTCATGAGCTCGGCGGTCTTCTGGTCGCAGGCGTTGTATGACAGCTTGCGGAAGCCCTCGCTGTTGAGAGGCTCCCAGATGAGCTTGTTGAACGGGGGGAGTATCTGCGAAAGGCGCGAGCCAAGCGAGTAGAGCCTGTTCTGATCGGCGATGATCCTCCCGCAGGCGGCGTCCGTGAAGGAGTGGAGGTCGAACCAGTATGGATCATAGCCCATTGACCTCGCCGCGGAGGCTATCGCCATGGAGATGCGGTAATGTCCGAAGCCCATGCGGATATTCCCTATCACGACGGATTTATCGTCAAAATGGCAGGGCTCGCCGCTGACGACCGATATCTCGCGGACCCCGAGGGCTTCGCCTATCGCGGGGGCAGGTGAACTGAACAGCTTGTAGTCCTTGTATGAGTCGTCGCCGTATTTGCGGAGGAACTTTGCTTTTTTCCTGACAGCCTTGCGGTAGACCTTGTCTGATATCTCATTTTCAAAAATAAATCTTGATCTGTCCATAAAAATCCCTCCAAGGTATTGACAAATTAGAAAAAATATGATAGACTAACTATCAGATGATACACTGTCTATCACTGATATATAGTCTATCACAAAAGGGAGGAATTGTCAAGTGGAAAATGAGTATTCTCACGATATTATTAAAAATAAACGAATCGAAAACGCTATAAGGATAAGCGCTGAGATGTTCCTCGAGAATGGCATCGACAGCGTCAAGATGACCGACATCGCCGATGAGAGCGGCGTCGGAGTGGCTACGCTGTACAGGTATTTCGGCACTAAGACAGGTATCCTCATCGCGGCGATGACTTATATGTGGGGCGACCTGAAGGTCATGTTCAGCGGGGTGTTCGAGTCAGATGTTTTCGTATCACAGACAGGTATCAAGCAGATAAACGACCTCATGCGTATGTATATCGTGCTCTTCACTGCGCACAAGGACTTCATGCGCCTGCTCGCGGAATTCGATGTCTTCATCAGGCGCGAGGGCGTCACAAAGTCTGAGCTGGAGGAGTATGACCGCTCGATCATCAACTTCTACCCCGTTTTCGAGAACGCTTACAAGACCGGCCTCGCCGACGGGACCGTCAGAGAGATCGAGAATTTCCCGATGCTCTATCTGACATATGCGCATTCGCTCATGGAGCTCAGCAAGAAGCTCGTGCAGGGCGAGATAACGCCCTCCGATAACTTCAGCAACGCTGAGACAGAGCTCAATCTTCTCATAGACACCGCTGTTTACTATTTCAGGAAGGAGTGAGCCTATGGAACACAGGAAGATCGCATCAAACAAGGTACTTTGGATCTTCGCGATAGGTCAGCTCGGCTGGTCTACGCTCTCCGGCATTGTGACAAACCTGCTCGTGTTCTTCTACCGTCCCGGTCAGGAGGCGCTCAACGACGGGCAGACCCTCTTTATAACGAAATCGACCTTTCTCGGGCTTACTGTGATCGGTCTGATATCCGCGGTCGGACGTATCTTCGACGCCGTTACCGACCCTTTCATCGCGGGTAAGTCGGACTCTCTGCGGCATAAGCTCGGCAGGCGCATACCGTTCATGCGCTATTCTGCTATCCCCTTCGGTATCGTGACCATTCTGTTGTTCATTTCGCCCGTGAACGGCGTGAGTACGGTCAATTCCGCGGTGCTGTTCGTGTGTGCCCTGCTGTTCTACCTCTGCATGACGTGCTACTGCACGCCGTACAATGCGCTCATTCCTGAGCTCGGCAGGACGCAGAACGCCCGCATAAATCTTTCGACGTTCATCTCCGTCACCTACTTCTTCGGCACAGCGCTCGCCTATGTTATCCCTGTTGCTGCCGGCGCGCTCAAGAGCTCCCTTGGGTACGCGAACAGCTACAGAGTTTCTATCGCAGTGCTCGCTGTTTTTGCCGTCATCTGTATGCTGATCCCTGCTTTTCTCATCGACGAGAATGAATACGCGGACACTACTCCCACGAAGGCTTCTGCTTTCAGCTCCCTCACCGCGACCTTCCGCAACAGGGAGTTCAGGACATTCGTGGCGTCTGATATCCTCTACTGGCTCGCGCTCACACTGTTCCAGACCGGTCTGCTGTACTATGTGACCGAGCTCATGGGGCTCAAGGAGTCGATGTCTACAGTGCTGTTCATCACCATGTCCGTCGTTTCGCTGTGCTTCTACCCGGTGGTCAACATCGCGTCCAAAAAGCTCGGCAAGAAAAAGCCCGTTGCCTTCGCATTCATGTTCTTCTCCGCGACCTTCCTTATCACGGCTTTTGCTGGAAAGATCGGCATTCCCGGGCTCGCTTACGGCATTATCATCGCTGTTCTTGCGGCTCTGCCTATGGCTATACTCGGTATCCTCCCGCAGGCTGTTGTCGCGGATATCTCCGAGGCTGACAAGCTCGACACCGGTGAGAACCGTCAGGGTATGTTCTACGCTGCCCGCACCTTCGCTTTCAAGCTCGGTCAGTCGCTCGGTCTCATCATTTTTACGAGCGTTTCGTCTATCAGTGAAAGCACCGGGCTTGGGTACCGTCTCACGGCTGTGATAGCTACTGTGCTCTGTATCAGCGGGGGTCTGGTATTCCTCAGATACAACGAAAAAAAGGTCATCGACAGGATAAAACAGGGCGAGGAGGAAGAACTCAATGCTTAAGCTGGATCACGTCACTTTTTCATATACCGATAACGGAGAACGCTTCTTCGTGAGGACTTCGCGTTCCGTGCGCACCGACAGGGTCGGGCTCGAGATCAAGACCGACGGAAATGTTTTCAGCGTGTGGGTGCGCACTGATAAGGAAATAACCATCGGCGAGGTAAGGGCGCATTTTGAGTATCCGTTCAGCTCGCCGGAGAGGCTCTTCCTCAACGGGTATCAGTCGTGGACGGACAGCTATGAGCACCGCGTCACCGGCAAGATGCACGGTCTGGAGCGGGTGCCCGCAAGGCTGCGTCAGAAATATGAGCTCTCGCAGTACGGTGACTATAATTTTGCCGACTATCCCGTTGAAGCAGGAAAGCTCCACGGGTGGAGCTACGGCTATATCCGCTACCGCGAGGAGTTCGACTTCATCGGCTCGCTCGCTGAGGATTCAGGTTTCACGAAGATAATGATGTCGGTTCCGGACAACTCGATAACCCTCGAAAAGGATTGCTCCGGACTGACTGTAAGCAAGGACTACTGCGCACTGAAGGTACTCTTCAAGACCGGCAGCGAGGAGCAGGTCTTCGATACTTATTTTGAGCTGCTCGGGACTAAGCTCGACCCGCGGGCTAAGCCTGTTTTCGGCTACACGAGCTGGTACAGACACTACCAGAATATCAGCGAGGATATTATACGCACTGACCTTGCCGGGCTCTGCTCACAGAAGTACAAGCCCGATGTTTTCCAGATCGACGACGGCTATCAGACTGCTGTCGGGGACTGGCTGTCCGTCGATGAGACAAAGTTCCCGCAAGGAATGAAGTCCGTTGCTGATATGATTAAGGCTGAGGGCATGACAGCGGGTCTCTGGCTTGCGCCGTTCGTGTGTGAGGAAAAGTCTGATGTTTTCGTGCACCACAAGGACTGGCTGCTCACTGACAGTCACGGTGAATTCGTGCGCGGAGGCTCCAACTGGAGCGGCTTCTATGCGCTCGATATCTACAACAAGGACTTCCGCGAGCACCTGAAAAAGGTCTTTGATACGGTCGTCAATGAATGGGGCTACAAGCTGCTCAAGCTCGATTTCCTGTACGCTGCGTGCATTATCCCAAGGGCGGAGAAGTCAAGGGGCACGGTCATGGCGGACGGTATGAAGCTGCTGCGCGAGCTCGCCGGGGACGCTCTCATTCTTGGGTGCGGCGTGCCGCTCGCTTCGGCTTTCGGGCGGGTGGACTACTGCCGTATCGGGTGCGATGTCTGTCTCGACTGGGACGACAAGCCGCTCATGCGCCTTACGCACCGGGAGAGAGTCAGCACGCGCACGACGGTCCTTGATTCTGTGTTCAGGCGTCAGCTCAACGGGCGGGCGTTTCTCAGCGACCCCGATGTGTTCCTGCTGAGGTCTGACAATACGTCAATGAATGCAGATCAGAAGCTGTGTCTCGCGGAGGTGAATACGCTCTGCGGGAGCGTGCTGTTCACGTCCGACAATGCCGCCGATTACGGTGAGGAACAGCTGAAGGTGCTCGACAAGATCATGGCGATACGGGGAGCGAGGGTGCTGTCGGCTTCGGTAAGCGGCGACAAGCTGAAGCTCTGCGTCGATCACAATGGGCAGAAAGTCATTCGTATATATAAGATATAGCGCAATGGTACATAAACATGAGCCTGCAGGCGGAGAGTTCCGTCTGCGGGCTTTTTGTTTGGTTGAATTTCTGCATTTTATCCACTAAATGTTCGCTTTCGGGGTTGCAATTTGTATATATTTATTTTAAGATTATATTGATTACTGGTAAGAAAGCACATAATAATATATTTTTTCTTACTTTTGGGAGGACATAAAAATGATCACAAGATCTATTCGTGCTGTTACGGCGATCCTGACCGTAGCAGCTATGCTGCTCTCGGCGTGCCCTTCACAGCTCATCGCTGCTGCGGCAGCTCCCGAGCCGGGGCTTGTCTTCTATGTGTCGCCGGACGGCAGCGACTCGGGCGACGGCTCTTTCTCGTCACCTTTCGCGACCCTCACTGCGGCGCGGGACGAGGTCCGCAAGCACAATAAGAACATGACTGCCGACATCACCGTCAAGCTGCGCGGGGGCGATTACCGTATAACGGAGCCGATCGTGTTCGATAAGCGGGACAGCGCGTCCGGCGGGTACCACATCACCTATGAGGCTTATGGGGACGAGATCCCTGTCATCAACGGAGGCGTGAAGGTCACTGGCTGGGAAAAGTACAACGACCAGCTTTACTGTGCTCCCCTCGACCGCGACTGCAAGCTGCGCGCGCTCTACGTTAACGACGCGAGAGCTAACATGGGGTGCGTGCGGGTGCAGTCCAAGGGCGGCGTCGGGTATTATTACGTCACCGCCGGGCAGGCTGACTGGGCGTGGGATTCCGGTAAGGCAAGCGACGGTATTGCCTATAACATCTCCGATATCCCGCAGATAACCTCCAACTTCGACGACCTCGAGATCATCAACGGTACAACGTGGAACGAGAATATCGTCTGCACGCGCGATGTGAAGGTCGAGAACGGGTCGCTCGTGATGTATCTCCAGCAGCCGTATGGCGCGATAGCGCAGACTCCCGGCTGGGGCGCGGGGTTCTCCGTGACCGGCACGCACACGATCTATAATGCGTTTTCGTTTGTTGACGAGCCGGGCGAGTTCTACTTCGACAAAACTTCAAAGGTGCTCTACTACTACCCGAGGCAGGGCGAGGATATGTCAGCCGCAGACGTCGAGGCGCCTATCGCTGAGCAGCTCATCGTCGTTGCGGGGAACTCGACCGACGAGCGCGTCAGCGGGCTGACGTTCTCCGGGATAACCTTTGCGAATACAGATTATCAGCTCACGAATGTCGGCGGGTCGCACGGCAAGACGACCTGTCAGGCAGCGCAGACCTACACTGCGTATGCAGATTCCAACTGGCACAACCGCAATTACGAAATGGTTGACACCCTCCCTGCGGCTGTTCATCTCACGAGCTGCTCGGATATGAAGTTCACAGGGAATACTATTAAGCACACCGGCGCTGACGGTCTTTCTATGACCAACGACGTTGTGGATTCCGAGGTCACCGGTAACTACATCACCGATATCACGTCGAGCGGAATCACTATCGGTCACCCGCAGCATATCTACATCGGCGACGCGGCGTGGGATAACCACGAGAAGTTCCCGAAGGGCGTGGAAGGGCTTTGCACGAACATTCTCGTCAGCGACAATATGCTGTACGACATCAGCGTCGTTCATGGCTTCGGCGGCTGCGCGGCTATCACCACCTACTATGCGGCTTATGTGAAGATCCTCAACAATACGATCAAGAAGACCGCGTACAACGGTATCCACCTCGGCTGGGGCTGGTGCAACTTCAAGGACAGCACGACCTGCCACGACAACATGATCTGCTATAACCGCGTCATCGACAGCCTGAACCGTCTGCACGACAGCGGCGGTATCTACACTATCGGTCAGATGCCGGGGACGGTCATCAATGAGAACTACGTTCAGGGTATCCCTGCTGCGGCGCCATATCAGCCGACCTACGGTCTGCACAACGATGAGGGTACGGCGTACATCGAGGAGAACGACAATGTCCTCGAGATCAGCCCTGATGTCACCTACACCATTAACTGCGAGGATTACGGTCAGAAGCACCACCTCATAATCAAGCGCACTTATGCGTCAGTCAACAAAATGGGTCTCGATCCGCCTGACAGCGACATCGACAAGCCTGTCGTTGTCTCCGATAATGTATGGGCGCTCGCGCAGTATAAGATATGCCTGAATTCAGGTGTCAATGAAGAGTTCAGGGGGATAGTTCCCACATCTGTCATCTCTGAGGCGGACTTCACCTTCCCTGCAAGCTGTCAGACAACGGGCGGCAGCCGCCTGCCGATACGCAAAGCCGGGAATACTGTCTGGATAGCTCCCGACGGAACGACGAGCTTCACTGCGGGGGCTGACATGACTAAGGCTTCGGGCTCTGCAACGTCTATAGTTACGCCGGAGACAGAGGGCGAGTACAGGATCTATGTCGTTGACAAGTCGGGTAGAGTGCTCAGCAAGTCGTCGCACATCCTGAGGGTAAGCGGCTCGTCGGCGGGTATTGAGGCGGAAGGCTACGATGTACAGTCCGGCATCCAGATCGAGGATTGCAGCGAGGGCGGCAGCGATGTAGCTTACATTGAAAACGGCGACTACATCGGCTTCAAGAGCTTCGACTTCGAGGGCGGTGTGGATTCTATCGGGTTCCGTGTCGGCTCGAACGGCGCTGAGGCGGTGCTCGAGGTAAGGCTTGACTCCCCTGACGGCGAGCTTATCGGCTCAATGAACGTCGCTTCGACAGGCGGCTGGCAGAAATGGGCTACGCAGAAGTGCGATATCGACCTGACCTCAGGTGTACACGATGTTTACTTCGTTTTCACCGGCGGGGAAGGCTATCTGTTCAATCTCAACTGGTGGAAGCCGGATTATGTCAAAGCTGAGGCTGTTCCGGGCGACGTTACGCTCGACGGCGTTGTGGATATCTTCGATATGATGGTGCTCAGGCAGTTCCTTGCGGAGAACATAGACCTCTCAGGCGCGGCGCTCGCGAATGCGGACGTCAACTCCGACGGTGCGCAGAACATCGCGGACGCTGTCATGCTGCAGGAGTTCCTGCTCGGTCAGATCACGAATTTTGAATAATAAAAACGGCTTCGGAGATGATCTCCGAAGCCGCTGCTTTTTCAGTCATGCTTATTTATTCCAATTGACCTCAAGATTATTCTTCTCGACGCCATACTCAGAGCAGCCGGACGTTCTGCAGATAAAGAGGTCAGTAAGGCCTCCGGCTATCCTCCGCTGTCCAACAAAATCGAGCTTTTCGCCGCATGACATACAATATGCAGCAGGGTCACTGCCTGCCGGCATAATGTCAGAACGTATCTTGTCAGCGATAGTTGATCTCTTCTTAAAGATCTCACGGATAAATCTGCCGGAAACGTTTTCAAGATCATTGGCATTCAGTTCAACATCATTTTCAAGCTCATTACATTTTTTATCGGTCATTTTGATCTCATCCTTAAATGGGTGTGTATCATTCAAAAGAAACCATTTATCGTTCTTTCTATATATTATACCATGTTATGCAGCTAAAAGGTTTCACCGGAATGGCGAAAATCTATGCTTTGTAGGATAGCACAATTTTTCTGCGGATATTTGTGCAGGTATACAATATGCCCGAATGCAGGCAACTTTTTTTCGGAAAACATCAAGATATTACCAAAAATGTATTATTATTGATATAATTATTCGATCCTGGTGCTATAATATCAATATAGAGACTCGACATACTAAAAATATGGAGGTTTTCGCTATGAAAAAAATGAGAGTTCTTTCCGCGCTGGCAGCGCTTGCTATGCTGTCGGGCTGCGGTTCTAATTCCGGCTCCTCTTCACAGAGTCAGGCTGACACTCAGGCTTCGACTGTTCCTGCTGAGGAGGAGGTAAGCACTGAGGCTGCTCCCGTGCAGGAGACGACTGAGGCGGCTCATGAGTTCACCTACCCGGAGTACAAGGTCGATCCCGAGACACCTGAACTCGAAGGGTATACCGTTCTCTGGAGCGATGAGTTCAGCGGGGACGCGCTCGATGATTCTATCTGGAACCGCGAGAAGCGCGATCCGGGCTGGACTAACAATGAGTTACAGGAGTACACAAGCTCCGACGACAATATCTTCGTGCGCGATGGCAAGCTCGTGCTCAAGGCTGTCAAAAGTGAGAAAAACGGTTACGACTACTACACCTCCGGCAAGGTAAACAGTCAGAGCAAGGCGCAGTTCCTCTATGGTAAGGTGACAGTCAGCGCGAAGGTCCCAGAGGGACAGGGCCTCTGGCCGGCGATCTGGATGATGCCGCAGGAGGAAAGCTACTACGGTCAATGGCCGAGATGCGGCGAGATCGACATCATGGAGGTGCTCGGCAGCGATGTCAGCACGGCTTACGGTACCGTTCACTACGGAGCTCCGCACGCTGAGCAGCAGGGCACTGTTGTTCTCGAGGAGGGCTCGTTCGCTTCTGATTTCCACGAGTATTCCGTTGAGTGGGAGCCCGGTGAGATGCGATGGTACATCGACGGGGAGCTCTACAAGACAGTCAATGACTGGTTCACTGCTCCGGAGGGCGGCGACGAAAAGCCCTACCCAGCCCCGTTCGATCAGCCGTTCTTTGTGCAGCTCAACCTCGCAGTCGGAGGCAGCTGGCCCGGTGATCCCGATGAGACTACTAATTTCGACAACGCAGAGTTCGAGATAGACTATGTCAGAGTTTATCAGAAGCCCGAGTACGATACAAATGTCAGCAAGCCCGAAAAGGCTTTCCGTGAGCCTCTCGAGGACGGAAACTATATCTACAACGGAGATTTCTCCGAGGACGAGAGCCTCGAGGACGATGTAAACTGGAAGTTTCTGCTGTTTGAGGGCGGAGTAGGCGCCGCTGAGATCAGGGACAACAGTATCGTCATCACTACCGAGGAGGAGGGCACTGTTGATTACTCCGTTCAGCTCGTGCAGCCTGAGCTCCCCATGATAAAGGGTAAGAGCTACCGCGTTACTTTTGACGCATGGGCTGATGAGGAGCGCGACATCATCGTCTGCATCTCTGCTCCTACTGCCGGCTGGATACGCTATTTAAAGGACACTACCCTCACTGTTACACCTGAGACACAGACGTTCACATATGAGTTCGACATGACTGAAAAAAGCGACAACAACGGCAGACTTGAATTCAATCTCGGACACAAGGGATCGACCGCAACGGTTTATATCACAAATGTCCGCGTTGAAGAGATTTCCTAACGTTACCCCAATTACTCCTCAAATATGAAAAATCAGACCTGAGATCTCTCGGGTCTGATTTTTTTATGCTTTATCTGCACTTCCTGCAAACGACTGTCATCTTCATTTCGCCGGCTTCTGTCTCTGCGAAGATGTCGCCGCCCATTTCCTGCATGAGACGAGAGCAGATGTACAATCCGAGACCGCTCCCCTGCTTGTTATCTGTGTTGGAGCCGCGCCAGAAGCTCTCAAATATGTGCGTCAGCTCCTCGTCGGGTAGGGTGCAGCCCGTATTGCAGACTGTGATGAGGCGGCAGTCCTCTTCATCTGAAAAGCTGACCGATATGCGCTTTCCGTCGCCGTACTTTATCGCGTTCTCGAAGATGTTTTGCAGCACCTCCTCCAGACGGTCGGGGTCTCCGCTGAGCATACAGTCACGGTAGTCACTTAGCTCCAGCGCAGTTCCGGTCAAGGAGAGCTTGTCCGAATAATAGGCGTTTATCTTCGTTATGACTGTCGAAAGGTAGAAGTCGGTGAGCTTTACGCTGAACTGCATGAAGTCGCTGTTCAGGGCGTGTATCATCTCGGTGAGGCGGGATTCTATCTCGTCTGCCTTTTCACTGATGCTGCGGTAGGACTCCTGCGTCTTTTCTTCATCGAACAGACCGCGCGAAAGTCCCTTTGTGTAGAGCTTGATCGCGGCAAGAGGCGTTTTGATGTCATGTGAGAGGGAGAGCAGCAGCGTTTTCTCCTTTCGGGCGCGCTCGAGCTCGCTTGCTTTTGAGTCCTCCAGCTCGCCGCGGAGCATATCCAGTCCCCAGATGAATTTGCCGAAATACCGGCTCTTGTCCTCCTTCAGCGACTGTGTGAGGTTACCCTTTGCAAGCTGCCGCGGGAGGTCGTTCATTTTCGCGAACTGCTTTAGTATCCTCTGGCGAATGTGTATCAGCACAGCCATGATGACGAGCAGCAGCACGAGCAGCATGACGTCAACGGCTATGATGTGGCTGTTGGACTGCTGCTCATCATCGACATAGTCGAAGCGGTAGAGCGTGCCGTCTATTTCGCGAATGAGGTATTCGCTGTCGGACTCGTAAAAGGCGGAGCTGCCGTCGTTGGCGGTGATAGCAGTAACGGACGGGTAGTCGTCCGCGTCGGGTACTTCCCCCCGCAGGAGCGTCTGCTCGATACGGTTGATGTCGACCAGATACTGTCTGCTGCGGGTATTTTGCTTCAGCAGGAGGACGTCCGTCACGATAATGACTGTCAGCATGAGCAGCGGCACAAGCACCAGCAGCCTGTCATAGCGCTTCATCGTCAGCCCTCCCAGCGATAGCCCTTGCCCCAGACGGTGAGTATGCGCACGGGCTTGGCGGGATCAGGCTCGAGCTTCTGGCGGAGCCATTTTATGTGGACGGTGAGCGTCTGGGGCTCGGATTCACTGTCTGCGCCCCAGATACGGTTGAAAAGCATATCCTTTGTCATGGTCTGCCCCTTGTTCTCGATGAGAAGGCGCAGCAGCTCGAATTCCTTGGTCGTGAGCTGGAGAGGCTTACCGTCCTTTTCGGCAGTTCCCTGCACGAGATCGAGGGTGAGATCGTTCTCGGTCAGTACGTCACGGGCGAGGCGGCGCTTGAAAATGCCTTTTATCTTGGCAAGGAGAATGTCGACGTCATATGGCTTCTCGATGTAGTCGTCCGCGCCGAGCACGATACCGCTGAGCTTGTCATCCTTGCCGATTCGCGCGGTCAGTATGATGATCGGCGTGTTCTCCCTTTCGCGTATCCTGCGGCAGACCGCAAAGCCGTCCATGCCGGGGAGGTTGATGTCCAACAGGACAAGCCTTGCCCCGTATCTCTCGTACAGGGACAAGGCTTTTTCGCCGGTCTCGGCGGTGCTGACGGTATAGTCCTCCGCGCGGAGGAACTCGCTGAGCAGTCCGCACAGCTCCTTGTTGTCTTCAACGATCAGTATATCGACCATGTATCTGTCTCCTTCTTGCTGCTGACGGCTTACCAGCCCATTTCAAGCAGCCAGTTATTGAGTCCGCGCTCGCGGTCACGGGCGGGAGCGTCTTTGTTTATATTATACTCCCCTTTGATGTTCCCGTCAACTATATACAGCACCCTCGTACACTTTGCGGCAACTCTTGCGTCATGCGTAACGAGCATGATCGTCGTGCCCTCCTTGTTGAGCTTAGTGAGCTCCTCCATGACGTCCTCGGAGGAGGTGCGGTTGAGGGCGCCAGTCGGCTCGTCGGCAAAGATCATCTGGGGACGGTTCATCATGCTGCGGCAGATACAAGCCCGCTGGAGCTGTCCGCCGGAGACCTCGTTGATGTCGTTGTCTGCTGTTTCGCTTATGCCGAGCTTGTTCATCAGCACACGGGCGCGTGCTACGGTCTCCCTGCGTGTCTCCTTTATCTTGTCGGACTTGACCGAGGGGAGGATTATGTTGTCGAGCACTGAGAGGTTCTTCATCATGTACATCTGCTGAAAAATGAAGCCCATGTCGTCAAGGCGCATTTTCGCGAGCTCGTGGTCGCGGAGCTTTGACATATCCTTGCCGCAGAAGCTGACGTCGCCTGCGGTCATCCTGTCCATGCCGGAAACTGTGTAGAGCAGCGTGGATTTGCCTGAGCCGGACGGTCCCATTACTGCGACCATTTCTCCCGGGAAGATACAGAAGCTGACATTGCGGAGGACGTTGTTCTGGCGCTTATTTACGATAAAGGTCTTGCAGAGATCCTTTACGTCGAGTATCGGGGCAGCTGTATTGGTATCCATAATTGTATTCTCCTTTTCTGATGTGTGGGATCATTCGATATTGGCGGTGTCTGAAGCCTTGACGCTCCCGGTGTAAAGGGCGGTCAGTGCTGCGCTGATGACGACTACGGTGAGCACTATCGCCGGAAGTATCACAAAGTTATCTATGGGGTCGATGCTGACGATTATAGTTCTGACGGATCCGAGGGCTTTGTAGAGAGGTCCGATGATGAGACGGGTCATCGGGGCACTGACTGCGGCTGCTATCACGACGGAAGCAGCTGCTATTATTATGAAGCGGAGGACGTGTATACCGACTACTGATCGGTTCCTGAAGCCTACTGCTTTCATGAGGGCTATCTCGGTGTGCTCCTTCGAGATGAAGCTGCGCTCCAGAAGCACGGTCATCAGAAGTATGATTATAATCGAGACCGCCATTGTAAGATTGCGGACGCTGATGAATGTGCCGCCGGCAGAACCAAGGCAGATGTCAACATATTCTTCGATAGTATAGACCTTCTTGGTGTCGAATATCTCATGTACCTTAGATCTGCGTGCCTCTATGATCTCTTGGTCGGGGTCATCGGTAAAATTGATCAGGTGGCAGTCTGCCCACTGAATTGAGGCAAGCGGAGGCTCTGCGCCTTCATAGAAGTAGCCGGTCATGCCGAGGTTGTTCATCGTGTCGAACAGAGCCGTGACGATGTAGTCGCCTTCATCGCCTGTCATCGAGATATGGACAGTATCCCCTATCTTCGCGCCGAGCTCCTCCGATGCAAGGGTCGATATCGCTATCTCGTTCGGGTTCTGGGGCGGGGTTCCTTCACTGTAGGTGTAGTACGAAACGGGCATTTCCGAGCAGTGCAGAAAGCGGACTGTTGAGGATCTGTCGCCGAAGCTGACTGCGGTATTGTATGTTCCCTTGGTAATAACGTCAGCGGGCATTCCGTTCTCTGCAAGCTTCTGCTCTATCTCCTCATTGACCTCATCAAAGGTCATCTCTCCCCTGATTATCTTGCCGCTGTAGGTCGGTGAATCAAGATAAAGGTCACTCTCTGTGAGGGAGCAGATGCTCAGCATCTTCGGGCTGGTGAAGGTGGCAGCCATGTTGGATTCTATCATGACAAGCATTGCACAAAGTGTAAATACTATTATCAGTATAGCCGACTGCTTCGGAGCGCTTACAACGCTGTTTAACGAGAGGAATCCTGAGGCGCCGAGCGGGCTCCTGCTGAGTCTGAGGGAGCCGTGTCTGTGAAAGCGCTCACCGGTCTGTCCGCTGCGGACTGCGTCAACTGGCGTGAGCTTCTTTATCTTTGAGGTGCAGCCGTAGCTGAACAGCACGACTATCCCGATTATGAGGAGCGTGCAGACTATACCGGACAATATAGGGTGGTCGTTGCCGAGAACCATGCTGCGGCTGACCGAGTCCATGAGGATCCTGCCGAACGGAAACGATGCAGCAAAGCCTATCAATGCACCGACTACGGCTATACCGAGGTACTTAGTAAGGTAGAGAAGCCTAATGGAGCTGCTGCGAAGTCCTATCGCCTTCATAACGCCTATCTCGCGGAATTCCTCCTGTATCGTAAAGCCGATAGTGAAGCGCAGGACAACGAATGAGATGAGAATGAGGAATATGCTGACTACCATTATGATACCGGCAGTCATCATCTCAGGCATATACGAGAGCTTGATGACCGAGCGAGCTACATGGAACTGGCAGCCGGATACATTACTGAAAATGTCTGAGGCAGTATCACTGTCGGTATCAATGAGGTATACTCCTGCGCGGCAGCTTTGCCGTACAGCATCTATAGCACTTAAGCTCTCGAAATCGTTGTTATTCAGGATATAGCGAGGGCAGCCGACCATAGAGGAGCCGAGTACGGCGTCCTTGCAGATACCAGCCATTTCAAGGGTGAACGTTTCGCCGCATATCGTTATCTCAACGATATCGCCGACCTCTGCGTTCAATTTGTCAGCAGCAAAGCTCGTCATCATGACGGTCCCAGGCTCGACAGAGGTTATTTTTTTATTGTTCAGATCGTAGCAGTTGACCTGCAATTTGTCAACAGACGATAGAACCATCTGTGAGAAGTTCTCAACAACAGTTTCACCGCAGGTGAGCTTTTCAGGAACGAAAAACAAGACCTCCTCACGGTTGAAGTCTCTGACCTTGTCATTGCTGCGGAGCTCGTCTGCGAGCGGTTCTCCGGAGTTGGATTCCAGCATGACTGCGACCTGTTCCTTCATGCCAGCCATGTCAAGATAACGGTCAATCCCGCCAATGACCGAGAGGATATTGTTGACGCTCGACGCAAAAAACATCGTCGAGAGGATCACGAACAACAGAATTATGCAGTTCATGGTCTTTTTTCGTTTGAGGTCTTTCTTTAAAATGTGCAGATACATTCGGCGCATCTCCTTTCGTTGTATCCATTCTACCACAGAGATTATTAAACAATCCTTAAATAAAAAGATCCCTGGGTGGGGAATGATTTTTACAGAGGATTTATGTTTTATGCAGAAAACGCTCCACATTGCGTGGAGCGAGTTGAACTGTATAAGCTGTATTATTTAAATCAATGCACGCCCGAAAAAAATCGCGTTCCACAATACGTGAAACGCGATCCTGAACGATGGTGGGCCATTAGGGACTCGAACCCCAGACCAACCGGTTATGAGCCGGTTGCTCTAACCAACTGAGCTAATGGCCCTTACAGAATTGATCGGAAGCTGGGAAGCTTCCGATCAATGAAAGTGCCGGCGCTGATCTAATTTCCCGGGTCGTCGCCAACCAAGTATCTTCAACGCGAATGAGCTTAACTTCCGTGTTCGGAAAGGGAACGGGTGGACCCTCTGCAATAATATCACTAACTCTTTTTTCGACCAAAAGGTCG
>JAFRXR010000051.1 GCA_017443395.1 Ruminococcus sp. | reverse complement strand
GTAGGCGGTCAGACCAAGTTCGCGTGCGTTGACGGTCCTGAGTTCGACGGTCACCTCATCGACTTCGACGAGGCTATGGCACGCGGCGCGATGTACAGGGACTTCGAGCGTCACGCTCACGAGGAGACTTGCAATCTGTTCAGCAAGGAGGTAAAGTGAAATGCCTAATATGTCTTTAGTACGCAACGAGATGCCCGTTCAGGCTCCCGACGTAAGAAACAAGAATTTCAGCGAGGTAGCTCTCGGATATACCGAGGAGCAGGCTATCGACGAGGCTAAGCGCTGCCTCAGCTGCAAGAACAAGCCCTGTTCGACAGGCTGTCCCGTGCAGATAGATATCCCCGCATTCATCGCAAGGGTCGCAGAGGGCGACTTCGCGGGCGCATACAAGGTGATAACACAGTCCAGCTCGCTCCCGGCTGTCTGCGGAAGAGTATGTCCGCAGGAGACACAGTGCGAGAGCAAGTGCGTAAGAGGCATCAAGGGCGAGCCTGTCGCTATCGGACGTCTTGAGAGATTCGTTGCCGACTGGCACAACGCTCAGCCCGCAGCAGCCGTTGAAGTCCCCGCTAAGAACGGTCACAAGGCAGCTATCATCGGCTCCGGTCCCTCCGGACTTGCCTGTGCTGGAGACCTCGCAAAGAAGGGTTATGACGTTACTGTATTCGAGGCTCTGCACGTTGCAGGCGGCGTTCTCTCCTACGGTATCCCCGAGTTCAGACTCCCCAAGTCTATCGTTCAAAAGGAGATCGAGGGTCTGAAGGCTCTCGGCGTAAAGGTAGAGACCAATACCGTTGTCGGAAAGACTGTCTCCGTGGACGAGCTCATGCAGAACGAGGGCTTCGAGAGCGTATTCATCGGCTCCGGCGCTGGTCTGCCGAGATTCATGAATATCCCCGGCGAGAACCTCAACGGCGTTTACTCCGCTAACGAGTTCCTCACCCGTATCAACCTCATGAAGGCTTATAAGGAGGGCAGCTCCACACCTATCAAGGCTGGAACGAAGGCTGTCATCGTAGGCGGCGGAAACGTTGCTATGGACGCAGCACGCTGCGCAAAGCGTCTCGGCGCTGAGGTATACATAGTTTACCGCCGTACAGAGGCTGAGCTCCCCGCGCGTGCAGAGGAAGTAGAGCACGCCAAGGAGGAGGGCATCATCTTCAAGTTCCTCACCAACCCCGTTGAGATAGAGTCTACCGACAAGGGCTGGGTAAAGAGCGTAAAGTGTCAGCAGATGGAGCTCTCCGAGCCCGATGCTTCCGGCAGAGCAAAGCCTGTTCCGATAGAGGGCGCTTTCATCGACATCGAGGCGGACTGCGTCATCATGTCTATCGGTACTTCCCCGAACCCGCTCATCAAGTCCACAACTGCCGGACTTGACACCCAGAAGTGGGGCGGTATCATCGCTGACGAGGACGGTCTCACCTCCAAGGAGGGCGTTTACGCAGGCGGTGACGCCGTAACAGGCGCAGCTACAGTTATCCTCGCAATGGGCGCCGGCAAGAAGGCTGCCGCTGCTATGGATAAGTATATGCAGAGCAAGTAAATACATCATTCGAGGGAC
Organism: Ruminococcus sp.; assembly: GCA_017443395.1. Classification (GTDB taxonomy): domain Bacteria; phylum Bacillota; class Clostridia; order Oscillospirales; family Ruminococcaceae; genus Ruminococcus. Next base: position 200 of record JAFRXR010000051.1, on the reverse strand, counting down.
GGTGCGGACATCGTCCCTTGTTTTTGTGTTTTTGCCTGTTTTTTCATAGCTCAGGGGTGTATTTTTTACTTGCATTCTTTCACTTTTTGTGTTATAATGTAGTTTAAATAAGTGTGTGTATGCTTATACGGTAAATTTTATGACGTACATTATGTACGGGTCAGGAGAATAATATGCCAAAAAGAGAAGACATCCACAAG
>JAFRXR010000050.1 GCA_017443395.1 Ruminococcus sp. | reverse complement strand
TCTATCTCGGGAAGCTTGTTTACGGAAGGCGAAAAAATGTATCTATGAAAAGCAAGAAGAAGGTGTTCTGTCCGCGCGAGGAATGGATAATAGTTGAGAACTGTCATGAGCCGATAATCTCACAAGAGCTATGGGACGATGCACACAGAATGATGAGCGTAAAACGCCGCGCGACTAAAACAGGAGAGTTTCAGATATTCGCTGGACATCTGTACTGCGCAGACTGCGGTCACGCTCTCACCTACTCGCAAAAGAAACGCCGCGACGGTACATACCACGGAGCCTACTCATGCTGGCTGTACAAAACTCACGGCAAGGAATACTGTGCATCGCATTACATCAACTACGATGTGATATATGACATTGTCCTTAAAGATATGCGACGGGTACTGAAGTCATACCGCAAAAACAAAGACGAGTTCATAGCTTTTCTTAACAACAAATGCAGCGGCATCAGCAGTCAGAGGATAGCGCAGCTGAAAAACGAACTTAAAAAGTCGCAGAACAGAATCGAAGAACTCAATCATCTGCTTAACAAGCTCTATGAGGACAATGCGCTTGGAAAGCTGCCCGACGATCGTTATGTTCAGATGTCCAACAGATTTGAAAAAGAGCTGCATGAATTAATGACAGCTGTATCCACGACAACAGAGGAGCTCAATAAGTATTCATTCCAGAACAATGAAACTGAAAAGTTTACAAATATCATAGACCAGTACACTGACATTAAAGAACTGGATTCTGAAATAATCAACGAGCTTATAGATAAGATACTTGTTCATCATAAGGAAGAAATTGACGGCAATACTTATCAGCAGGTCGAAATATACTATAAGTTCGTAGGAAACTTGAGTCGAACCGCGAAAAATGCGGCGTAAAGGCAATAGAGGAACGACTGTTCCCTCTATGTCCAAACACGTAGTCGCAGGTTCGAGTCCCGTCACAAGCTCCAAGAACCGCTTAGGATTGTTCCTAAGCGGTTTGTTGCTGTTAGAATCTTTTGTTTATTAATGGAGGTATTGGAGCGAATATAATATACACGCTTCAGATGAGTTTAGAATAATATGATTCGATTCTTTTATCACAAATTGATAATATATCTTTTTTCTCATCTGCGGTAAGAAGTTCCCATACCTCTTTAACAATAGAAACTGTTAAATCCTTAGCATTGTATTTAACAGTGTTGGTCTTTTGATAAATATCTAATGGATACTGTTTTATGGTCTTCAATGCCTCGTCTATTGAAAAATCACCTTTACATACTACACTTTCCGGGTTTTCAACAGTAATTCCATTTTCTTTCCTATCATTATAGAATTTGGTAAAATACATTGCGATATCGTATAATCAGCCGAAAGCTCTTTGATGTAGTTCAGAAACACTATGAGGGCAGAAAAAAGTCGGACAAGTTCGGCGAGACCGATAAGTACGCTGGTTACCTCTACTGCGCTGAGTGCGGCTCTAAACTGTATCTTCACCGAGCTCGAACGCTCGATCCGAAGAAAAATAACTATATGTGCGGCGGCTATCAAAGCCGCGTCACAGACTGCACCGCACATTATATAAGGGAAAAGGTATTCGACAGTATTGTGCTGCGCTATCTTAGACAGGTCGTTAGCTATGCGCGTGACAAGTCCGATGAGTTCTACGCCATGGCAATGGCTAACGGCGAAGCTGAAGCGAAGAAGCAGTTCAAGGAGAACGAAAAGCTCCGTGCCGAGTACGAGACTAAGATCGCACAGCTTGACAACGCTATACAGCTTCTCTTCATGGACAGGTCTAACGGTAAGCTCACTGACGAGCGATATGATGTCCTCTCTGCTAACTTTGAGAAGGAACAGTCCGAGCTGAAAGCAAAGCTCATCGCTCTTGACACACAGCTTGATGAGATGAAGGTGCGCGAGAAGCGTGTCAGAGACTTCATCAACAATGCCAAGCAGTACACGGAGATACGCAAGCTCACGCCAGAGATACTGAAAGCCTTCATTTGGCGCATTGAGGTATACGAAAAGGCTGTCAAGCATTCAAGGACTTGCGGAAATCACATAGTCATCTACTTCACATTCATGCCCGACAAGGCAATAGCGATTGACAGAATGATTTCCGAGAATGGTGAGACCGTAACCCTTTAAAAATAAAATCTCCGAGGGGCTATTCCCTCGGAGATATCATAAATATTATTGTTCGTTAAGAAACGTGAGCTAAGCACCCCTGCCTTTTTCGTTATATCAGCTTTCTCTCATCGCAGAACTCGCATTCGAGGAGGGTCTGATCGCCGCTCGAACGGAAGCTTTTGGGCAGGTACTCCTCGTGGTTGGTGATGCAGCGCGGATTTCCGCAGCGCACTCCCCCGTAGACCTTGCCCTTGAGGAGCTCAGTCTGCTTTTTCTCGGAGAGCATGGTCATTATCAGCGCCATACGCACGAACACGCCGTACTTTGCCTGCGTGAAGTACATCGCACGCTCATCGTCGTCCACGTCAACAGTGATCTCGTCCACTCTCGGGAGCGGATGCATGACGATCATGTCCTTCTTTGCACCGAGCATTTTCGCCCTGTCGAGGACGTATGTATTCTTCTGCGCGAGGTAATCCGCCTCACTTGCGAAACGCTCCTGCTGGATACGGGTCATGTAGAGGACATCGAGCCTGCCTATCGCCTCCTCGAGGGTATCTACCTCCTCGAATGAGCTGCCGTTGGCTTTGATGATGTCCTTTATGTACGCGGGCATCCTCAGCTCTGGGGTGGATATGAAGACGAACTTATTGTCCTCGAGCATACTCAGTGCCTTGCAGAGCGAATGTACGGTCCTGCCGTTGATGAGGTCGCCGCACATACCGATAGTCAGCCCGGAGAGCTTCTTCTTTTCAATTTTCAATGTGAGCAGATCGGTGAGGGTCTGCGTGGGGTGGAGGTGTCCGCCGTCTCCGGCATTTATGACCGGGCAATCAGCCGTCAGAGCGGCAGCCTTTGCAGCGCCGGCAACGGGGTGACGTATCACGAGGATATCCGAATAGCTGCTGACTATCTTGGTGGTGTCCTTGATCGTCTCGCCCTTTGCGACGGAAGAATTTGCGGGATTATCGAAGCCGATTATCTGTCCGCCGAGGCGTATCATCGCGGTCTGAAAGGACATCTGCGTGCGGGTGGACGGCTCATAGAAGAGCGTCGCCATGATCTTGCCGTCGCACTCGTGAGCAAACGCCGCGGGGTCGTTCTTTATCCTCTCACCGAGCTCCACGACTTTTTTCCACCACGCAACGGGATAGTCGTTCAGGTCAATAAGGTGCGGAAAGGCTGAATTCATATTTATACCTCCGTTAGAGTATTTTACTGTCGTTTGCTATCAGCTCGAACTTTGTCCCGAGGAACTGTGAAGCCCTGCGGCACATGAGCATACGGTCCATGAAGATCTCGAAGTACTCGAGCACCGAGGATATCTCCGTGTCGATCTTGAGCTCAAGGATTATCGAGGACTTATCCCCGCTCACAGTCACTGCCGAGTGCTCTACGGCGTAGTTCACGCGGTCGTGGATATCGAACGTGAGGAAGTCCGTGTTGCGGACCCTGCTGCGGCGGACGTCAGTCTTGTCGCCGATTATCATAGCCGCCGAGATAGCGTCGAGCGGCTGACCGGTACCCTCATCGTGGTTGCCGATAGCGGAGATTATTGAGCATATCTCGTTCGCAGGCATACTGAGGTTGTCGAGCAGACGGAACGCCATAACGGCGCCGCTCTGCGCGTGGTCTATTCGGTTGATGACGTTCCCGATGTCGTGCATTATCGAGGCTATCCGCGCGAGCTCAACTGTGCGCTCATCGTAGCCGAGCTCAGTGAGTATCATGCTGGACGTCGCCGCGACCCTTTCAACGTGCGCGAAGGAGTGCTCTGTGTAGCCAAGAGCCTCGAGGGCGCTGTCTGCGCGTCTGATATACTCCATGATA
>JAFRXR010000049.1 GCA_017443395.1 Ruminococcus sp. | reverse complement strand
TGTCAACTATATCCCGGATAAGAAGGTGCTCGTCAACAGCGATTACGACACGACGGTCAGGATAACGACCAATTCGTACATGGGTCTGAACGACGGCGAGCTCGTGACAGTCGTGACCACCGGCACCGAGTACAACGAGCTCGGCGAGCTCTTCAACGTCTACGTCAACGGCGAGTGCGTGGATCAGGAGACCTACGACGAATTGGTGGCTATGTACGACGGCGGCAGGCAGACTCTCGGACGCGAGTTCAGAGCAAACATCGCCGAGATAGAGCTTGCTTTGTACGGCGCCTCGACGTGGGAGCAGACCTACAGCGAGTACCTCGCCCAGATAGCCGATAACCGCACCTATGAGGATATGTACCCGACCTTCTCCCTCTATGATATCACCGGCGACGGCGTACCGGAGCTGTTCATCTCTGAGGGCTGGGCGCACGCTGCCCGCGTCCTTGTCTACACATTCGACGGCAGACTGCGCAGCATAGGCACTATCGGCACCTACGGCGGGACGACCTACTATGTCGAGCCGCAGATACTGCTGAGCTACGATATGCACATGGGCTACGAATACGGCGGAGACTACGAGGTGCGCGACTTCCGCTTCGCGAGGGTGTTCACGTATTCCAACAACTGCGGCGCAGCAGAGAACGAGGCTGACCGCGAGTACAAGATAAACGACAAGCTCGTCACTGAGGAAGAATACAACGCAGCCCTCGATGAGCGCAGCGCCGAGCATTTTGTATGGCTCGGAAACGACAACGAGCTCGACAGCACCGCGGCAGCGAACGTCGCGGACGGCATCTATACCGAGTCCGAGGTGCGCGAGAACACCGTACAGTAAGATCACAGGAGGATAAATATGGATATAATGGAAATGACGAGAGCCCTTGGAAAGGCTCTCCAGCAGGACGACCGATACATCGCCTACAACCTTGCGAAGCAGGTCAACGACGAGGACAAGGAGCTCCAGGCAGACATCGAGAGGTTCACGAAGCTCCGCGAGGAGCTGACAGCCGAGATAAGCAAGGACGACAAGGACGCAGACCGTCTCAAGGAGATCGACGAGGGGATAAAGTCCACCTACGCCAAGATCATGGCGAACAAGAACATGGTAGTGTTCAACGCCGCACAGAACGCTCTCGAGAGCCTTGTGAACAACATCAACCAGATAATCTCGATGTGCGCGAACGGCGAGGATCCCGACACCTGCGAGCCGAGCACCGGCTGCACGGGAAGCTGCGCTACCTGCGGCGGCTGCGGCTGATATGACTTATTCTGAACGGAGGTGACGTACATGGAGATCGACAGAAGCAAAATATCCCCGATGATGCAGCAGTATTTCGAGGTCAAGGACAAGTACCCCGGCTGCGTGCTGTTCTTCCGTCTGGGAGACTTCTATGAGATGTTCTTCGACGACGCAGTTACGGTGTCGAAGGCGCTCGAGCTCACGCTCACAGGCAGGGACTGCGGTCTCGAGGAGCGCGCGCCCATGTGCGGAGTCCCGTACCACGCCGCGGATATGTACATCAAGCGGCTCATCGACCTCGGCTTCAGGGTCGCAGTCTGCGAGCAGCTCACTGATCCAGCCGAGACCAAGGGTATCGTCGTCCGCGACGTTATCCGCGTAGTTACGCCCGGAACGCTCACGGAGAGCTCCATGCTCGACGACGGGCGCAACAACTACATTTGCAGTATCTTCTACGACGAAACTGACAAGACCTGCGCGGTCGCATCTGCCGATATATCGACCGGAGAGGCAGCTCTGTGCGCCTTTGAGGGCAAGGAGCTCGAGGCAGGCGTGATAAACGAGCTCTCCCGCTGTCAGCCGGCGGAGGTGATCTTCCCGGAGAGCTTCCTTTCGCTGAAAAACGTCGCAGACTTCATCAAGACCCGCCTGAGCTGCGCAGTCACCCTGCGTGACGCGGAGAGCTTCTCCCCGGAGCAGAAAAGGGGAGAGACTGCGGCGGTGTTCGGCGCGGAGGATATCCGCGTGCTCGGCGTATCGGAGAGCGGAGCTGACTGCGCCGCCCTGTGCGGGCTTTTCGACTACATCACCGACACGCAGAAGACCTCGGTCTCGCGCTTCACGGAGCTGACCCTCCTCAACGGCGAGCAGTTCATGGGGCTCGACCTCAATGCAAGGCGAAATCTTGAGCTCACCGAGACCCTGCGCAGCAAGGAGAAGAAGGGCTCGCTGCTGTGGGTGCTCGATTCGACCAAGACCTCAATGGGCAGACGAATGCTGAAAAACTGGATCGAGCAGCCCCTCAAGAGCCCCGCAAGGATAATCGAAAGGCTCGACGCGGTGGAAGCCCTCACGCGCAAAAGCGTGGTGCTGTCCGACATCTCAGCGCTGCTCGAGCGGGTCTACGACCTTGAGCGCCTGATGACGAAGGTCATGTACAAGAGTGCCAGCCCGCGCGACCTGAAATCCCTTTCCGCGACGGCGATGCAGCTCCCGATGATAAAGGAGGAGCTGAGCAAGCTGGGCGGCTCAAAGCTCCTTGCGAAGCTGAACGCCGATATTTCGACGCTTGAGGACATCGTCCGCCTTGTCGAGAACGCGATAATGGACGAGCCGCCCATCACCGTGAAGGACGGCGGCGTGATAAAGGAGGGCTTCAACGAGGAGCTCGACGGACTGCGCCACATCATGAACCACGGGCGCGACATCATCACCGAGATCGAGCAGCGCGAGAAGGACTCGACCGGCATAAAGAACCTGAAAATAGGCTATAACCGCGTGTTCGGCTACTACCTTGAGGTCACCCGCTCCTACTACGACCTTATCCCAGAGGGCTGGATACGCAAGCAGACCCTCGCCAACGCCGAGCGCTTCATCACCGAGGAGCTGAAAAACGCCGAAAATTCGATACTCGGCGCCAAGGACAAGGCGCTCATGCTTGAAGCGGACATCTTCGCGGAGGTCAGGGACTTCCTCGCGACAAAGCTCGAGAGCGTGCAGAAGACTGCCTCGTCAGTCGCGGCAGTGGACGTGCTGTGCTCGTTCGCGGAGGTCGCGCTGCGCAACCAGTATGTAAAGCCTGATATATCACTCGACGGCTCGATCGACATAAAGGCGGGAAGACACCCTGTGGTCGAGCTCATGCTGACCGAGGAGATGTTCGTCCCGAACGACGTCTACATGGACATGAAGTCGAACCGGATGTCGATAATCACAGGACCGAATATGTCCGGTAAATCGACCTATATGCGCCAGACTGCGCTGATAGTTCTCATGGCGCAGATAGGCTCGTTCGTGCCGGCTGACTCAGCAAAAATATCCGTTGTGGACAAGATATTCACCCGCGTCGGCGCGTCCGACGACCTTACAGCCGGACAGTCCACGTTCATGGTCGAGATGAGCGAGGTCTCGGATATCCTCAAAAACGCCACCCCGGACAGCCTCGTGATACTCGACGAGGTCGGACGCGGCACGTCCACCTTTGACGGCGTGAGCATAGCACGCGCGGTCGCGGAGCACATCTGCTCGTCGCGAAAGCTCGGCTGCAAGACGCTTTTCGCGACGCATTACCATGAGCTCATCGGGCTCGAGAACGAGCTCGAGGGCGTGAAGAACTACAGCATCGCCGTGAACAAGCACGGCGGCACGATACGATTCCTGCGCAAGATAGTGCGGGGCGGCGTGGACGAGAGCTACGGCGTTGACGTCGCCAAGCTGGCGGGACTTCCGCCCAAGGTGGTCGCGCGCGCGAGGGAGCTCCTTGAAGAAATGGAGCGCTCGCACGCCTCCGAGAGGGTGACGGTCACTGCGGATACCGGCCAGATGAGCTTCACGGGACAGGGACGCGAGGCAGCGCTGAATATGCTCGAAAAGACCAACATCGACGAGCTCTCGGACGGCGAATGCCGCGAGCTGCTGAGGGATATGCTCTCGGCAATGGAAGGCGGTGCGTGACATGAGATATTTCTGCACAAAGGACCAGATAGAAGGCAAGGGCACGCTCTGGCACGAATTCGTGAGCGGAGAGTGGGACGAGCGCTTCTGGGGCGAGGATTCGCTGTACCTGAGCGATGAACTGCTGACCGGCTCCGGACTTAAAAAGCTCCTGCGCGAGAACGTAGGGGACTATGACTATTACGGCGAGACGGACGTCCTTCCGGAGGAATGGGAGCACGTCACGCAGAACGCAGAGGGCGAAGCCGCGGAGATAGCCGCAGAGCTCGCCGAATGGGCAGCCGACGCCTTTGAAAAGGCAGACTGCTTCAAGATACTTGGCATCTGAACGGAGGAAGAAAATGCCGCAGATAAACGTACTGAGCAAGGAGATATCCGAGCTCATAGCCGCGGGAGAGGTCATCGAGAGACCCTCCTCGGTCATCAAGGAGCTTGTGGAAAATTCCATAGATTCGGGCGCGGAGCACATCACCGTCGAGATAAAGAACGGCGGCTCCACCTATATGCGCGTGACCGACGACGGCTGCGGAATGGCTTTCAGCGACGTCCCGACGGCATTCCTGCGCCATGCGACTAGCAAGATAGTCTCGAAGGACGACCTCGACAACATCTGCACGCTCGGCTTCCGCGGCGAGGCGCTCGCGTCGGTCGCAGCGGTATCGCGCGTGGAGGTCATGACAAAGCTCCGCGGCGAGACCTACGGCACCCTCTACAACATCGAGGGCAGTGTGGAGACCCTGCACGAGCAGGGCGGCTGTCCGGACGGCACGACCATAATTATCCGCGACCTCTTCTACAACGTTCCCGCGCGCCAGAAGTTCATGAAAAAGGACGTCACCGAAGCGAACGCGGTCAGCCAGATAATGCAGAAGATCACGATGTCGCACCCGGGAGTGTCGTTCAGGCTCATCAGGGACAACCGCACGGAGTTCACCTCGAGCGGCGACGGCGAGCTGTTCTCAGCCGTTTACGCCGTCTACGGACGCGACTTCGCCCGCGACCTTATCCCCGTGGACTACGAGTACCACGGCGTGAAGGTGAGCGGATTCACGGTCAAGCCGCTCTACTCGAAGACCAACCGCTCCTTCCAGAACTTCTTCGTGAACGGGCGCTACGTCCGCTCGCGCCTGTGCTCGGTCGCGCTGGAGAGCGCCTACACGAACATGATAATGACGGGAAAATTCCCCGCGTGCGTCCTGATGATAGACCTCCCGCCCGCCGCAATGGACGTCAATATCCACCCGACGAAGGCGGAGGTGCGCTTCACGGAGGAAAAAACGGTCTCCGACGCCATATATTTCGCGATAAAGGACGCCCTGATGAAGGACGGTCTGATATACGAATTCGAGCTCAAGCCGAAGACCGACTGGACGAAGCCCGTCCCGGAGGTGACCGAGCTCCAGCAGCAGGAGTTCATGTTCACACCGGTGAGCGAGATCGAGAAGACCGAGCTCGCCATGAACGCCGGAAAACAGCCGGAAGCCCCCATATCCGCTCCCGCTCCCGCGCCGACCGCCGCACAGACCGTCCCGGACGTTCAGCCTGTACACGTTCCCGAGCCTGAAAAGCCCGCTCCTGCGGCGTTCACAGCTCCCGCACCGACCCCGGAGCCGGTCAGATCTGCCCCGGAGCCCGTCAGGGAGGAAGCTCCCTCCCCGATAAAGGGCTTCAGCTACATCAGCGAGAAGTCCTTCGCGAAAACGCCCGAGCCCGCAAAGGAGCCCGAAAAGCCGCAGTCCGTGTGGACGGAGAAGCCGAAGATAAAGGTCATCGGCGAGGCATTCGGACTGTACGTCATCGCGGAGATAGGCGACACCGTCGTCATGGTGGACAAGCACGCCGCCCACGAGCGCATCATCTTCGAGAGACTGAAGAGCCGCAACTGCCGGCAGTACAGCCAGTCGCTGCTGACGGGAGTGAAGGTGCTGCTCACCGCGGACGAGTTCAGCGCGATAGAGGACAACCTCGAGCTGCTGAGCGACCTCGGCTTCACGTTCGACCTCGCCGACCGTCCCTGCGTGACCGCGACAGCCGTGCCGACCTTCGTGACGGACCTCGACCTCGAGGAGATCGTCTCGGAGATAGCGACGAACCTGCGGAATTACCGCCACGACCCGCAGTCGCATATTTTAGACGATATGCTGCATACTGTAGCTTGTAAGTCCGCGATAAGGGCGAACGACAAAAACAGCCTGCCCGAGCTGCAATCGCTCGTGGAGCAGGTCTATAACGACGAGCGTATCAGGCACTGTCCCCACGGCAGACCTGTCATGTTCACGATGACTAAGAGCAATATCGCCCACCAGTTCGGGCGTAACTGACATAATTATCTGGAGGATATCATGGACTCAGAGATGAGGGGGATACTGGCAAGGTTCCTCATAGGATTTGTACTGACATTCGTGCTGGTGATGATCCTGTTCATCAGGAAGCCGCACATCGCGAAGAGCCGTAACCGCTGTGTCAGAGCGGCAGTGCTTTTTGCGCTTGTATTCGTGCCGGGAGTGCTGGCAGCGTCAGTCTGCGCTAAGAGCATAACCTCGCTGTACGGCTGGATCAGCGGCGAGGAGACCGGCGTGACGGAAGAGACAGAGGAAGACGCAGAGCTGCGCGGAGAAGGCGATGACCGCGGCGTATGAGGGCTGCCTGTCGCACTACAGCGGCTTATATGAGGTGATCGAAGCGGCTTATGTGATACTCGCGATCGTACTGATCGTCGGAGCGGCGGTGTGCATAGCGATAGCGGCAGTGTCCTGCCGTCACCTGAAAAAGCGTCTGGACAGGCTGGAACAGGAGAAAAAGAATGAAAAACAGTAAGCTGCGCGTGCTGGCAGTCGTCGGACCGACGGCGTCCGGGAAGACCGGGCTCGGCATAGAGCTTTGCAAAAGGTACGGCGGGGAGGTCATCTCCGCCGATTCCATGCAGATATACAAGGGGCTGGACATCGCGTCCGCGAAGCCGTCGGAGGCGGAGATGCAGGGCATACCCCACCACCTCATCGGCGTGCTGGACATGGACACCTCGTTCAGCGTTGCGGACTACGTCGCCCTCGCCGGGGAGAGGATACGCGAGATCAGCTCCCGCGGGAAGCTGCCGGTGGTAGTCGGCGGCACGGGACTTTACGTGGACTCCCTCCTCGGGAACGTCCGGTTCGCCGCAGAGGGCGGCAGCGACGAGGAGTACCGCGCTCAGATGTATAAGCTCGCCGAAGCACAGGGCTGCGAGGCACTCCACGCAATGCTCGCGGAGACCGATCCTGAGGCAGCTGCGTCGATACACCCTAACAACGTTATCCGCGTGGTGCGCGCGCTCGAGGTCAGCCATGTGACGGGCAGGACGTTCAGCGAGCTGAAGGCAGAGAGCCGCCTCGGCGAATGTCCCTACGAGCCCCTGATAATAGGCATAAACTTCGAGGACAGAGCGGAGCTCTACGCCCGCACCGACCGCAGAGTGGACATAATGGTCGAGCGCGGGCTCGTCGCGGAGGCGGAGGAGCTCTGGCGCAGGAGCGGCATGGCAACGGCAGCGAACGCCATCGGCTACAAGGAGCTCATACCCTATTTTGAGGGCACAGCTCTCCTTGAAGAGTGCATAGACCGCATAAAACAGAGCACCCGCCGCTACGCCAAGCGCCAACTGACGTGGCTCCGCCGCAATGAGGCGATACACTGGCTGACCGTCCCCGCGGGCGGGGATACGTCGTTCCTGCCCGAAAAAGCGGCAGAGACAGTGGCTCAGGCATGGGGCATATGACAAAAATCGACCTGTTCCGCGGCAAAATTTGCCGTAAGCGAAAATTTTTGCCCCCGGACTGTTGCATTATCGGTAAATGTGTGTTATAATGTTTTGTGTGTAACTTTTTTCTGTTCACACGGACAACAAAATCAATATAGAATGGAGTAATGTGTATGAACAAGGCTATCAATTTGCAGGACGTGTTCCTCAACCAGTGCAGAAAGGACAGGATCATGGTAACGATCATACTTACCAACGGCTTCCAGTTCAAGGGCATGGTAAGAGGATTTGACAGCTACGTCGCTATTTTTGACTGCGACGGCAAGCAGCAGCTCGTATATAAGCACGCTATCTCAACGATAATCCCCGCAAGAGCGGTATCTATCCTCGACGCCTCCGAGAAGAACGACTGAGCGGTGATATAAATGCGCCTGATCAGATCTGAAGCGAGCCTGCCCGTCAGGATACTGCGCGATACCGTGCTGATACTATTCATAGTCATCTTCGTGAGTATCGTGTACAATTTCCGCAACAGGGACAGCTCCACAGAGGTCGCGCTCATGGCAGAGGCAACGCAGTCAAAGGAGGTCAAGGGCATCTTCGTCCGTGACGAGGAGGTCGTCACCTACAGCGGCAGCGGCGTCCTGAGCTACTGTGTCGCCGACGGCGGCAAGCTCGGCAGCGGGACGGTCATCGCGGAGGTCTATTCCTCCGACAGCCAGATCGCCCTTAACCGCCAGATAGAAGCTCTTGAGAAGCGGCTCGCACTGCTGAAGAAGATACAGAACCCCGGCACGCTTGAGTCTGCCCAGCCCACATCTCTCTCGGAGAGCATACGCGACGGCTACCGCAGCCTGATAGCCTGCCGCGACCGCAGGGACTACAGCTCCATCGCCTCAGAGGCGGAGGGACTCGTCGTCCAGCTCAGTACCTACCAGATAGTCACCGACGAGGTCAGCGACTTCAACTCCCAGATCGCTGAGATAGAAGCAGAGCTCGCAAAGCTCAGGATGAGCTCGGCACAGCCCGTAGAGGTCAAGAAGTCCCCGCGCTCAGCCTACTTCGTAAGCTACAGCGACGGCTACGAGAAGGTCCTCACGTGCGCCTCGCTCCCCGACCTGACCGCAGAGCAGATAAACAGCGTAAAGGACAGCCGTCAGGAGAGCAGCACCGTCGTCGGGAAGCTCATAGACGGCTACGGCTGGTACTTTGCCGGCATAGTGGACAACTCCGGACTGGAGTATTCCGTAGGTGAGGAGGTCAGGCTGAGGTTTGAATCGTCTGCCGAGACCTTCGATGCGGAGATCACGGAGATACGCGATGACGGCGACCAGAAGCAGAGTATAATCGTGCTCTGGTGCAGCCAGTTCAACTACGACCTCGTGCAGCACCGTGCGGCGACTGTCGAGATAATAAAGGGAGATTACAGCGGTCTCAGGGTCCCCCGTGAGGCGATACGCTTCGCAGAGATACAGACCGGCTCCCCCGGGGAAGCGGGCGGAGTGACCACCGTCACCCAGAAGGGCGTCTACGTCCAGAAGGGCGAGCAGGTGGAGTTCAAGAAAATAGACGTCATCTACGAGGGCGGCGACTACGTCCTCTCGGCGGTGCACGATGCCGACCCCGGCTATCTTGCGCTGTATGACGACATAATGATCGAAGGTGCTGATTGATATGGAGCTTAGCCGTGTAGACGAAAACCTGCGTGTGATACGCGCGAACGTCGCGGACGCAGTGGCTAAATACCGCAGAAAAGACGAAACAGTGAGGATAATGGCAGTCACCAAGACCGTCGCCCCGGAGCTCGTCAACCGCGCGGTGGAGCTCGGCATAGATCTTCTCGGCGAGAACCGCGTGCAGGAGTACCTCTCCAAGGCGGAAAGCTACGACAAGCGCGCCGAGGTCCACTTCATCGGCCACCTCCAGACCAACAAGGTCAAATACATCATAAATGACATGACGATGATACAGTCCGTAGACAGCCTGAAGCTCGGGCAGGAGATAAGCCGGCTCGCCGTGAAGAACGGCAGGGTCATGGATATCCTGTGCGAGGTGAACATCGGCGGAGAGGAGTCCAAGAGCGGCATAGCGCCTGAAGGACTCAGTGGACTGCTCACCCGGCTCAGCGAGCTCCCGGGCGTGCGGATAAGAGGACTTATGACCATACCGCCGCCGGCGCAGGGGGACATCTTCCTCGGGCGCATGGAGGAGCTCTACAACAAAGTCAGGGAAACATCGGGCATAGCGATGGACGTGCTCTCCATGGGCATGACCCACGACTACGCCGACGCCGTAAGGCATGGCTCGAACCTCGTAAGGATCGGCTCGGGGCTCTTCGGCGAGAGGGTGTATAAGTGACAGCCTGTCCCGGCTTTTTTACCCAGTCCCAAGCGGGGAGGTCCCCGTTAAATGCAGCGCAGCACGGTCCGTACACGAGCTGCGTCAAGATAAATAAATAAAAACGTGCGGAGAACGGAGTAAAAAATGAAACTTTTTGAGAACATCAAGGAATACTTCTTTCCGGCAGAGGACGACGACATGGATCAGGACGACGTTCCGGTACGCCACAGTGAGCGTGCTTCCTTCGACAGCGACGAGCCCTCGGGCAGCGAGAGCGTAAGCGGCGGCAGAAGGAACAAGGTAGTGAATATCCAGACCACTGCCCAGCTCCAGGTAGTACTCGTAAAGCCCTCGGCTTTCACGGACGCAAAGCAGATCGCTGATCATCTTATCGCAAAGAAAACAGTAGTTCTCAACCTTGAGACCGCTTCCCCCGAGAACAAGCGCCGCATCATCGACTTCCTCGTGGGCGTTGCATATGCAAACGGCGGCAGCCTCAAGCCTGTTGCGAACCTGACATACATCATCACTCCCTACAACGTCGGCTTCATCGGCGAGGACCTTGTAGGCGAGCTTGAGAACAACGGCGTGTTCATCTGATGGACCCGTCAGAGGAAAAGCTATTTTACGCGAGACTGGGAGACCTGCTCGACCGCGCCGAGCGCAGCGGCTGTGCAGCGTTCTCCCGTTTCCTCGATGAAAGGCAGTCCGCGCTCGCGGAGCAGTACCTGCGCAGGAGCGCAGGGGACAAGCTGTTCACGCTGTGGGGCGGCTTCCCGGAGGCGAGGAGGAAGATGCTCGCGGTCTACCCCGAATATCTCCGTGACACCGTCATGGAGGACTTCCCGATGGAGTGCGTGACGTTCACGTTCCGCAGGGAGGATAAGCTCACCCACAGGGATTTCCTTGGCTCGCTCATGGCACTCGGGCTGAAGCGCGAAGCCGTAGGGGATATCGTCACCGACGAAGGCATTGCGCAGGTCTTTGTCACTGAAACTGCCGCGAAGGCGATACTCACATCGGTATCGAAGGTAGGCAGGGTCGGCGTGGAGGTATCCGGCGGCAGAGAGTTCTGCCTCGATGCAGAGCAGGAGTATATGGAGATCAGCGGAACGGTCGCATCGCTGCGGCTCGACTGCGTGGTAGGGCTTGCCTGCGGTCTCAGCCGCGACAAGTCGGCAGCGCTTATCCGCTCGGAACGGGTCGATGTAGACCATTTCACCGTCACATCAGTGTCCCGCGAGCTCCGCGTGGGAGATATCCTGTCCGTAAGAGGATACGGGAGGTTCATTTTATCCGGTATCAACGGTCTTACCAAGAAAGGCCGCATACACATAGAAATGCGTAAATATATTTAGAGGTGAAGAAACATGATAACTTCAAAGGACGTCAGAAATAAGAGATTCGAGAAGGCTGCATTCGGCTACAAGCAGGAGGAGATCGACGAATTCCTCAGCCAGCTCGAGGCAGAGCTCGACGAAATGGAGCGCGAGCGCGCAGAGACGAACAACAAGATCCAGATCCTTGCCGACAAGGTACGCGAGTACATGAAGGACGAGGAAGCCCTCAAGGACGCCCTCCTCGGCGCTCAGAAGCAGGGACATCAGGTGATCGCGGAAGCCAACGAGAAGGCAGAGCAGATCCTTGCAGAGGCTCAGGAGAAGGCAGCAGCCCTCGAGGACGAGGCAGTGCGCCAGCACGCTGAGAACATGGAGAAGAACCGCCTTGAGATCGCAAAGGAGAAGGAAGCTCTCATCGAGGCTCAGCAGCAGGTAGCTGACTTCAAGAAGAGCCTGTTCGATATGTACAAGACCCACCTTGAGCTCATTTCCTCCATGCCCGAGACCGTTGACGACGCAGAGGAGTACGCCGAGGCTGAGACAGCCGAGGAGATCGCTGCGGCTGTAGCTGCCGAGGAAGAATGAGCACGGTGACAGAGCCGTCTGAATTACGTTGAAAGGAGGATTTCCGGCGAGCCGCCGGAGATCGAAGTATATGGCACAGGATTACAACAGCACTCTTAACCTACCGCAGACAGAATTCCCGATGAGAGGAAATCTCCCCAAGAGAGAGCCCGAAACGCTCGCGAAGTGGGAGAGCGAGAGACTTTACTACAAGATGATCGAGAAGAACAAGGGCAAGCCGTCCTACATTCTCCACGACGGACCTCCCTACGCCAACGGCGAGATACACCTTGGTCATGCCCTTAACAAGTCCCTCAAGGATTTCATCGTCAAGTACAAGAATATGAGCGGATTCTGTGCTCCATACGTCCCCGGCTGGGACACCCACGGACTGCCTATCGAGCTCAAGGCGATGAAGGCTATCGGCGTCGAGAACGGCGCTATCCCGCCCACGGAGCTCCGTAAGCACTGCCGCGAATACGCCCTCACGCAGGTCGCGAACCAGATGAAGGGCTTCAAGAGAATGGGCTCCCTCGGCGACTACGACGACCCCTACCTCACCCTGAAGCCTGAGTTCGAGGCGCGTCAGGTCGAGGTGTTCGGCGAAATGGCAAAGAAGGGCTATATGTACAAGGGACTCAAGCCCGTTTACTGGTGCCCCGACTGCAATACCGCCCTCGCGGAGGCTGAGATAGAGTACTCCAACGACCCGTGCCACTCCATTTATGTAAAGTTCAACGTGACCGATGACAAGGGCATCTTCACAGCCCTCGGTCTCGATCTTTCAAAGATATACTTCGTGATCTGGACGACTACGACATGGACTATCCCCGGAAACCTCGCTATCTGCCTCGGACCTGAGTACAACTACACCCTCGTTCACGTCGGTGACGAGTACTACGTCATGGCAGAGGAGCTCGTGCGCACCACAATGGAGACTGCCGGTATCACTGACTATACCACAGACCATATCTTCACCGGCGCAGAGCTCGAGGGAATGAAGACCAAGCACCCCCTGTATGACCGTCCGTCCCCGATAATCGTCGGAGACCACGTCACACTCGAATCCGGTACGGGCTGCGTTCATACCGCTCCCGGCTACGGTGTCGAGGACTTTGAGGTGTGCAAGAACTACGACGACATCGGCATACTCGTATGCGTTGACGCAAAGGGCAGACAGACCGCCGAAGCAGGCGAGTTCGAGGGTATGGACACAGATACCGCGAACAAGGCTATCGCCGCAAAGCTCGAGGAGCTCGGCGCACTGCTCGCGATACAGAAGATCGTCCACCAGTACCCGCACTGCTGGCGCTGCAACAGCCCCATCATCTACCGCGCAACTGAGCAGTGGTTCTGCTCGGTGAACGGCTTCAAGGACGAGGCAATAAAGGCTATCGAGGACGTACAGTGGATCCCCGAGTGGGGCGAGGACCGTATCAAGGGCATGGTCCGCGACCGCAGCGACTGGTGCATCTCCCGTCAGAGAACATGGGGCGTACCGATCCCGATCGTCTACTGCAAGGACTGCGGCAAGCCGATCGTGAACGACGTGACGATCAAGGCTATCGCCGACCTCTTCCGTAAGGAAGGCAGCGACTCATGGTGGACCCGCGAGGTATCCGAGTTCATTCCTGCCTCCGTGAAGTGTGAGTGCGGCTGCGGTGAATTCACCAAGGAATTCGACATCATGGACGTATGGTTCGACAGCGGCGTGTCGCACACTTCCGTAATGGATCAGTACGACTGCCTGTCGTGGCCGGCTGACCTCTACCTCGAGGGCGCAGACCAGTACAGAGGCTGGTTCCAGTCGTCGCTCCTCACGTCGGTAGTATACAAGGGCACCGCTCCCTACAAGGCTGTCTGCACCCACGGCTGGGTAGTTGACGGCGAGGGCAAGACCATGCATAAGTCCCTCGGAAACGGTATCGACCCGAGCGAGATAACCGACCAGTACGGCGCGGATATCCTGCGTCTGTGGGTGGCTTCCTCCGACTATCACAGCGATATCAGAGTGTCGAAGCCTATCCTCAGCCAGCTCTCCGACGCCTACAAGAAGATACGCAACACCGCGCGCTTCATTCTCGGAAACCTCGGCAACGGCGCAGGCTTTGACCCCGACAGGGACTCCGTATCCGACGATCAGCTCACAGAGCTCGATAAATGGGCGCTCATGCGCCTCGACGCCCTCATCGACAAGGTGAAGGAGGGCTACGAGACCTTCGACTTCCACATCGCATTCCACGCGATACATAATTTCTGCGTAATAGATATGTCCAACTTCTACCTCGACATCATCAAGGACAGACTTTACTGCGAGAAGGAGACATCAGTCCTCCGCCGCGCGGCTCAGACGGCTATGTACCGCATACTGAGCGCACTTGCAAGGCTTGCCGCACCTATCATCTCGTTCACAGCCGAGGAGATATGGAGCTTCATGCCTCACACCTCCGGGGACGACACAGAGAGCGTCTTCCTCAACCAGATGCCCGAGAAGAGCGGCATGACCTTCTCCCCCGAGTTCGTGGACAAGTGGAGCTTCATCTACTCCGCCCGCGAGTCAGCGAACAAGGCACTCGAGGAGGCAAGAAACGCCAAGCTCATCGGCAAGTCGCTCGAGGCAAAGATAACCGTCAAGGCTTCCGCGGACGACTACGACCGCTGCTGCGCGATCTCCGACCACCTTGCAGAGATACTCATCGTATCGGCAGTCGAGGTCGTAAAGGGCGAGGGCGAGACCTCATTCGAGGTATCGAAGGCAGAGGGCGAGAAGTGTGAGCGCTGCTGGTGCTACTCTAAGTACGTCGGCACGAACCACACCCACCCCACGCTCTGCGAGCGCTGCACGATCGCGATCGAGACGTAAATTTAGGACAATATTGCCTGCTGCCGGGAGTGGCGGCAGGCGTATTTATTGAAAGGAAAAACTGTGGCTGTACTAATACTTTTACTGATATTCACAGCAGTGCTCGTCGGCGCGGACCAGCTTATAAAGTACTGGGCAGTGCATACGCTCCAGCCGAAGGGCAGCATGGAGTTCATACATTTCGGGAAATTCAGGATACTCGACCTCACCTACCTCGAGAACGACGGCGCCCTTTTCGGGAGTATGTCCGGACAGCGCTGGTTCCTCGTAGGCTTCACGACGCTCGCCATGATCGCGCTTGCGGTATTCATCGTAATGACGAGAAAACGCTCAAGACTGCTCACCATATCGGCGACGCTGGTCTTTGCGGGCGGCATCGGGAACATCATCGACCGTTACCGTCAGGGCTACGTGGTGGATATGTTCGAGATAAAGCTGTTCAGGTTCGCGATATTCAACTTCGCCGACATCTGCGTGACGGTGGGAATGGCGCTGCTGATCATCTACTGCATCTTCATTGAGCCGAAGATCCAGAAGGCGAAGGAGGCGGAGGCTGTAAAGGCTGCTTCCGATGAGTGAGACCGTTACTCTTACCGCAGCCCCGGAGGATTCCGGGACACGTCTTGATAAATATATTTCGGACAATATTGCGGAGCTGACCCGCTCGGCGGTGCAGAACCTCATCGAGAGGGGAGCAGTGCTCGTGAACGGCACGGCAGCCGCGAAGAACTACAAGCTCCGTGCGCACGACGAGGTGCAGACGGAGATACCCGACCCCGAGCCCATGGACGCGCTCCCGGAGGATATCCCGCTCGACATCGTCTACGAGGACGCCGACCTCCTCGTCGTGAACAAGCCCAAGGGCATGGTCGTCCACCCGGCGCACGGCAACCGCACAGGCACCCTCGTGAACGCTCTCCTGCACCACTGCGAGGGCGGATTATCGGGGATAAACGGGGTCATCAGACCCGGTATCGTCCACCGTATCGACAAGAACACGAGCGGGCTGCTCATCGTCGCGAAGACCGACGCAGCGCACCTCCGCCTCGCCGAGCAGATAAAGGCGCACAGCTTCACGCGCGAGTACGAGGCGGTCGCGGTGGGAGCCTTCAGGGAGCCGAGCGGTACTATCGACGCGCCAATCGGACGCCACAAGACCGACCGCAAGAAAATGTGCGTAACTACCGAAAATTCGCGGAATGCCGTCACTCACTACGAGGTGCTGCGGCAGTACGGCGGCTATGCCCACGTCCGGCTGCGGCTCGAAACGGGGCGCACCCACCAGATCCGCGTCCACCTCGCCTACATCGGGCACCCCGTCCTCGGGGACGACGTCTACGGAAAGCCCTTCAAGGGACTGGAGGGACAGTGCCTCCACGCCCGTAAAATAGGCTTTATCCACCCCTCGACGGGCGAGTACATGGAGTTCACCAGCGACCTGCCGGAGTACTTTCAGGCGGTCCTGCGGCGGCTCGGAAAGATGTGAGGTGACAGTGTGTTTGAAGATATAACAAAGGTAATGCTGCTGAGCGACATGGACGGCACGCTGCTCAACTCCAAGAAGCAGATAACCGACCGCGACATGGCGGCGATACGTCGTTTCCGGGAGCTCGGCGGACATTTCTCCGTCGCGACCGGCAGAACCATACAGTCCTTTGCGCAATTTTGTCCTATCATCGGACTGCCTGACCCCGTTATCATGTACAACGGTGCAGCGATACACGACTACGCAAGGGGAGAGACGCTCTTTACGCAGCCGCTCCCTCCCAAAGCAAAGCCCATAGCTATGCAGATCATGGAGATGATGCCGGAGCTCGGCGGCGAAGTGCTCCGCGCTGACGGCACCTACGTTTTCAGCAATACCGATTACCAGCAGCTCCACACAAGGCTGTGCAATATAGTACCAGATTACGCCGACCTCCCCGACATTCCCGAGGGCGGCTGGCTGAAGGTGCTGTTCTCAATGGCGCCGGACGATATCCCACACGCTGAACTGCTCGTGCAGCAGCTCGGTATAGACAGCGTGAGCTTCGTCAAGTCCGCGGACATCTTCTACGAAATGCTGCCGAAAGGCGTGAGCAAGGGCTCGGCGCTGGCGGAATACCGCAGGCTGCCCGGTTTCAGTGACTTCACCTTCGCAGCGATAGGTGACTTCGACAACGACCTCGAGATGATAGCCGAAGCGGACCTCGGAGCCTGCCCGGCAAACGCCGAGGAGCCCGTAAAGAACCGTTCGGACATCGTCCTCTCGTGCACTAACGACGAGGGCGCGGTGGCTGAGTTCATCGACCTCATCATCGAGCGCTGCGGAGCGGAGGCTGGTGCTGAATGAGGTGTCCGCACTGCCGCGGCAGAGTGAGCGGGGAGGACGAATTCTGCCCGCACTGCAAAAAGCGTCTGAAGCTCGAGCTCACCCCGGAGCTGAGGTCGGTGAACAAGCGTCTGATACTCACTGCGGTGCTGACCATGTGCCTGATGATTTTCGGCAGCGGACTGATGTTTTCCGGCGTGTCACCGGGAGACTCCGCCAACACTGACGCCGGAAGGCGCGTGCTGGAGCTGACAGCAGCAGCGCGTGTGACCGCGGGACTGGCAGCAGCAGTGAACATCGTGCTCGCCCGCGAGGAGCTGACCGACAAGAAAGATATGCTCGTGGGACGCGCGGCAGGCTGGGTCCTGCTGACGCTGATAGGCGTCGTGATATTCGACATCGCCTGCACGAGCCCCGAGGACGGCATCATGCCGTTCACCAAATTTCCGCTGGTGTATGTGTCGCTCGCGCTGCACATCGCCCTGCTTGCGCTGCTGCTGAGGCTTCGCGAGAGGACGCGCCGCGCCATGGGCAAGGAGACCGGCGAGGAAGAGCAAAAAACGTCTGAGAGCGGCGAATGACCGCTTAATATAATTACCGGAGGGACCATTATGAGCAAGTTTTTCATGATATTTGCATTCCTGTTCGCACTTCTCGTACCTGCGATGCTGGGCTATGTGAGGAAGTCCAAGGCGGCGTCCGAGGCTGCTTCACAGCATTATCAGCAGTATTACGACTACGATGAAGAATATGATGACTGATACAGGAGGTAAATATGGAACAGAACACTAAAAAGCGCCTTCAGGCAGCAGCCTGCAAGGTAAGGATGGGCGTCATCGAGGGGACCTACAACGCCAAGTCCGGACACCCGGGCGGTTCGCTCTCGATAGCAGACACGCTCACATACCTTTACTTCAACAAGATGAACGTTGACCCCAAGTCTCCCGACAGCGCCGACAGGGACCGTCTTGTGCTCTCCAAGGGACACACCGCCCCCGCACTTTACGCAGTCCTCGCGCAGAAGGGCTATTTCCCGGAGGAGGAGCTCAGGTCCCTCCGCCACATCGGCGCAATGCTTCAGGGTCACCCCTGCATACACATTCCCGGCGTGGATATGTCGAGCGGCTCGCTCGGACAGGGCATATCGGCAGCGTGCGGAATGGCGCTCGCAGGCAAGCTCGACGGTAAGTCCTACAAGGTCTACGCAGTCCTCGGCGACGGCGAGATAGAGGAGGGTCAGGTCTGGGAGGCAGCAATGTTCGCCGCCCACAAGGGACTCACCAACCTCGTTGCGATAGTTGACAACAACGGTCTCCAGATAGACGGACCGATCAGCGAGGTCTGCTCACCCGAGCCCATCACCGACAAATTCGCAGCATTCGGCTGGCACGTCATCACAATGGACGCCCACGACTTCGACGACATCGACCGCGCGTTCAGCGAGGCTGACTCCGTAAAGGACAAGCCCGTCGTGATCGTGCAGAAGTCCGTAAAGGGCAAGGGCGTATCGTTCATGGAGAACCAGGTCGGCTGGCACGGAACAGCCCCCAACAAGGAGCAGTACGATCAGGCAATGGCAGAGCTCACCGCGCAGTTAAAGGGATTGGAGGACTAAGACAATGGCAGACGTTATCAAAAAGGCTACCAGAGAGAGCTACGGCGAGGCGCTCAGAGACCTTGCAGAGGAGTATCCGCAGCTCGTTGTCCTCGATGCAGACCTTGCTGCAGCGACCAAGACAGGCATCTTCAAGAAGGCTTACCCTGACCGCTTCTTCGACTGCGGTATCGCCGAGGCTAACATGATGGGCGTAGCAGCCGGACTTGCAGCCTGCGGCAAGATACCCTTCGCGAGCACCTTCGCGATGTTCGCGGCAGGACGCGCATATGAGATAGTCCGCAATTCTATCGGCTATCCGCACCTCAATGTCAAGATCGGCGCAACTCACGCGGGCATATCGGTCGGCGAGGACGGCGCTACCCACCAGTGCAACGAGGACATCGCCCTCATGCGCACTATTCCCGGCATGACTGTCATCAACCCCTGCGATGACGTCGAGGCACGCGCTGCCGTAAAGGCTGCCCTCGACTTCAACGGACCGGTGTATATGCGTTTCGGACGTCTTGCGGTCCCGGTGATAAACGACCCCGCGACCTACAAGTTCGAGCTCGGCAAGGGCGTTACCATGCGTGACGGCAGCGACCTCACCATAGTTGCAACAGGACTCATGGTCAACGAGGCAGTACAGGCAGCGGAGACGCTCGCAGCAGAGGGCATTTCCGCAAGAGTAGTGAATATCCACACTATCAAGCCGCTCGATAAGGAGCTCATCGTGAAGTGTGCGAAGGAGACCGGCGTGATCGTAACAGCCGAGGAGCACAGCGTGATCGGCGGACTCGGCTCAGCCGTAGCGGAAGCAGTAACAGAGGGCTGTCCGGTACCGGTAGTGAAGGTCGGCGTGAACGACGAGTTCGGACACTCCGGACCCGCAGTTGACCTCCTCAAGGAGTTCGGACTTTCCGCAGAGAACATTGCCGCAAAGGCAAAGGAAGCACTCAAGCTCAAGAAATAAAGGCAGCAAAAAAGCGCACCGGAGGTGCTACCCTCTGGTGCGCTTTTTGATATCTTATTCTACCGGCAGTACCGTAACGATACCCGCCTCAAACTTCTGGATAGTGAGAGCGTCCTCGTTGGTAACGCCGTCATTGCCGACAACATCCGCATTCTTCCTGCCCTGTGCAGTGAGCGCGAA
This sequence comes from Ruminococcus sp., assembly GCA_017443395.1. Classification (GTDB taxonomy): domain Bacteria; phylum Bacillota; class Clostridia; order Oscillospirales; family Ruminococcaceae; genus Ruminococcus. The sequence continues at coordinate 9,881 of JAFRXR010000049.1, read as the reverse complement.
GTCATCGGGGTCAGCCTGTGCGCGCATGATCGCGACCGCATCAGCCATATTGACATCGCCGTCCTCGTTTGCGTCGCCAGCCTTGTAGCCGCCGGTCTCGCCGGAGGACACTGCCGAAGTGGTAGTAGTGGTCACGGAAGTCGCAGTGGTCTTAGTGGTGGTAGTGCCGGGCTCTGAGCTGCCGGAGTAGAGGTCAGCGGGGAGCTCATCGAGGGTAATGCAGAAATCGCTCTGATAAACAGCCTTTACGGTGTCTGCATTCTGGTAATCCTCGCCGGAAATGAACTTATCCCCGTCGTCGTACCATGTGCAGAAGTAGAGCCACATCGCCTTCTCCACGAGCATATTGTCCATGCTGGGGATAGTGCTGTTCTCGGGCATGGAGACCATTTTCTTATTGCTCACGAAGTCCACGAGCGTCCAGAAGATCTTGCTCTCGGCGTCCTCGTTAGGACCGGAGGTCTTTCCGTCGTGGCGGTTGTAAACAGTATTGTACTTATCGAAGCCCACGATGTCCACCCACTCGTCGCCGGTGTACCAGAGCGCAGACTCACTCGACCATGCGTAGAGGTTCTGCTCCCAGATGATGTTGTGGAGGCCGTAGTCCTGAGTGAGCTTGGTGTAGAGCGTCTTCCAGAGCTGATTGTAGACCTGATAGCCCTCCTTGGACCACCAGAACCACGCACCGCTGCCGTCGCCGTTCTTGCCGGGGTTGCCCTCAGCCTCGTGGAACGGACGGAAGATTATCGGCACATTCGCGTCCTGGAGCTTGGTGAGCTCAGCCGCAAGGAGCTCGACAGCCGCATTGAAGAAGGCGTATTCCTTAGTGCCCTCGACCATGCAGTTCGCGGTCACGAAGTCGGTCTGGGGAGTATAGGTGAACTGCTGCCAGTCGTTGGAGATAGCAGTGATATTGCCCTCGTCGTCGATCTCGAGGGTGCTCATGTCCTTGGGGACAGTGACGTGCCAGCTCGCAGTGACGATACCGTTCTTGTCCTTAGCCCATGAGATCATGCGGTCAGCAACGCCGTCCTCCCACGCGAAGCCGGGGTTGTGGCAGTTGAAGTCGAAGCCGCGTATCGCGGGATAGTGACCCGTGAGGTCGTAGAGGTAATTGCACTCCTGATCGTAGTCATTGTAGCCGTAGTTGTGGTTCTGAGTGCTGTAGGTATAGACCTGACCGTCGGCGCCTGTGCAGTGCCAGTAGAAGGTATTACCCTGCTCGTCGGTGTCCTTGGAATCGCGGTCGATCTCGTACTCATTGCCGTTCTCGTCAACGCACTTGTCGGACTGCGCGTCGTAGCGGATAGAGGTGCTGACAGAGTGACCGCCGCCGTAGATCTCCTGCTGACCGGAGAGGATATACTCCCCGTAAACGAAGTTCAGGTACTTCATGAGCGCCTTAGCCTCGGGAGTGGCGTCAGGGTCACAGGTCTCACCGGTGCCGGTGAGCTCAGGCAGCTGAGCCTTTGTGACTGTAACGGTGTCGTACTCGGCGTAGCCGTACTGCGGTTTGATCTCGATAGTGTTCACACCCTTCTTTAGACGGAATACACCGAAGCTCACATCTGTCCACTCGTCAAGGTAGGGGAGATTGTAGGTGTAATCGGTGCCGTTTATCGAGATAGTCTGCATTCTGCCCTCGGTGCTGAGGATCTGAGCGCAGCGGAAGGAGATGTCGTACATGGTCTCCTCCTCGACCTCGAGCTCGAAGCTGATAGTGTTGGCAGACTGGTAGGCAAAGCCCTCGCCGGAGTAACCGGGGAGTTGATTCTCGTAGACCGAGGTCCAGCAGTCCGCGCCCTCGAGGGTCTCGCATTCAGCCTGGAAAACGACCTCGCCTTCATCGACGGCAGTGACCGCCGCAGGCACTACAGATGTGAGGGACATCGCAGTGAGGACGGCAGCCGAAGAGAGGGCGGCTGTTCTTTTAAGTATGTTTCTCATGTTTTAATATCCTCCTTTAATCGTGAGAGACGTTATCATACACCAGTATTATACAATTAAAGCAATGATTTGTCAAGGTCTTGGCGTTCGGCATAATGCATAAATCCTGCGATAATTTAATTAAATTATCGCAGCGCGGAGCCCGCGCCGGCGGACACGCTGCCGCTCGTAAACTCGCTCCCAAATTGACTTGACACCGCACAATAATAGTAGTATAATATATAATGACCAAATATGTTCCCGAAAGAGGAGAGATACTATGTCATTTATAAAAAAGACCGCGGCAGCACTGTTCGCCTGTGCGGTGACGCTCCCCATCGCCGGGCAGTACGGCACGCTCCCCGCTAATCAGGCGGCAGCGGCTCCCGACGAGTACCACGACGACTGGCTGCACGTCAATGAGAACGCAGAGATAGTCGATATGTACGGCAACCCCGTGTGGCTGACCGGCTGCAACTGGTTCGGCTACAACGTAGGCAGTCAGGTCTTCGACGGCGTGTGGAGCATAAATATGCATCAGGCGCTCAACGAGATCGCCGACCACGGCTTCAACTTCCTGCGCGTGCCGATGTCCACGCAGATACTTCTCCAGTGGAAAAACAACGAGCCCGACCCCATGATCAAGATCAACGAGTGGAAGAATCCCGAGCTCACTGAGGAAGGGATCGTGGGCGGCACGCCCAAGTACAGCTTTGAGATATGGAACATGGCTGTTGACTGGTGCAGGGAGAACGGTATCAAGATAATGATAGATATCCACAGCGCCACGACCAACGCCGCAGGTCATAACTACGCTCTCTGGTACGACTCCAACTACAGCGAGGAGGACTGGCTCGAGGCGCTCGCGTGGTTCGCTGACTACTACAAGGACGACGACACCATCCTCGCCATCGACCTCAAGAACGAGCCCCACGGCAAGAAGGACGACGGTATCTTCGCCAAGTGGGACGGCTCGAGCGACGCCAACAACTGGCGCTATGCCGCAGAAAAGGGCGCGAAAGCCTGCCTCGACCAGAACCCGAACCTCCTAATCATGGTAGAGGGTATCGAGGTCTACCCGAAGTTTGAAAAGGGCTTCGACTGGACTTCAAATTCCACGGATTACGGACACTACGGCGACCCCGAATACCAGCCGTACCACGGCGCATGGTGGGGCGGAAACTTCCGCGGCGCGAGGGATTACCCCGTTGACCTCGGCGAGTACCAGTCCCAGCTCGTCTACTCTCCCCACGACTACGGTCCTCTCGTATATGAGCAGTCGTGGTTCCACCTCACCGGCGAAAAACCGAACTGGACGAGCTACGATTTCGACAGAGAATCGCTGCTGAAAGAATACTGGTACGACACATGGGCTTACCTCGTTGAGGAGAATATTTCCCCGCTGCTCATGGGCGAGTGGGGAGGACGCATTGATTCTGAGAATGATCCGTCAGGTGCGAACCGGCACTGGATGGAGGTCCTCCGCGACTACATGATAGAGAAGCGTATCCACCACACCTTCTGGTGCTTCAACGAGAATTCGAGCGACACCGGCGGACTTATCGCGAGTGATTGCAACTGGGATCACTGGGACGAGGAGAAGTACGAGTTCGTGGAGCCGGCTCTCTGGCAGGACGAATACGGCAGGTTCATCAGCCTCGACCACACTATCCCGCTCGGACAGTCCGGCAACGGCATCTCCCTGAGCGATTACTACTCGGGAACTGTCACTCCTCCGACTTCCACGACCAAGACCACCACAGTCACTATCACCACCACCTCCTCCGCTGACACGACCACCACGACCACAGCTGCCGCGACCTCCTCAGAGACCGGTAAGTACAAGGCTGGCGATGCGAACGAGGACGGCGACGTCAACATGGCTGACTCCGTAGCGATAATGCGTTCTCAGGCGGACCCTGATGAGTATGCGCTCAGCGATCAGGGCAGGAAGAACGGCGACGTTACCGGCGGCGGGGACGGTATCACCAACAACGACGCGCTGGTGATCCAGAAATACGAAGCCGGCATAGTCACGACTCTCCCGGTAGACTAAGCAAATACAAATACCTCCCGGTCCACTGACTGCCGGGAGGTATTGTTTATCGGAGCGCCGCAGGCACCGCTAACGATACAGAGCATACCCGTCAGCGCTGGAGCTCTCCACCATTTCTATCTCGCGGCTTAGGACGGTACTGTCCTCGATCCACTCGAGCCTGCCTGACTCGCCCGCCCACTGATCCTCCTTCCCGACCTTATACGCCGCGAGCCCTGCCACCAGTGAGACTCCGGGCGCGGAGACGAGCTCCTCCCACTGCGCGAGAGCCGTATCGAAGGGGAGCGATTCATTGCGGAAGCCGTAGTAGATCTGCGGGAGGAGGTAATCGCAGTACCCGGGCGACGACCCCCAGAGCCTCACGTCCGCGAACTGCGTGGAATAGTCGGCGGATATGTTCCCCTGCGGACTTATCCCGAAGAGAAAGCGGCTCCCATTGGACTTCACGGTGTCGTAGAGCAGCTTCACGAGGCTGTTTATGTTGCCGAGCCGCCACTGCGCGAGGTCGGAGCAGCCGGAGGCAGCGAACTCCGCCGCGTCGAAAGCGGGATCGGCGGTCGGATAGAAGTAATCGTCTATGTGGATGCCGTCCACGTCGTATCGGGAGAGTATCTCGTCCGCACATTGCGCGACCAGCACCCGCACCTCCGGGTAGGACGGGTCGAGGTACCATCGCTCCCCGAGGAGCTTCGCCCGCCCGTCGGCAGTCCACTGCCTGACGATGAACGTCTCCGGCAGCGCGGACATCTGCTCCTGCGTCTGACAGCGCAGGGGATTCAGCCACGCATGGACTGATATCGCCAGCGAGTGCGCCTCCTCGAGGGCGATCGCGAGCGGGTCGTAGTCGCCGTCCCAGCATACTCCCCGCGGGAAGATATCGGACTGATAGTAAGCGTCCCCGCAGGGGTGGACATGGAAATAGACCGTATTTATGCCGTCCGCCTGTGCCTGCACGAGGATCTCACGCAGCCCCGCACGGAACTCCTCCTCGGACCTGCCCAGCATATAGTCTTCGAAGTGCATATACGGCAGCCACAGCCCGTGCTGACAGCTGTAATTGAGCGGGACATACCCCTCCGGCGCACCAATATCGAGCTGAGCTCCGTCCTGGACGTACATAGTCGGCGGCTCGGCAGACACCTCACTGACGTTCTGAGCAGAGCACGAAAAAAGCGACAAAGCAGCGGCAGCAGCGAAAAAAATCCGTTTCATTTAAAATTCTCCCGATTTAAGATTATTTAAAGCAACGCTATATATAATATACAGTACATAATGCGGGAGTATACCCAAAAGGGGGAAAAATATGAGTATCATAAAAAGAGCAGTAACAGCGGCAGCAGCGGCAGTACTGGCGTTCGCAGGCACTTCATGCGGCAAGAAGGCGGAGGAGAAGCAGACCTACCCCGACCTCACCGTGACCTTCCTCGACGCCGGCAAGGCAGACGCGATGATCCTCACTACCGCGAACAGCGCAGTGGTGATCGACTGCGGAAAGAAGGGCGACGGCAAGGACATCGTCGCGTACCTTGAGGAAAAGGGCGTGACGACGCTGGACTACCTCATAATCACGCACTACGATCAGGACCACGTCGGCGGCGCATCGAAGGTGCTGAAGAACTTTGACGTAAAGAACGTCCTCGCGCCGGACTACACCGAGGTCAGCGAGGAAATGGACAAATACTACAGCGCCCTCAACGAAAAGGAGATCATACCGCAGAAGCTGACGAGCGATCTTTCCTTCACCCTCGACGGCGCGGAGTACACCGTTTACGCACCGCAGCAGACCTATTACGGCGAGGACAACGACAATGACTTCTCCCTCGTGACCAAGGTAGTCTACCACGACACCTCGTTCCTGTTCACCGGCGACGCCATGGAGACCCGCCTCGGTGAGATTATGGACATCGGCGAATGCACGCTCCTGAAGGTCCCGTACCACGGACGCAAGCTCGACAATCTCGGGCAGTTCCTCGACGCCGTGAAGCCTAAGTGCGCAGTGGTCTGCACCTCCGACGACGAGTTCTCTGGCAAGGTCAAGGACGCGCTGGAATCGCGCAGGATAACCACCTATGCCACCTGCTACAACGGCAGGATAACCGCCGTGAGCAACGGTGCCCAGCTGACCGTCAGCTGCGAGAAGGGATCATGAAAATTCTTAAAGAAAGTCCGCCCCGCTTGATGCCGGGACGGACTTTTTTCATGCCGCAGAAAAAAGTCCTGCCGCCTTCATATTGCGGTATATCGCCAAAAACCCGGCACGAATAAAATGTGTACAAATTCTTAAAATGATCTTTAAGGTAACTTTAAGATTATTTTAAGAATGTCCGGATATAATCAAGCCATAGAAACCGCGAAACGTATTTATGCGAAATATAAAATCACAAAAAAGGAGTATGATCTATTATGAAGAAATCGACCCTCAGAAAGCTGATCACAAGCACTTCGGCAGTTTGTGCAGCGGCTGCTGCGATCACATTCACGTCCCTCTCGGCGTCCGCAGCGTCTCCCAAGTACGGCGATGCCAACTGCGACGGCGATATCAACATGGCTGACGCAGTAGCGATAATGCGCTATCAGGCTGACCCCGATGACTTCCAGCTCTCCGCTGACGGCAAGGACAACGCCGACGTATATGAGCGCGGCGACGGCGTCACCAACATGGACGCACTCTCGATCCAGAGGTACGAGGCTGGCATCATCACGGAGCTCCCCGAGTCCTACCAGCAGGGCGGAAGCACCACCACTACCTCCTCTCAGCAGACCCAGACAACTACCAGCACAACAGCCACAACGACTACGACAACCACAACTACCACTCCGCAGGATCCCGTTACAGATACCGTTTATATCCACCTCTATGGCACATCTATCGCGGTAGAGGGCGATAATTCCGGATATACAGCAGTTTCCGGCTCGAAGGTGACTATCAGCCACTCCGGCACATACTACATCGACGGCACTCTTGACGACGGTCAGATCGAGGTAAATGTTGCTGACGAAGCAGCTGACCCCGAGACTGTAAAGCTCTTCCTCAACGGCGCAGCTATCACAGGAAAGAGCGACTCTGCTATCCTCATCACGAACGCAGAGAACACCTCTATCAACCTCGTTGACGGCACCGAGAACACCATAACAGACGGCGACACAGCATACGTCAGCGGCGCAGCAGTTATCGAGGCAAAGGACGACCTCACGATCAAGGGCGGCGACCTCGGCACAGGTATCCTCAATGTTACAGCCAACACCCAGGACGGTATCGTCTGCAACAACGATATCAAGGTAACAGGCGGTGTGCTGAACGTAACAACGCTCAACTCCACAGACAAGACCAACGGTATCAACGGCAAGACCTCCCTCACAGTAAAGGGCGGCACAGTTAACGTTGACGCAGAGGGCGACGGAATCAAGTCCTCCAAGGGCAATGTTGATATCACCGACGGCACCGTATACATCAAGGCAGGCAACGACGCTGTCCAGTCCGAGACAGAGATCAACATCTCCGGCGGTACAGTATACGCAGGCGGCGACAGAGGCCTCACAGCCGTTACAAACGTCAACATCACAGGCGGTACAGTAGTTGCAACAGCCACAGACGCTCAGATAACCAACCTTACTTCCGCAAATCAGGCGACAATGCTCCTCAACTGCATAGCCTGCTCCGACTCCACAGACGGCACATGGAAGAAGGCTAACTCCATAACAGTAGGAAACCTCTCTACTACCTTCATGAAGAAGTATTCGTATGTGCTCATCAGCGACGCTTCTATCACAGCAGGACAGAGCTACACCCTCAAGAACGCCTCCACAGGCGCAACAGTAACATACAACAACGACGCTAACGATTCGTTCGGCGTGACAAATTCCGTAACTACCTTCGACGCCGTAAACCCCGCAGGCAAGGACGGCTCCTCCGCAGTAGTTACAGACCCCGTGACTGACGGCTACACTATCACCCTCAGCGGTGCGACTATCGCAACGAATGCTCCCTCCGATGTAGCAAGCGTAAGCAACGGCGTACTCACTATCACAAAGGAAGGCACATTCACCGTAACAGGTCAGGGCACAGGCACACAGATCAACGTAAACGTTGACAAGACTGCATACCCGAACTCAGTAGTTGAGCTCGACCTCGCAGGCATGAGCCTCACTAACGAGAACGATTCTCCTATCTACGTTACAGCTATCGGCGACGAGGTAGTCATCGTAGCCAAGAACGGCACTGAGAACACTATCACAGACGGCTCCAGCTACACCAACGCAGATGCTGCACAGGGCGCTATCTACTCCTGCGACGACCTCAAGATCAAGGGCAAGGGCAAGCTCACAGTAAACGGCAAGGCAGCTGACGGTATCGTCTGCAAGAACGACCTCAAGATCTACAACGGCGAGATCGTGGTAAACGCAGTTGACGACGGTATCCGCGGCAAGGACAGCGTAACTATCGGCGACACGACCAAGTCCGACGGCACAGCAGCCGACAACAGCGGGCTTTTCGTAACAGTAAAGACCACCTCAGGCGACGGCATCAAGTCCACTGCAACAGATACAGCGACCGACAAGGCGTACGGCGTAGTAACTATCAACGGCGGCACAGTGAACGTTACCTCCTTCGCGGACGGCATTCAGGGCGAGCAGGACGTAGTCATCAATGACGGCACTATCAACATCACGACTACCGGTACTTCGGGCGGCATGACAGGCAGCGATGTCTCCGCAAAGGGCATCAAGTCTGTGGGACTGTACGACGCAGCGGGTACGACCTACCAGAGCGCAGGTACACTCACAGTTAACGGCGGCATGATAACAGTTGACTCTCAGGACGACTCGCTCCACTGCGCGGGCACACTTGTCCTCAACGCAGGCAAGCTGAAGCTCACCTCCGGCGACGACGCTGTACACTCCGATTCCAAGCTCTACGTCGGCGGCATGACAGCCGGCACCGACTACACGAGCCTTGAGGTATATGTAACAGCCTGCTACGAGGGCTTCGAGGCAACATACATCTACCAGAACAACGGCAACATCTACATCATCTCCAGAGATGACGGCTTCAATGCAGCAGGCGGCGCGGATTCCTCCGGCAGCCAGAGCCAGGGCGGCTGGAGCCAGGGCGGAGGTCCCGGCGGACAGCAAGGCGGCATGGGCGGCGGCTCATACGGCGAGATGCACCTCAACGGCGGTATCGTATCCGTAAACACCTCCTTCCAGGACGCTGACGGCTTCGATTCCAACGGTCCGGTCTACTTCAACGGCGGCTACTACTTCGGCAACGGCGGCGACTCCTTTGACTGCGGCGACGGCTACTCCATCACATACAACGGCGGCTACGCATTCGGCGGACTCGGCATGAACGGCGGCAGCGGCTACGATATGTCCACACAGATGGTATTCACCACCAGCGACGGCACAGTTCTCGCGACCAGCATGACAGGCTCGAGAGTGACCTACGCATACGGCGATTCAAGCGTGCTCGCATACTCCGGTGCACAGGTATCCGGCGGCACGAACATCTCGACGCTCGGCCAGCCTGCAACATACATCTCCGGCAAGGCTTCCGGCGGTACAGCGATGACCCTCGGCTCAGGCTCGAGCTCCGGACAGAATCCGTGGAACCCTTGGGGCTGATAAACAAACCAACCAACGCTTAGCACTATAGACCGGAGCTCCCGGCGGACTGGAAACAGTCTGCCGGGAGCTCTTTTCTGCAAAAAACAGGGGTTGATAATATATCAGCCCCGTTTTGATCTCTATTTTGTTTTACTGCACCGCAATGAAATCCGCGGGAACATACCCGAAGCCGCCGTCGAACTCTATCTGGTACCACACATCGTCCCCGGAGCCGGTCGACCCGACAATTGAGACATAGCTCCCGTTATCAACGTAGCCTATGATATCCGAG
>JAFRXR010000001.1 GCA_017443395.1 Ruminococcus sp. | reverse complement strand
GAGGACCTCGAGAGCGTACTCGACGACTGCCTTGCGCTGTCCATGCCGCAGAAGCACCTTCTCTGGCACTACCGCTCGCGGCACGAGAGCCTCATCGCGTACAGTAACGCGAAGTATTACGAAAACAAGCTATACACGTTCCCGTCGCCGGACGATCAGGTGTCCGAGGTGAGCTGGGTACACGTCGAGGGCTACTACGACAAGGGCTCGACCAAGCAGAACAAGGCAGAGGCACAGGCTATCGTCGCGGAAATTTCCCGCAGACTTGCTGACCCTGAGCTGCGCAAGCTCAGTATCGGCGTTGTTACGTTCAGTATGCCGCAGCAGAACCTCATCGACGACCTCCTCATGGACGCTTTCCGCGCCGACCCGCAACTCGAGCAGTGGGCTAATGAAATGTACGAGCCGATCCTCATCAAGAACCTCGAGAATGTTCAGGGCGATGAGCGAGACGTCATCATGTTCTCCGTGGGCTACGGTCCCGATAAGGAAGGCAAGGTCTCGATGAACTTCGGTCCGCTCAACCGCGACGGCGGCTGGCGAAGGCTCAATGTCGCGATATCTCGTTCAAAGTGCCAGATGATTGTATTCTCCGTCATCACGCCCGACCAGATCGACCTCTCCCGCACACGCTCGGACGGAGTTGAGGGACTAAAGGGCTTTCTCGAATTTGCGGCAAAGGGCAGGAGCGCTCTCGCTGTGCGCGGGGGAACTGCTTCTGCGAAGAACGGCTTCGGTGAGGCTGTTGCTGCGGAGCTCGAAAAGCTCGGCTATCAGGCAAAATGCAGCGTCGGCTGCTCTGACTACAGGATAGATGTTGCGGTGGTAAATCCTGACAAGCCCGATACTTATATCCTCGGTATAAACTGCTGCGGGCGCGCTTACCTCGACAACGGTACGGCTTATGACCGCACTCTCTCGCAGCCGAGCGTTCTGAAGGGGCTTGGCTGGAACGTCATGAACGTCTATATCCTCGACTGGCTCGACAACAAGGACAAGGTGCTTGGCAAGATACGCAGTGAGATAGAAGCCTGCGTGGAACGCTTCCGTCACCCTGAGACAAAAAAAGAAGAATCCAAGCCAAAGCAGGAGCTCGTCTTCGAGACTGAGGAGATAAGCTCACTGACCGAGATGTGCGATAAGTACGAGCCGTTCAAGATCAAGGAATACGGTATGTCGGATAAATTCAACGAGGAGAGCCTCGGCAAGATAATCAAGTGCATTAATGACATCATTCAGGCAGAAGCGCCGATAAACCGCAAAACGCTCGCTAAAAAGACCTTTGCGTGCTTCGGCATTACACGTCCCGGGGCGGCTATGAAGCGTACCTTTGACCTTGCCTTTGAACGCTCAGACAAGAAGACTGCATCTGCCGGCGAGAATGAGTTCGTCTGGCAGAGCGGACAGGCTCCTGAAACCTATGACAAGTGCCGTGCGGTCTGCAAGGACGACGAGCGCCGTGACATGGACGAGATCGCGCCCGAGGAGCTCGCCGCCGGCATAAAGCTGATAATGTCACGACAGGTGGCAATGCAGCGTGATGACCTTCTCCGCGAGACTGCACACCTGTTCGGCTTCACACGTCTTACGCCGACCGTTGAGACAGCAGTTTCGCTCGGTATTAGAGCCGCAAAGAGCCGCGGCTTTATCGAGTTCGGCGAGGACGGGAAGATAACCTACGTCGGCTGAGATCGGGGAGGTGTTCTGTATTGGAAAAGAATGTGAATGAATTGCTCCGCACAAAGATAAAAGAGGAGCACCTGAGCGTTATCATGCTGATCTGCGGGGTGCTTCTCTGTGCGGCTGCGATCGGAGCTTTCTCAGCGTACAGAGACATCATTCATCGCTCTGAGGCTGAGATAGCCGAAATGGGAGTTTTTGGATTTTTCGGTGCGATCGGAGCTTTAGGCTCGTCATTCGTTTCGGCGCTGTTTTATGCGCTCGGAATGGTGACAGCTTTGTTCGGTTCAGAGATGACGATACTCGGCGGGACGGTACTGTATGCACTGAAAAAAAGGACTGAGGGCTCGTACCGAGCGGTCAGGATCATCTGTCTGGTGATGACTGCTGCACTGCTCGTGGGAGCGTCGGTATGTATGATCGGTCAGCTGAAACGCGGGAACGAGGGCGCTGCGATACTCCTGCTGCTCGTAACAGCTGCCGCAGCACGGCTGCCGGTCAGATACTTATTTATTGCAAATGAAAGGCTTCCGGAGGACGTAAATCCCCCGGAGACCGATGATACGGAGGCAGAATTTGAAACGTATACAGATACTGATAGGAAAGATAATAGTTAAGCTGCTGCACCTGTTCAGGCGCAACGCGGGTAACCTTCCGGGAATAGTGCTCTGGCACATAACCCGCCACAGGTGCTGCTCGATGTTCAGGGTGGACTGTCCGATAATCGCAGTCACCGGCACCAACGGCAAGACCTCGGTCACGAATTGTATTACTCAGCTTTTCGAGCGAAGCGGCAAGAACATCATCATCAACCGTGAGGGGAATAATCTCGATACGGGGATCTGCTCGCTGCTGCTGCGTCACTGCGATATGAAGGGCAGGGTCAAGGCGGATTATCTCATTCTGGAGACCGATGAGTCACACGTTCCTGTGGTTTATTCGCAGCTCAAGCTCGATACGCTCGTCGTGCTGAATTTCTTCCGCGACCAGCTCGACCGCAACGGCGAGATGGAGACTCTGATACAGAAGATAAACGGCTTCTGCAAGACCTTTGAGGGCAATCTTATACTCAACGGCGACGACCCCAACACCGCTCGTCTCGGCAGGGCAAATCCCAAGAACAAGAATGTCCGCTGCTTCCGTGCGGATCCCTATGCTTTCGCGACGGACAAGATCTTCGAGGCTTCCGAGGGACGTTTCTGTCCGTTCTGCGGCGAGGCACTGAAATACGACTACTATCAGTACTCACACATCGGAAAGTTCCGCTGCAGGAAGTGCGGCTTCGGCGACTATGAGCCCTACATCACGGCTTCCGATATCGACCTCGAAAAGCCGCAGTTCACTGCCGACGGTCACACCTATTCGCCTAAGCTCAAGAGTATCTACAACGTCTACAACATGACCGCTGTTGCTGCAACGGCAAAGCTGTACGGCATTGAGCAGAGCGTTACTGACAGTGTGATTTCTAACTATACTGTCAATAACGGACGCATGGAGAACTTCATGCTTGGCGACCGCAAGACCACGCTCAACCTCGCGAAGAATCCGGTCGGTGCGAATATGACCCTCCGTGTGATGAACGAGATGAAGGGCGAAAAGGAGCTCCTTTTCGTGCTCAACGACAATATCGCGGACGGGCTCGATGTCTCGTGGATATGGGATATCAATTTCAGCGTTTTCGAGCGCGTGACGAGGGTAGTGACCTCCGGTACCCGTGCACACGATATAGCAGTGAGGATAAAATGCTCCGGCTATGATGCTGCTAAAATAGTCGTTCGTCCGGATCTCGACAAGGCTGTGGCTGAGCTCGCTTCAACCGAGGGGAGAAAGTTCGTCATCGCGAACTACACGGCTGTCCAGCCGACGCGCGCGGCGCTGAAAAGATACATCGCAAAGCATGGAGGTAAGGTACGATGAGTACGGTGAAAATACTGCATATGTACGCGGATATGCTCGATCTCTACGGTGACAGCGGCAACATGGAGATACTCAGCTACCGCTGCAGGATGCGCGGGATAGACTGTATTATCGACAAATACTCGATTGATTCCGAGAAGCCTGATCTGTCACAGTACGATCTCATCTATATCGGCGGCGGCGCTGACCTCGAGCAGCAGCATATCTCCGAGGATCTGCTCACGTTCCGCGATCAGCTCAAAGCGGCTCATGAAGCGGGGACATTCCTGTTCCTCATCTGCGGCGGCTATCAGCTGATGGGAAAGTTCTACCGTGATGCTGACGGCAACGACATACCGGGTCTGGGGCTGTTCGATTACTACACCGTCGCGCCGAACAGTCGGCGTAAGAGGTGTATAGGGAACATCGTGATCCGTACCGAGATCACCGGGAAGCAGGTCGAAGTCGTCGGATTTGAGAACCACGGGGGACAGACCCACGACGTCAGAACGCCGCTGGGGTCAGTGCTCTGCGGAAACGGTAATTGCAAAAATAGTCCGTCTGAGGGATATTTTGAGAAGAACGTCATCGCGACATACCTGCATGGACCAATGCTCGCCAAAAACCCCGAGATCTCTGACTACATCATCTCATACTGTATTAACAGGGGACAGTCGGATAGGGTGGGATTGAAGCCGCTCGATGACAGTCTTGAGCTCGCCTGCCGGGAGGTAATGCTCGGCAGACTGCTGAAAAAATAAGAAAAGATCGCAGTTCCGAAAGGTCCTGCGATCTTGTTTTTTATGTGGCTTTTCTTATGACCGTCCCTGCGGGGAATTCCATTTCAAAAGGGAACGAGAACTTCATCATTGCGTGGTTCGCGGTCTCGATAGCGTCACCGTTTTCGTCGAACAGCTTATCGAGCACGACGGTCACGGGCTTCTGCGACGGGGCGAGTATCTCGACCTCGTCGCCTGCGAAAAAACGGTTGCGCTGGGTGCAGTATACAGTGCCGTTCTCGCACTTTTCAACGACTGCCACTACATCGTAATTGCGGATATATCCGCTGTTTTCGTAGTATTGTGACTCCTCCGGAACTCCGAAGAAAAAGCCGTTGCAGTATTTCCTGTGGCTGACCTTGCAGACCTCGTCTCGTATCCAGTCCGGAAGTGTGAAGCTGTCTGGGTCCTTGTAGTACTCATCAACTGCCATGCGGTAGGCGTTCGTAACAACAGCAACGTAGTACGCTGACTTTGCTCTGCCCTCTATTTTGAGGCTCGTGATGCCGACCTGCGCCAGCTTGTCGATGTGCTCGATCATGCACATATCCTTGGAATTGAGGATATATGTGCCGTGCTCGTCCTCGAATACGGGGAAGAATTCGCCAGGACGCTTCTGCTCCATGAGGTGATAGCCCCAGCGGCATGGCTGAGCACATTCGCCGCGGTTCGCATCGCGGTTCACGAGGTACTGCGACAGCAGACATCTGCCCGAAAATGACACGCACATCGCACCGTGTACGAATGCTTCGATGTCGAGGTCGGGAGAGG
>JAFRXR010000048.1 GCA_017443395.1 Ruminococcus sp. | reverse complement strand
TATCTTCGCCGAGTGCAGCTTCGCGACGGGCATATTCGCCTGCCTCAGCAGGTGCTCCCGCACAAGGGTGTCGTACACGCTGTCCCCGAGAAATGCGAGTGACAGGGGACTGTAGGTGTTCGCCTCGCGCTCCGATAAAAACTCTCTGCCCATATCAGTACACGAAGTCAAACTCGAAGCCCTCAATATCGACCGTATCGCCCTCCTGAACGCCCATTTCCTCGAGCTTCGCGATTATGCCGCAGTTTATCAGCACGCGCTGGAAGTACTGGAGTGAGGAGTAGTCGTCGGGGTCAACGGTGCGCATGATGTGCTGTATCCACGGCGCTTCGACGAAGTAAACGCCGTCCTCGACGTGCACCTCGAACTTCTTGCCCACGCCGAGCATATCGTCGAGCTCCTCTTGCGGTATCGGCTCAGCCTCGTACTCGCGTATCGGCGGGAGGGTGTCGAGCACCTCCGAGATCTTGTTCATCAGCTCCGCGGTGCCCTGCGTCGTGGCGGCGGAGATAGTGAAGAACGGTATGCCCTTCTCCCCGATGAACGCGCGGAACCTTTCCACCTGTTCTTCGGTCGCCATGTCGGACTTGTTCGCGGCGACTATCTGCGGACGCTTCGCGAGCTCCTCGTTGAACTTGGCGAGCTCCTGATTGATTATCGTGAAATCCTCCTCGGGGTCGCGTCCCTCGACGCCGGAAACATCGACCACATGGACGATGAGCCTGCACCTCTCGACGTGGCGGAGGAACTCGTGTCCCAGTCCGACGCCGTCTCCTGCGCCCTCGATAAGTCCCGGGATATCAGCCATGACGAATGACTTCTCCTCGCCGACCCTGACAACTCCCAGCACTGGGGTGAGGGTCGTGAAGTGGTAGTTGGCTATCTTGGGTTTAGCCGCGCTGACCACCGATATGAGGGTGGATTTTCCGACGTTGGGGTAGCCGACAAGTCCGACGTCTGCAAGGAGCTTGAGCTCGAGCGTGACCTCGAACTCCTCGCCGGGGTAGCCGGGCTTCGCGAACTTGGGTATCTGGCGGGTGGATGTCGCGAAATGGACATTTCCCTTGCCGCCGTTTCCGCCTCTTGCGAGCACCTTGGGCTCGTCAGAGGACATATCCGCCATGATACGTCCGGACTTTGCGTCGCGGACGATAGTACCGCGCGGCACCTTGACTACGAGCGGGGGAGCGCTCTTGCCGGTGCAGTTGCGCGAGGAGCCGTTCTGTCCGCGCTCTGCGACGTATTTTCTCTTGTATCTGAAATCTATGAGGGTGGAGAAGCTGTCGTCTACCTGAAAAACGATATCTCCGCCTCTGCCGCCGTCACCGCCGTCGGGACCGCCTGCGGCAACGTATTTTTCGCGGTGGAACGATACAGCGCCGTCGCCGCCGTCTCCCGCCTTGATCTTGATTCTCGCCTGATCTACAAACATGGACTGACCTCCTGTCCGTGCGTGGGTGCCTTAGCATAAAACAGGGGCGCCGCACCGTTCTGTGCGACCGCCCCTGATCTTCACGTTAAGCCGTGATCACTGCTCAGCGTAAACGGAAACCTTCTTGCGGTCCTTTCCGTAGCGCTCAAACTTTACTCTTCCGCTGACTGTAGCGAATAATGTATCATCAGAACCGATGCCTACGCCCTCACCGGGGTGGATATGGGTACCTCTCTGACGAACGAGGATATTGCCAGCCTCAACGAACTGACCGTCCGCTCTCTTGACGCCGAGTCTCTTAGCCTCGGAATCACGTCCGTTCTTTGTGGAACCAACACCCTTCTTGTGGGCAAAGAACTGAATACTGATCTTTAACATACTTACACCTCCGAAATAGTGATTTTGATAGTGCCGGGGAATTCCTCAAGTATCGACTCAATGTGGAGCCTCAGCTGCTCTGCCATGCGGGAAGGGATATCCTCTCCCTGAAAGATACAGCGGATAACATCGT
>JAFRXR010000047.1 GCA_017443395.1 Ruminococcus sp. | reverse complement strand
GATCTCCTTGAACTCGTCCTCCTCGGTCATAGCGGTACCGGTCATGCCGGAGAGCTTGGTGCAGAGACGGAAGAAGTTCTGGAAGGTGATAGTAGCGAGGGTCTTGGACTCGCGGGCGATCTTAACGCCCTCCTTAGCCTCGATAGCCTGGTGCAGACCGTCATTGAAGCGGCGTCCGAGCATGAGACGTCCGGTGAACTCATCAACGATGATGACCTCGCCGTCCTTGACAACGTAGTCGATATCAGCCTTCATTACGCCGTTAGCCTTGAGTGCCTGGTTGATATGGTGGAGGAGCGTCATGTTCTCGGGATCCATGAGGTTCTCGACATTGAATGCATTCTCCGCCTTCTTTACGCCGCGCTGGGTGATAGTCGCGGTCTTAGCCTTTTCGTCGATTATGTAATCGGCAGTCTCGTTGAGAGCGTCCTGATCCGCCTTGTCGTCCATTTCAACGACAGTGGTGGAGGTGAGCGTCTTTGCGAAGCGGTCAACTATAGAATAGAGCTCCGTGGACTTGTCGCCGCGTCCGGAGATGATGAGCGGAGTACGCGCCTCGTCGATGAGGATAGAGTCCACCTCGTCCACGATAGCGAAGTTAGGCTCACGCTGAACGCGCTCCTCCTTGTGGGTTACCATGTTGTCGCGGAGGTAGTCGAAGCCGAGCTCGTTGTTGGTGCCGTATGTTACGTCGCAGGCATAAGCCTCGCGGCGCTGGGTGTTGTTTAGACCGTGGAGGATACAGCCGACTGTAAGTCCGAGCCAGCGGAGCACCTTGCCCATTTCCTCAGCCTGGGTCTTTGCAAGGTAATCGTTTACAGTTACGACGTGAACGCCCTTGCCGGAAAGCGCATTGAGGTAGGAAGCCACGCAAGCAACGAGAGTTTTACCCTCACCGGTCTTCATCTCGGCGATACGTCCTTGGTGGAGAACTATCGCACCGATGATCTGTACGGGGTAGGGCTTCTTCTCGAGGACGCGCCATGCAGCCTCACGGACTGTGGCAAGTGCCTCGGGCATGATATCATCAAGGGTCTCGCCCTCCTCGAGCCTGTCCTTGAATTCCTGAGTCTTAGCCTTGAGGTCGGCGTCTGACATCGCCTGATATTCCTCGTCGAGTGCAAGTACTTTATTTTTAATAGGGTCGATGCGCTTGAGCTCTCTGTTGCTGTACGCTAACGGACCGAAAACGTTCTTGAATAAACCCATTTGTTTACCGCCTTTACATTTTTTCTTGCCGAAAATGATCTGTGCATGATTACACATATTAATATTTTACATCAAATGCAGGGGTTTGTCAATACCTTTAATGAAGAAAAGATAGTCCGGCTGGATATAGAGGTTTTAGCAGGCGGCATCTGACAAAAAGATAACGAAGAAATTTCTCTCCAACCACTTGACAAATTCTCCCTGATGTGCTAAAATAACTGCGTAAACCGTTGAAGCGGAGATAAAGGTGATGATGCTTCCACAGAGAGCCCGCGGTGCTGAGAGTGGGTGAAAAACAAGTCATCAAATGGACCGCCGAGGGTGCAGTCAAACGGTGGGTATGCAAGAGAGAGCAGTTGAGCGGTACGTTTTGTACGCCGGGGCTTTCCTGACATATCATCGGAGTATTCTGCAACGCTGTGACGAGCGTTATCCGTCAGGGATATGTTAGTATCCTGCAAAGCGCCCGATATTTCGGGAATCAAGGTGGTACCGCGGATTAGTTTATTCGTCCTTGACAGAATGATGATTCTGTCGGGACTTTTTTATTTTCCCGACAGCAGAAAGAGGTGCTTTTTATGAAATTCATGCCTGACTTCCAGACCGTTTGCGACATCGCAAAGACCGGAAAGTACGACATCCTCCCCGTGAGCTGTGAGATACTTTCCGACATCTGCACGCCTATCGAGGCGATCATGACCCTCAAATCGGTCTCCACCCACTGCTATATGCTCGAATCGGTCGCAGAAAAGGAGAAATGGGGACGCTACACCTTCCTCGGCTTCGACCCCAAGACACAGATAGTCTGCGCCGGCGAGGACATCGAGATCGGCGATCTGCGCTTCAAGACCAATGACCCCAGTGAGCAGATCCGCCAGATACTCTCCAAGCACAGGAGCCCTAAATTCGACTATCTCCCGCCGTTCACAGGCGGTCTCGTGGGCTACTTCTCCTACGACTTCCTCTCCTACTCGGAGCCTACCCTCCGTATCCCGACCGAGGACACGGACTGCTTCAAGGACATTGACCTCATGCTGTTCGACAAGGTCATCGCCTTCGACAACTTCCGTCAGAAGCTCATACTCATCGCGAATATGCCCCTCGACGACCCCGAGACCGGCTACAACAAGGCTAAGCTCGAGCTCCAGCAGCTCGCTGACCTCCTCCGTAACGGCGAACGCCGCAAGGAGCCTGCCGGTCACCTCACCACCGAGGTCACTCCCCTGTTCGGCAAGGAGCAGTACTGCGAGATGGTCGAGAAGGCAAAGCAGCATATCCGCGAGGGCGACATCTTCCAGATAGTCCTCTCGAACCGCCTCAGCGCAGGCTTTGAGGGAAGTCTCCTCAATACCTACAGAGTTCTCAGAACTATCAACCCGTCGCCTTATATGTTCTATTTCTCGGGCACGGACGTTGAGATAGCAGGAGCTTCTCCCGAGACTCTTGTAAAGCTTGAAAATGGCGTTCTCCATACGTTCCCCCTTGCAGGCACCCGTCCGAGAGGAAAGACGGAGAAGGAGGACAAGGAGCTTGAGGAGGGACTTCTCCGTGACGACAAGGAGCTTGCAGAGCACAATATGCTGGTAGACCTTGGCAGAAACGACCTCGGCAAGATAAGCAAGTTCGGCAGTGTTGAAGTTGAAAAGCTCCACAGTATCGAGCGCTACTCCCACGTTATGCACATCGGTTCGACGGTG
>JAFRXR010000046.1 GCA_017443395.1 Ruminococcus sp. | reverse complement strand
TTGGTGCGCAGAGGTCCTCGCAGGCGGACACGTCGTCCCCATGCGCATTCAAAAACAGCCTGGCGCCGGGACGGCGCCCCTACACAATCGTACCTGAAAGGATTTGCATGGGCGGCGTCCTGCAATTTACAGAATCATCTGCCAGCGACGCCGGAGGTGTTCGCGAAGAAAGGAGACCCACGGCGGGGAGGAGGCGAGGGGAAAAGGATTTCCAAAGGGAAAACCGCACGGAGGAGGGGCAGCCGGCATAATATCACAGCCCCGCCTCCGGGAGGTTGTCCCTTTGGTGCGCAGAGGTCCTCGCAGGCGGACACGTCGTCCCCATGCGCATTCAAAAACAGCCTGGCGCCGGGACGGCGCCCCTACAAGGCTCGCGCGTCCCCGGCACAGTTGGTCACAATGAACATATTCCCCCGCCGCAACTGTGCAAAATAGATAAATCTGACAAAAACTGGTTGAAATCATATGTCTGCTGTGATATAATTATTTCAGATATATTCATTATGGAGGTGGGCAGAAATGGACGGCAGCAACATATACCTTGACAGCCTGTTCGAGGCGCTCGAGATAATCGCCGAGGGCAACTACGTCTATCTTTGCGACATGAAGCGTGATTATTCCCGCTGGTCGCAGAATGCCGTGGACTATTTCGGACTGCCCGACATATACATGACCGGTGCAGGGAAGATATGGGAACAGCATATCCACCCGGACGACCGCGAGCACTACCGCACCAATATAGCCGACATCTTCAACGGCGTCGACCGGGGCCACGATATGCAGTACCGCGCCCTCTCGGCAGACGGCAGCTACGTTGTCTGCACCTGCAAGGGCGTAGTGATGAACGGACCCGACGGCAAGCCCGCGTATTTCGCCGGCTCTATCAAGAACCACGGCTCGATGAGCTATATCGACAACATAACCGGGCTCCGCAGCCTTTACGGCTTCTTTGACGACCTCAAGTCGCTCTACTTCAAGAAGACCGAGTGTACTGCCATGGTAGTGGGCATCAGCGGCTTTTCGGTACTTAACGACATCTACGGCTACAGCTTCGGCAATATGATCCTCCAGAAATTCGCGAACCTCATACACGGCACGTTCTCGGAGTTCGGCTGGGTGTACCGCATGGACGGAACGAAATTCGCCGTACTCAGCCGCAGCCTTACCGCCGATGACTTCGTCACGATGTACAACAATATCCGCGAGAGGGTCTCCCACGGCTTCTTCGTGGACGACGAGCGCATGAGCCTTTCCCTGAACGCAGGCGTCGCGGTCGTGGACGACTTCGAGATAAACAGCGAGACCATCTACTCCTGCCTTAAAAACGCCTATTACGAGTCCCGCAACCGCAGGCTCGGCGAGGCAGTAGTATTCGAGAATACGATAAGCGGCGACAACAAGAAGCTCATCGAAAAAATAAACAAGATCCGCAACTGCATCTTCGAGGACTGCCGGGGCTTCTACCTCTGCTACCAGCCGATAGTTGACTCCCGGACCGAGGAGCTGCGCGGCGTGGAGGCGCTCCTCCGCTGGAAGGACAACGAATATGGCACGGTCCCGCCGATACAGTACGTCCCCGTGCTGGAGCAGGACGCTATCTTCCCCGAGCTCGGACGCTGGATACTTCGCCGTGCGATGGAGGACGGCAAGCTGTTCGTCGCCAAGAACCCGGGCTTCCTCATGCACGTCAACGTCTCCTACGCCCAGCTGAAGCGCAGCGACTTCGTAGCAGACGTTTTCAGGATACTCGCCGAGACCGGCTACCGCGCGGAGAACCTCTGCATCGAGATAACCGAGCGCTGCCGCCTGCTGAACATGGATATGCTGAAGAATATGTTCTGCGTACTGCAGGCAGCGGGCGTGAAGATCGCGCTTGACGACTTCGGCACAGGCTTTGCGTCGATCGGGGTGCTGCGCGAGCTGCCTATCGACATCGTAAAGATAGACCGCGAGTTCGTCAAGAACATCGAGACCAGCCTCCCCGACCAGCACACAGTCCGCTTCATCTCCTCGCTCGCCGCTGACTTCTCCGCTGAGGTCTGCGTAGAGGGCGTCGAGACCATAGGTATGTGCGACTGCCTGCGCAAATTCAGCGTCAGCGCATTTCAGGGATACTACTATTCAATGCCCGTGACGCTCGAGGAGCTGATGAAGAAGGACCTCTGACCGGTAATGAACAGGATCCCGTGTCATCTTGCATAAACTAACAAAAAACATGGTTGCCGAGCCTGAAACTGCGGGCTCGGTAATTGTATGCCGCGTTCCGCCGGAGGAGGCACCTCTCCCGGCAGTATTTTTCACGTTTTAGACAAATCCCGCGAAAAAAATTCTTGCTGAGTGTTGCATTCTCAATAAAAATATGCTATAATCATACTGTTGGAGGTGTGACATGACTGCAAAAGAAGAATTTATAGCGATATACGAGGAGAACATCAGGCGTGAGGGCGCGGATAAGCTGCTTGATTACCTCAAGCGGAGCGACTTCTTCACCGCCCCGAGCAGTACCCGCTTCCACGGCTCCCGCGAGGGAGGGCTCGTCCAGCACAGCGTGAACGTCTACCACTGCCTGAAGGACTACCTCTCGCGCCCGCGCACAAAGGAGCTCTACGGCATGGATTACTCCGAGGAGACCATAGCCCTCGTCGCGCTGCTGCACGACGTCTGCAAGGTCAACTTCTACACCGTGGACTACCGCAACAAGAAAAACGACGAGACCGGTGTATGGGAAAAGGTCCCGTATTACACCATAAACGACGCCCTGCCCTACGGACACGGCGAAAAATCGGTGTATATCCTGTCCGGCTTCTTTTACGGCGACGCAAGGCTGACCCGCGAGGAAGCCTTTGCGATACGCTACCACATGGGCTTTTCCGGCATCGAGGACAAGAACGTCATCGGAAAGGCGCTCGAGATGTATCCGCTCGCGCTCGCGCTGAACGTTGCGGATATGGAGGCTTCCTACTACCTTGAGGGAAGCGAAAAATGAACCTGACCGCCCCGCGCGGTGAATAGATTGGATAAGAAGGAGATATTGACATGAATTGGTACGATAACGCGATAGTTTATCACATTTACCCGCTCGGCTTCTGCGGCGCCCCGAAGTTCAACGACTTCGGCGACGTGGTATACCGTCTGGACAAGGTGCTCGACTGGATCCCCCACTTCAAGGAGATGAACGTGGACGCAGTCTACTTCGGACCCGTATTCGAGTCCGTAGAGCACGGCTACGATACTATCGACTACAAGACGATCGACCGCAGACTTGGCGACAACAACTCATTCCGCTTCATCTGCGACCAGCTCCACGAGAACGGTATCCGCGTTATCCTCGACGGCGTTTTCAACCATGTAGGACGCAGGTTCCCGCAGTTCATGGACATTCAGGAAAAGGGACAGGGCTCCGGCTACTGTGACTGGTTCGCCAACCTCAATTTCGGCGGACAGTCCCCCTGCGGAGATCCCTTCTGGTACGAGGGCTGGAACGGCCACTACAACCTCGTCAAGCTCAATCTGCGCAATGTCGGCGTATGCGACCACCTCATCGACGCTATCAACTACTGGATCGAGAACTTCCACATCGACGGCATACGCTTTGACGCCGCCGACTGCATAGACTTCGACTTCTTCAAGCGCATACGCAGCTTCTGCAAGGGCAAGCGCCCGGACTTCTGGCTCATGGGCGAGATAATCCACGGCGACTACAACCGCTGGGCTAACCCCGAGATGCTCGACAGCGTAACGAACTACGAGTGCTACAAGGGACTCTACTCCTCTCACAACGACAAGAACTACTTCGAGATAGACTACTCGATAAACCGCCAGTCCGGCGCGAACGGCGGTATCTACCGCGGCATCAACCTCTACAACTTCGTAGACAACCACGACGTCAACCGCCTCGCGAGCACGCTCCACAATCAGGCACATCTCCCGCTGGTCTACACACTTCTGTACTCCATGCCGGGCATACCGTCGATCTACTACGGAAGCGAGTACGGCGTACAGGGACGCAAGGAGAACAACTCCGACGACAATCTCCGCCCCTGCCTGCACCTCCTCGACATGGAGCAGCAGAACACCGGGCTTTACAAGCACATCGTCAAGCTGGGACGTATCTACCGCGCATATCCGGCGCTCCGCACGGGCGAGTACGAGCGTATCAGCATAACCAACCAGCAGCTGCTGTTCAGGAAGGTGCTCGGCGACCAGACCGTATATGTAGCCCTCAACCTTGCGGACTACGAGTACGAAATGGACTTCCAGACCCACCTCCCGGGACTTGTGGACGTTATCGGCGCGAAGCTGATACCTGTTGAGAACGGCAGGGCGCACTTCACCATGCCGCCGCTCTCGTCCATGATAATCGTGTCCGACGACATCGTGAACAACGTAGACGGAGTGGAGAGTGCCCCCGCCGAGACAGGCAGCGACACGGAGATCGTCGTAGGCGCAAAGTACCGCCACTTCAAGGGCAACGAGTACGAGGTCATCGCAGTAGCACGCCACTCCGAGACCATGGAGGAGCTTGTGATATACAAGTCACTCTGCGGCGACGGCGAGGTATGGGCGAGACCGAAGTCGATGTTCATCGGCAAGGCAGGCGACCAGCGCCGTTTTGAGAAGCTGGACTGATGAATAAATGAAGAAAAGCCGTCAATACTATGCACAGGGGAGAAATGTGCCCCTACGGTGCAGGTATTGACGGCGTTTTGTTGTCCGCACGGCAGGACGCAGGCTGTGCCGGAGTGCGGAGAAAGGTGGATAATATGAGCCACAAGAAGAACAAGGATCAGACACACGATCACGGTACACAGCCGACGAGCGGCGGAACAGAGAGCTGCTGCGACAAGAAGGACGAAAAGACGTCCTGCTGACGCCAGCGCGGGCTGATGCTTCATCAGCCCCTACATAATCCGCCACTGCAAAACCACATTGATGCGCCCCTACATTTCCCACCCTCACAAAAAAGGACGCCCCACCGCTGGGACGTCCAATTTGTTACTTATTTGAATTTTTCATCTTGATGAGCTTGTAAACGAAGATCTCGATAGACACCAGACCCACCACACAAGCGCCCGCGATGAGCGCGATAACGCCGACATTGGACTTCTCCTCCGCCTTCTCGGACTTAGCCGCAGCAGCGGTAGTTGCAGTGTCATCGGATTTTTTGGGAGCCTTGGTCGCCTGAGGATCGACCTCTTCCTCATCGTAGGTAGACTTCGTGTTGGACTCCGCCTCGCCGCCGTCATTGACAACGCCCGCGGAAGCGCCGGTGCTGCCGATCTCGATACCGCCGGCTTCCTGCGCAGTGAAGGCAGTCAGCCACGCAAGGGAGGCGTTCCAGTTGATAGTACACTCATTGACGGACCACGCCTCGATGTGGTCGAGGTAGCATTTCTGAGGAGCGATCTCGCCGGGCTTCCAGCCGCAGCCCTTTACCCACGGATCCTCCATGCCGGAGTTCGGACCGCCGGACATTACCCCGCACGGAGCCTTCGGGAAGGAATCGTCGATGAGGTTCGCCCAGTAGCGGTGGTGCGGATACTCAACGGAGTGCGTGCCGTAGCCGGTGACATAGGAGTAATCCATGGCATTGCGGCCGAGGAGGTAATCCATACCGCCGATAGCGCCGTCGAGGTACTGCTCGTCGCCGGTGAGCAGATAAGCGTAAGCGATAACTATGGCATTATCGGCAACAACGCTGTTGGAGCCCCATATATAGCCCGTATCGGAGTTGTTGTAGCCGATCTGGCTCTGCGCGTAGGGGAGACCGTAGCCCTGCTCCTCCTCCTTGCCGACGAACTTATCCGCCGCAGCGGCAATGCTCTTGGAGACAGCGGCTGCGTCTGAGCTGCTGAACTGATCGGAGTTGAGAGCTGCACTGAGCGTACCGAGCGCCGCAACGTGACCCCAGTCGAAGCTGCCGTAAGCGCCGACCGCCTCGCCGCCGGAGAGCTCAGTCGGCGTTTCGAGGAAGTAGTCGGAATCCTTAGCGTCGTCGTAGTAATCGTCATCGCCGGTGGTGATATAGAGCTCCATAGCCGCCCAGTAGAACTCGTCCTCAACGTCGTCGTCACCGTAGGCGCCGCCGCCCTGTGATTCATCGAGGGGCGCGTACATATCGGGGTGCTCCTTGGCAGCCTCATAGCTGGACTTCGCCGCCTCAAGGCACTTATCCGCGAAGTCGTCGTCGATACCCTCCCAGAGACGGGCAGCCTGAGCTGCACAAGCCACGAAGTTGAGCGTAGCAGCAGTCGTCGGGGGCTTGACGATGCGCTTCATTTCGTCGTCTGCCGGCGCGATACCGAGCCCCGTCCACTTTTCGTCGTGCGCCTTGTGGTAGAGCATACCCTCATACTTGCCGCTGTCCACGATCATGGAGAACATCCACTCCATCTCCCAGCGTGCCTCATCGAGGAGGTCGGGGTACTTGTTGGAGTTCTCGGGAATGAACATCGTCCCGTCGGCGTAAGCGTCCTCGAAGCCGTATTTCAGGGCAGTCTCGTACTGATTCTGCATCATCCAGAGGGAGAAGCCGCCGTTCACGACATACTTTCCGTGGTCGCCGGCATCATACCAGCCGCCGGTGACGTCGATAGTGCCGCTCGAACCCGAATACCCCCATGTCTGCTCGATCTCAGCCATATCCTTGGGGTGACCGGCAGCACGCGCGAGCGCCTTTGTGTCGCCGGAGGTTATGTACTCGCTCTCGATCTCGATACCGCTGCGGTTCTGGTAGAAGTAGTTGAGTGCGTCGTAGAGGAGGCTGGAATACACCGAAGTGCCGCCGATGACGATAGTCCCGCTGACCGCGCCGTTCTCAGCCTCAATGGTGTACTCACCCGGTTCATCGAAGTCGGAGAAGTCGATGGTATGCACCATATCCCCGGAGTCCTCATCGTAGCCGTAGTACTCAGTTTCGCCCGAATATACGACATTTCCGGAGCTGTCCTTGATATCGAAGCCGAGGTCGTTCTTATCGCTGCACAGCATGGTAGCGCGCTTAGCCCTGCCCTCGAAGTACCCGACCTGGTTCACGAGGATATCGCTGCGGATGTACTCCTCAGGCGCCTGATAGTCGTTCTCGTCGCTGGTGAGGTCGATGAGCGACATATTATCGAACTCGATGACCGTCCCCGCAGGGAAGCAGTCGCCGTTTGTGTACTGACCGTCGCCGCCGAGGTGGAATGCCCACTCCGCGACGTCCATGGACTGGTTCGCCGTAAAGGTGAGCGTGACCTTGTTGGTCTGGTTCGCGCCTATGCTTATGCAGTCCCACGAGCCCCCGAAATCGGGGCCGTTATCGGACATATTGTTGTGCCATATCTCGACATCGCCGTCGAGGTTGCCTATCTTGGTGTAGTATTTTCCGGCGTTGGACGCAGTTATCTCATAGGAGACCTCATACTGGTGACCGGAAACGATCCTGAGACCCCTGTGGCGGAACTGACAGTCCCAGCGATCCTCACCGCCGCGCGACGCACCGCCGGGGCTGATGATCTCGACCTTGTAGACGCCGTCTGAGAGCTCGAAGCCCATCTCAGCGGGGGAGGACTCAACGATATGCCACGGCAGACCCACACCCTCGTCGAAGTCGGTCTGACCGAGCTGCTGACCGGCGCTGGCATTGATGACCGCAAGAGGGAGGACGGTCTGGGCGCAGGTACCGGCAGTGACCATAGCAGCCGCGATGACGGAGAGTGATCTTGAGCGGAATTTTCTCTTTTTATCCATGCATGATTACCTCACTTTTGTAATTTTCCAAAGTATAGTTTAAAACTTTTCGAGCGGAAAGTAAAGGGAATCACGGAAAATTTACAATTTAGCGGGGACAAAACGACCTTTTAAACAAGGCGTAAAGGCACAGCCCGCGCGATTTTTGTGCGAATATGCCAATGCCGCCCCAAAAACCACCTTTACCCGCGCCGCCCGCACGATCTCTCCGTACCCTACACAATTGGATTCCAAAGGGAACCTGACCTAACCGGTCCGTCCCCTCTGTCCTTCGGACATTTCCCCACACTGTGGAGAATCACCCGACGTCCCCCGCCGCATAAAAAAGACGCCTCCGAACGGAGACGTCTTCATAAACTGCACGATTAAGCTCTCTCGACCTTGCCGGAACGCAGGCATCTGGAGCAAACGTGGATATGACAAGGAGTACCCTTGACGATAGCCTTGATACGCTTTACGTTAGGCTTCCATGTTCTGTTAGTGCGTCTGTGTGAGTGGGACACCTTGATACCGAATGTTACACCCTTACCGCAGATATCACATTTTGCCATTAGGCTGCACCTCCTTATCTGTGATCATAATAATTCTTAAAAATTAAGACAACATGATTATTCTAACACATCTTGAGAAAAAAAGCAAGCCTTTTTTGAAAAAAAGTGAAAAAAATTTTTGCCCGCCCTGAAATTTGATATTTTACTTGAAATATTTAGCACGATGTAGTATAATATAATTTGTATAAGTATAAGCACCCGACAAGAAAGGAACATTATGGATATATACGACGTCTTGTCCTATTTTGCGAGGATAGCAACGCTTCTCCTCGTGATACCGATACACGAGAGCGCCCACGCGCTCATGGCTAAATGGCTCGGCGACGACACCGCAGAGCGTCAGGGACGCATAAGCCTGAACCCTATGGCACACCTTGACCCGCTCGGCTCGCTGCTGATGATATTCACCGGCTTCGGCTGGGCAAAGCCGGTCCCGGTGAACCCTGTCCGCATGAAGAAGTACCGCGCAGGCTTTGCGCTCACAGCGCTTGCCGGACCCGTCTCCAACCTCATCGCAGCCTACCTCGCGGGACTTGCCTATGCGATAATACTCTGCACCCGCTCGGGTCTGGACGCGCTCTACAGCGCGAAGGTGACTCCTCTCCTGTGCGTGATAATACTTCTCCAGTACCTTTTTCAGGTCAATATCGGACTGGCGCTGTTCAACCTCATACCCTTCCCGCCGCTCGACGGCTTCAACGTACTGAGGTACTTCACCTCCGACAAGTTCGACCGCTGGTTCTACCAGCACCAGCGCGAGGTCTCGATCGGCTTCTTCGTGTTCATCTTAGTGATAACCTATATCCCCTCGCGCTTCAATCCGCTGTACTACGCCCGCAGCGCGGTCAGCGACCTCCTGTGGAAGACCGTGTCGTGGATACCTAAGGCAAAGTGGGGCTATTGATGGAGCAGATAAACTTCCGGCTCGAGGTCTTCGAGGGACCCCTTGACCTCCTCCTGAGCCTGATAGCGAAGCACAAGCTGAATATCTGCGACATCGAGATCTCGAAGCTGCTCGAGCAGTACCTCCTGTACATCGAGCAGGCACACGAGCAGGATCTCGAGCTGGCGGGCGAATTTCTCGAAATGGCAGCGCGCCTCATTTATATAAAGACCGCCTCACTGCTCCCGCAGCCCGAGGAGGCAGAGCAGATGAAGAAGGAGCTCGAGGGCGCCCTCATCGAGTACTCACTGTGCAAGATAGCCGCCGCGAGCCTTGCGGAGCGCTATTCCGGCGGGGACATCTTTGTCCGCCAGCCGATGAAGATAAAGGCAGACATGACCTACTCCCTCGTCCACGAGCCCGAACGTCTTGCGCTGGCATACAGCGCAATAGCAGGAAAAACTCTCCGGCAGGGCGAGCAGAAGCTCCGCATCGAGGGCAAGATAAACTCCGTCGTGAAGCGCAGGATAGTATCGGTGCTCACGAAGGTAGTGCATATCCTCCGCGAGCTGTACGAGACCGGCGAGGTCTACATGGACAAGCTCTACGACGGCGTGACCGACCGCTCGGCGCGGGTCGCGACCTTCCTTGCGGTGCTCGAGCTGACGCGCTCGGGCAGGATAGGGATAAGCGAGGATAATCTGATAGTCTTCTTCAAGGGAAGAAAGGACGGTTCAAGGAAAGCATGGAGATCAAAGAAAAGCTCGGCGCAGTAGAGGCTATCCTCTTCGCGAGCGGCGAGCCGATAGAGATATACCGCCTGTCGCAGGCGAGCGGCATAGACGTGGGCACGCTCCCGTCGATGATAAAGCTGCTGAATGACCGCTACGACGACTGCGGCAGCGGCATCTGCATAAAGAAGCTGGACAGCAGCTACCAGATGTGTACGCGGGAGGAATACGCCCCGCAGATACGCGCAGCCCTCGAGACCAAGCGGAGCACCCCGCTCTCGAACGCCGCAATGGAGGCACTGACGATAATCGCCTATAATCAGCCCGTTTCCAAGGGCTTTGTAGAGAACGTGCGAGGGATAGACAGCTCATCTGTCATCAACAACCTCGTAGAAAAGGGACTCGTCGAGGAGGCGGGGCGTCTTGACGTCCCCGGCAAGCCGATAGTCTACCGCACCACCGCGGTATTCCTGAGGAGCTTCGGGCTCAGCTCGGTGACAGAGCTCCCGCCGCTCCCGGGCAAGGGCGAGATAACGGAGCTCGACCCGGAGCAGGAGATACCCTTTGTGGAGGACACAGACATACCCCAAACCTGACGAAAGGAGCGGCAGGAATGATCGTACTGAAAATTCTGCTGTGGATACTTCTTGCCGTATTGGGACTTATCGTGCTCGTGCTGGTGCTGCCGGTGAGCGCGGAGGCGAGCTACATCGGCGGGAAGCTGAGCTACAAGGTCAAATACTGGTTCATCAACGTCATGGACTCCGGCGGCGGAGGCGTGATGGGCTGGCTGAAAAAGCGCAGAGAGAAGCCGAAAAAGCCGAAGAAGCCCAAGCCGCCGAGGGCAGATAAGAAGCGCAAGAAGAAGGACGAGCCCGCAGAGCTCCTGCCGGCAGAGCTTCCCCCGGAGGAAGCCCTCCCCGCAGTGCAGGACGACTCCGCAGCGTCTCAAGAAGCACCGGAGACCGCCGCAGAAGCACTCCCCGCGGACGAGCCCGACACAGACGCCGATGACCTCTTCCCCGACGGCGCCGAGGACGAAGACACCGGCAAAAAGAAGAAAAAGAAGAAGGACAAGCCCTCCTCCTCCGATGATGACGGCGAGGAGGAAAAGAAGCCCCTGAGCGAGAAGCTCGAATTCATCGTCGGGATATGGGAGCAGGCGCAGCGCCCGCTGCTGAAGATATTCAAGGGCTTCCACTTTGACGACGTCTTCATCGACTTCATCATCGCGGACGACGACGCCCACAAATGCGCCCTCAGCTACGGCAAGATGTGCGCCGCGGTCTACAACGGACTGGCGCAGCTGAGCGAGCTGTTCACAGTCCGGCTGAAAACGGTCGACGTGAACGCGGGCTTCGCGCTGGACGACTCCCGCTGGGACGCCGGCGCCAAGCTGAAATTCCGACCCTGCACAGTGGTTATAGCGGGACTCTGGTTCCTGATAACATACATCTTCAAGGTATTCATACCCGACCGGCTGCGCCGCAGAAAAACGCGTAAAGCCGCAGAAAAACTGAATAAAACAAGCCGAGAGGCAGAAGTGAGGTAATCAATATGAACAACAAGACACCTGTAAGCGACCTTTTAGGTATCTCGATGGAAAAGATAAAGGAAATGGCGGACGTCAACGCGATAATCGGCGACCCGATAAAGCTCGACGACGGCACCACCATAATCCCCGTATCCAAGGTAAGCTACGGCTTTGCATCGGGCGGCTCCGACCTTCCCTCGAAGTACGACAAGGATCTCTTCGGCGGCGGCGCAGGCGCAGGCGTGACGATCAAGCCTGAGGGCTTCCTCGTGATCTCACCGGACGGTGCCGCAAAAATGGTATCCATGGAGGTCTCCACCGACCCGATCAGCACAGCTATCGAGAAGGTGCCGGGCATCATCGACAAGGTCAGCGGCTTTGTGAGCAAGAAGAAGGGCAAGGACGTCCCCGCAGAGGACGCCGGCGTAGTCCTTAACGACTAAGAGACATACCTGTCCGCGCGCACGCATACACTATAATATAGTAAAGTGCGGAGGTGCGCGGAATGAAAAGAACTATCACAGCAGTCATAGCGGCGCTGTTCCTGTTTTTTGCAGGAGCCGAGCCGGTGGAGGTCTATGCGGAGGAAGCCCCGGAGGTATCCGCGGGAGCGGCGGTGCTGATCTCAGCCGACACCGGCGAGGTCATCTTCTCGAAGAACAGCGGCACCAAGCTCCCCATGGCGAGCACCACGAAGATAATGACAGTGCTCCTCACCCTCGAGAGCGGCGACCTGTACAGCGAATTCACGGTGGACAGCGACGCTATCCGCGTGGAGGGCTCCTCAATGGGCTTGCAGGAGGGCGACACCGTCACGAAGTACGCCCTGTGCTGCGGTATGCTCCTGCCGTCCGGCAACGACGCCGCGAACGCAGCAGCCGTGCGGGTAGCAGGCAGCATCGAAGCGTTTGTGGACATGATGAACGAAAAAGCCCGCGTCCTCGGACTGTCGCGGACATTTTTCGTCACGCCCTCAGGGCTTGAAGGCGAGGGACACGGCTCCAGCGCATACGACATGGCGCTGCTTGCCCGCGAGGCGCTGAAGCTGCCGGATTTCCGGGAAATCTGCTCCCAGACGAGCATGACGGTCAGCTATGGCTGCCCGCCCTATGTCCGCCGCCTGAGGAACACCAACCGCCTGCTGTCGCTGTACGACGGCGTATACGGCGTAAAAACGGGCTTTACGGACGAAGCCGGGCGCTGCCTCGTGTCGGCGTGCGAGCGGGACGGCAAGGATCTCATCTGCGTGACGCTCAATGCGCCCAACGACTGGAACGACCACATCGCGCTGTATGATTACGGCTTCAGACAGGCGAACCTCACAGAGCCGCAGCTCCCGGAGGAGCTCACCATGCCGCTCGTCGGCGCGGAATGCGATACAGTGCGCCTTGTCACGGACGGTCAGCCCGTCACCGTGACGACAACAGACGCCGACCCCGGCGACTTCACCTGCACCCTGATCTCCCCGCCCTTCGCATACGCACCCGTCACTGCGGGGGAGGAGCTCGCGCAGCTCAGCATATCGCTGAACGGACGTGAGGTGCGCCGGATACCGCTCTTTGCGGCGGAGGACATCACAGCAAAAAAAGCTCCTGCGAAAGCGCACCGGAGCATACTTGATACATTACTATCACGGCTCGGGAGGCTGTTCTCCTGAGAGGAACGGAGAAAAAGTGGAAAAGATAAGGATACAGAAAATGATCGCCGACTGCGGCTACTGCTCCCGCCGCAAGGCAGAGGAGCTCATAACGAAGGGCAGGGTGAAGCTGAACGGCCACCCTGTCAAGCTCGGCGACAAATGCGGCTTCAAGGACCTCCTCACCGTAGACGGCGAGCGCCTTGTGCTGCCGAGGAAGAAAAACTTCATATACATCATGATGAACAAGCCCCGCGGCTACGTCACGACGGTCTCCGACGAGCTCGACAGACGCTGCGTCATGGATCTTCTTGACGGCGTGGAGGAGCGTGTCTACCCCGTAGGCCGCCTCGACCGCAACTCCGAGGGACTGCTCCTGTTCACCAACGACGGCGAGTTCGCGAACAGCATAATGCACCCGAGCCGCCACATCACCAAGACCTACCGCGTGACTGTCCGCCCTGACGTCACCGACGACCAGCTCGTGCAGCTATCGGACGGCGTCATCATCGACGGCAAAAAGACGCTCCCCGCGACAGTCGTCGTAAAGGAGAAGGAGCCGGGCAGGGTAGTCATGCTGATAACCATAAAAGAGGGACGAAACCGCCAGATACGCCGTATGTGCGAGGCAGTGGGGCTTGAAGTCGCAAGGCTCCGCCGCATAAGCATCGGACCCCTGCGTCTGGGAATGCTCAAGCCTGGCACGTTCCGTGAGCTGACCGCCGAGGAGCTGCGCGCGATACGCAACGCGATCGGCAAGGAGAACTGAAATGCTCGAGATACAGGAAAAAAACGGCTCTGAGGGCTATGAGGACGTAGTCGCCGCAGCGGCAGGACGCGAGGTACACATAACGGAATCGCTCGACCGCGGCGAGGTGATCGGCTGGATAGCGTATGTCTACGAGCCGGAGCAGACCGTCGTGCTGGGCTGCGACGACGGCGGAGACCTTCTGCTGTGTGACGGACTTGTGCGGTCTGTCATGCTGAAGAGCTGCATGAAGGGCATAAGCCGGGCAGTGTTCGAGCTCAGCGACGAGAGCGGCTATGCAGCCCTGCGCCGGCTGAGGTTCATACCGCAGGACAGCAATGTCTGCGACGATCTCGACAGCTTCATGAACGGCTGCGAGAGCTGCAAGAACAAGGAAAGAAAGGAAAGATAAGGCTTGCCGATAAGGATACCATCGGAGCTCCCGGCGTTCAGGACGCTGGGTGAAGAGAACATATTCGTAATGTCAACAGAGCGGGCGGAGCACCAGAATATCCGTCCGATAAAGGTCATTATCATCAACATAATGCCCAAAAAGATAGAGACTGAGAGCCAGCTCATGCGCCTCCTCAGCAACACGCCCCTGCAGGTGGACATCGACCTCCTGCAAATGGCGTCCCACACCTCGAAGAACACCTCCCTCAGCCACCTCGAAGCATTCTACAAGACCTTCGACGAGGTTAGGGACAAGCGCTACGACGGCATGATAATCACCGGCGCCCCGGTCGAGCTCCTCGACTACGAGCAGGTGGACTACTGGGAGGAGATCACGGAGATCATGGAGTGGTCGAAGACCCACGTCTACTCCTCGCTGTACATCTGCTGGGCAGCGCAGGCGGGACTGTACTACCACTTCGGCGTCCCGAAGTACACCCTTGACCGTAAGATGTTCGGCATCTTCCCGCACAGAGCTGAGGTAGAGAACTGCCAGCTCCTGCGCGGCTTCGACGACGTATTCCTCGTGCCGCATTCGCGCAACACCGAGGTGCGCCGCGAGGACATCGAGAAGGTCCCCCAGCTCAAGATACTGACCTCCTCGGAGCTTTCGGGAGTACACATCGTCGCCAACAAGAACGGCAGACAGTACTTCATCACCGGTCACTCCGAGTACGACCGCGACACCCTCGCGGGGGAGTATTTCCGCGATATCAACAAGGGACTGGATATACAGCTCCCCTACAACTATTTCCCGGACGACGACCCCACCAAGACCCCGCTTTTCTCGTGGCGGTGCGCCGCAAATCTTATGTTCTCCAACTGGCTGAACTACAGTGTCTACCAGCGCACGCCCTACAATCTCGACGAGCTCGAGGTGCGCAACTGGAGCTGGGAGACGAGTCTCTGACGAGGTGAGAAGAATGAATGACGGAATGAACAGCAAAGACAAGCACGACGTTTACGATGACCCCGGCTACACCCAGCCCCCGGACGAGCCCGTCTACTTTGACGAGCACGAGTTCAGGGACTTCCAGAAGTCGGAGAAGTCCGGCGGAAAGACGCTGTCGGTGATATCGTTCATATTCGGTATCGCGGCGTCGTTCTATATGTTCGGCGGCTTCCTGATCGTGTCGATGATCGGCGCCGGCGTGGGAGCGGTCTTGGGCATCATCGCGCTTGTGCGGAAAAACGCCGGCGCAGGGCTTGCCCTTTCGGGGACGATACTGTCAGTTATCGTACTTATCATGAGCCTCTACGGCTATTTTACCGATGCGCCCTTCTTTGTCAGCAAGGACAGATACAGGGACCGCTCAGAAATGGGTTATTTCGTCTGTCTTCCCGACGAAGCAGACGACGTGACTATAGATGTATAAAAATATGAAGGAGAATTACTGTCATGAGTGAAGAGATCTACATCAACGACGAACCTATCCCGGAGATACCGGAGGAAGACCCTGAGCAGTACAAGAAGGGCTTTGCGATCACCGCGCTGGTGCTCGGCATACTGAGCGTACTGTGCTGCTGTGTCGGCGCAGGCTTTATCCTCGCGCCTCTCGCGCTGATCTTCGGCATCATCTCGCTCGCGAAGAAGCAGGGCGGCAAGGGACTGGCAATAACCGGCATCGTGCTTTCGGCGATATCGCTGATCTTCTCGATATACGCAGCGGTCCAGTTCTCGAAGTTCATGCCCGACCTCGAGTACTTCGTTGAGAACGATACCGAGATCATCGCAGCATACGATGAGGACGGCACTATCCCCGACCGCTACGACAAGTACCGCGACTCCAAGTACGACAGCCTGTGGGAGGCTTCCGGCTGCAAGGACTTCGACGAATTCTTCGGCGAGTTCGTAGAGAACTACAAGAACAGCTCCGGAAAGAGCTTCTCGTCATCTTCCTCCAAGTCGGACGAAAAAAACAGCTCCTCAGAGTCTGAGGAGCAGGAGAAGGACAAAGCGGCTTAAAACGGAGCCAGCGCCGGAATGAGATTCCGGAGAACAAGATAAGCGATAATGATCCCTGTGACCGCAAGCCAGAAGGCGCGGCTCGCGGGGATCAGCTTTTTTCTGCACCCGAACAGAGCGAGCACCCTCTCCAGCCAGAGCAGCAGGAGAAACACGACGATCAGCACGGCGAACAGATTGTATCTCACCGCCTGAACGATATGTCCCCCGGCGAGGGCGTAGATACAGTGAGTCCCGCCGCAGCCGGGGCAGTATATCCCGAGCAGTGCCCGGAACGGACAGGGCAGCGGCGCTCCGCGGAAGCGGACATCGTAGAAGTGCAGCCCCGTGATACCGACCGGCAGGAGCACGAGTGGCAGCAGGGCGATGATGAGGTCATTGCGTTTATTCTTCATTTTTCAGATCCTTTGTGAGGAGCTCCATGAACTCCCCGGTGGAATACAGCCCGCTCCGGTTGAAGCGGGACAGCCCGAACAGACAGTCAGGGGCGCGCGTGATCAGGTTTACTCTCTCGCGGCAGGTCAGCGTCATACGGAACCCCAGCTCCCGCAGGACAGGCACGCTCTCCGGACTGACCTCCCCGAACGGGTACGCGAAAACGACCGGAGCACAGCCGAGGTGCTCATGCAGCTCCGTCTGCATGAGCCCGATATCCGCCCTCAGCGCGAGAGCATAATCCTCAGCGTCCTCTCCGGGGACGCGCCCGCAGCCGCGCCTGCCGTTGTACAGACTGTGCATATCGTAGGTATGATCGCCGATCTCGACCCGCCCGGAAGCCGCGAGCTCCGCTATGTCCTCCCACGTCAGGTAGGAGTAGGCAGGGGAGTGCGGGTCAGCGGCAGCGAGCTTTTCGGTGTAGCTCCCGACGACCGACACCACGGCGTACATATCGTATTTCTCGAGCAGCGGGAGCGCCGCCGAGAGATTATTGTAGAACCCGTCATCGAAGGTGATGAGCACCGGACGCTCCGGCAGCTCATTCTCCCCGAGGGTATACCCGATGAGCTCCTGCGCCGTAACGGACGTGAACCCGTTCTCCGCGAGCCAGCTGAGGTCGTCCCCGAGCTGCTCCGGCGTGACGGAGTACTGCCCGGGCTGACCCTCGCGGACGGAGTGATACATGATGACCGGCAGCGGGACAGGCTTTGCGGCGTTTTCCTCTGCCGAGCCGATCATACTGCGTCCGATGAGGAAAAACACGGCGCAGAGCGAAAAAATCACGGCATCGAGTATGAGAAGACGGACGAACCGTCGGAAATTGCAGCATTCGTACATTCTATCAGCTCCCGAAGAATGATATGCCGGAGGAGCCGGAAAAATGTCGGAGACAAGATCTGTATGCGCAGAAATAATCCCGCCCGCGCCTGCATATAATAGAGCAGGAGGTGAGACCATGCGTCACAGGAGGAAAAGGGGAGCGCGTGCAGCGAGACTTTGTCTCATGGCAGCGCTGCCGGCAGCCGCGGCACTCTCAGTGAGGGGAGCCCCGGCGATACGCGCGGCTGTGTCCGCGGGAAACGTCCCCGCAGGTCATGCGGAGAGCCTTGTGAGCCAGCCTCACTACGCGAAAAACGGCGAGCCCGACATTGAGGACATACTCGGCGTGCCGGCGATACTATCGGAGGGCTACGGCTGCTTTGAGGAGACCGCTGACCCCTCATCGGAGCTCACCGACCCGCTGCAAATGACCCCGCAGGACGCGGGAGCAAAGCCATACCCGACCGAGTGGAGCGCCGGCGGACAGATAGTCCGCACCACCTACGGCGTCTACAGCGGTTCGACCTATTTCGACCTCCCCGGCGGCGGACAGGTCAACAACAAGACAACTATCCCCAACGCAGACCTCATGGCGGACATCGGCACAGGACCCGATTTCACCGTCACCGACACCGACGAGCCGCTCGTGCTGATATACCATACCCACACAACGGAGAGCTTCGAGCCCTTCGTCCGCGATAATTACGACGCAGAGTTCAACTACCGCACCACCGACGACACGAAGAACGTGGTCATGGTCGGCGACGCGATACAGGCAGAGCTCGAATCGCGCGGGATAGGCGTTATCCACGCCCGCGACATACACGACTATCCCTCATACAACGGCTCATACGCGCGCAGCCGCGAGACGATAGAGCCCATACTTGAGCAGTACCCGAGCATAAAGGTCGTGCTGGATATCCACCGCGACGCGATATCGGGCGAGGGCGTCGCATACCAGCCCTACATCGAGGTGGACGGCAAGGAAGCCGCCCAGATAATGATAATCTCCGGCTGCGACGACGGCACGCTCGGGATGCCAAACTACATGAAGAATTTTCACTTTGCCTGTGCGCTCCAGCAGAAGATAGAGACGGACACCCCCGGGCTCACACGCCCGATACTGTTCGACTACCGCCACTACAATCAGGATCTGACGACGGGCAGCCTGCTGATAGAGGTAGGCTCGCACGGCAATACGCTCGGACAGGTACAGTACTCGGGACAGCTCATCGGCAGCTCTCTCGGGGATCTTCTGTGCGCGATGAAGGAGGAAAAATGACCGGAAAAAAGAACAGAACCGCAGTCAGGGCGGCGATAGTGTATCTGCTGCTGGCTGGCGGTTCATGGATGTTTGCGGATTCATACGCGAAGAGCTACAATCGTCTGACCGGTGAGGGAGCCGCACCCGTCAGCGCTGACGTTACAGGGAGCACCGTTCATGTCGGGATAGCGGGCTCGGACGCAGAGATAGACCTCAGCGGACTCACGCCCGACAGCAAGCTCTACTGTGCCGCGTACATTTTAGCTCCGGACGAGCTCCGGTTAGCGTGCTACCTGATTGCCGCTGAGAACGGGGTCTGAGTGGACAGTGTGGTAGAAATCGTTGAGCTCACCGGAATAGATGAGTGTCGCCCCGGGGAACTTGCGGAAATCGTCGGGGGTATAGAGACAGAAGGGCTTTTCGAGCGGAATGCCGATCTTATCCATAGTATAGGCGACGAACTGCGAGCACACGAAGCTGGTCTTGCGGTCCCACTTGATGTTGAAATAAACGGCGAGCAGACCGAGGACATTATATGAATAGACATTCCTGTTGTCGTTGAAATGTTTGATTATGCGGTTGTAGAGGTTTTTCTGGGTGCGAGTGACGGGAATGCGGTAGATCTCGCAGGGGATGAAGCCGTACTGACCGAGGGTACCCTCACCGACGATCTCCTTGTTGAAGGTCGCAGGGAGCGGGAACGGTCGGTAGGTGCGGCAGAAGCTGTACATCTCGGAGAGGGTGACATCACCGGACAGGGATACATGATTGTAGGGCTTTTTCGTGAAAAAACGGAAGAATCTGGCAGGTCTTGTGCCGGTCTGCGCGATGACGATGTAGATATGCTCCTCCAAAAATGATCCCTCCTTCAAAAAAATCTGAAATAATTATAGCACAAACACTTGCAAATTTCAAGAGTTTTTGGTATAATAATAACGTTGGAGCGGTGTTGGGACAGTTAGCCCTGCATAACTCTTATAAAAAACGCGCCTGTAGCTCAGTGGATAGAGCAGCGGCCTCCGACGCCGTGTGCGCTGGTTCGACTCCAGTCAGGCGTACCATGATGGCATAACAAAATTGATGACACGCCCAAAAAAGCCCGAAATATCGGGCTTTTTTGCTACCCAAATCTCGAAAAATTTACTTCGATTTTCATAGATGACATTGGGCTGTTTTAGCCATGTGTAAGGATTTGAACTCTCAAAAGGGCAGATTCAGTCCCCTCTAACGGCCGAAATACAGGCAAAGATCGATTTTCTCGGCAAAAATAGTATACAAAGTTTCGGACTCGGTTTTAGTGGTTTTCACGAAATGTGAAAACACTGGAATCGACTCCTTT
>JAFRXR010000045.1 GCA_017443395.1 Ruminococcus sp. | reverse complement strand
TGCCCTCACCGCAGGTGAGCTTAGCCGCGAAGCCGTCAGCGTTCTCCATAGTGGCATCGTCGCAGTTATTGCGGGACGTGCAGTTCTTGATGTAATTATTGGTCGGCCACTCAGCAACAGTGGTATACGAGCCGTTGTATCTCGAGATCTGGAGACCGGTATCCTGGTTGTTATCGAATAC
The DNA here is from genome assembly GCA_017443395.1 of Ruminococcus sp. Taxonomy (GTDB): domain Bacteria; phylum Bacillota; class Clostridia; order Oscillospirales; family Ruminococcaceae; genus Ruminococcus. The sequence continues at coordinate 3,563 of JAFRXR010000045.1, read as the reverse complement.
CATCATCTCGATGATGTTGTTGTCGCCGGAGAGGAGCATACCGTTGTCGCCGGCATTTGCAATAGTGAAGCCGTAGAAGTGCCAGTAGCTGCCGTCGAGGACGAATCCCCTTGCAGAGGAGTCAACAGCCTGACCCGTGAAGTCAAACTTGACATTCGCGCCCGGATAAGCCGCGATAGTCTTGTACTTTCCGGAGGAACCGGAATTGCTCTCCTCGATCATGATAGTGGAGGTGTACTTATAGGTACCCTCGAGGAGGTAGATGTAGCCGCCCGCCTGAACGTTCTTGATAGCCGTAAGGACATCTGTCGGCGAGCTTACGGACTTACCGTCGCCGCCGCCGCTCGGGGAAGCGTAGATTACGTTGCTGCCCGAAATTGGAGCGTCTGTCCCTGACGAAGAGGAAGCCGTAGTCGTAACAGTGGGTGTGGTCTGTGCAGCAGTCGTAGTGATAGTGGTTACGACCGGTGTCACAGTAGTTGTAACTGTCGGGGTGGGAGTTGTATCGTTCACGAACCCGCTGCCGATAGCGAGAATGCTGTCCTTGTAGGAAACGAGTGCGGACTTGAGAGCAGTATTCACAGCGTAGCTCTCATCGTCAACGGAGTTGTCGAAGGTCCACTTGAAGTCACCGCCCTGGACACGTCCTGCGTAAGCCATTACCTTAGCGGGAACATCAGCCGCAGCATCGGGAGTGTAGGAGTACATAACGCTCGACGTATCGAAGTTATTGTATGTAGTGCCTCCGGAGAGAGTCTTAACGCTTGAGGGAACAGTCTGAGAAGCGGAGCTTACCTCGTAAGCGTCGAAGCTGGTGGAGTTCTGAGAATATGTGATGTAGCTCGCAGCACCTGTGATGTAGTTGCCGCAGGCCTTGATGATACCGCCGGTCTCGCCGGAGAAGGTACCGTCGCCGAGAGCGTCAGTGCCCTGCATGGAGCTCATCATGGGGTTCTTGCAGTTGCGGAAGTAATTGTTCTCAACGAAGCAGGAAGCGCCCATCGTAACGCCTACGCCGTACTTCGCATTGCCGTCAAAGTAGTTGTTGTAGCAGTGTACGGAGCACGTCCTGATACGCGGGTGACGCGAATCGGAGTGATCGTACCAGTTGTGGTGGTAGGTGATATAGTTAGTGGTCTCCTCGGACTTCATGCCCTGGAGATTGCACTTTCCGTTGTCCCAGAAGTGGTTGTAGGAGTGGGTGATGTAGGTCGAGGTCTTGGTATCGAGAGCGCCGTCGCCCTTGACCTGATCAGCGTCAGAGCCTGCGTCGCCGTAGAAGAAATCGCAGTGGTGCACCCAGATATGGTCGTTGCCCTGCTGGAGACCGCAGTTGTCGCCCTCGGAGCTGTCGCAGTTCATAAAGCCGAGGTTGCGCACCTCAACATTTGAGCTGTTCTTCATTACGAGACCGAAGCCGTTGAGGGTCGTATCAGTGCCGATACCCTCGATCGTAAGACCGCAGCTTGCAGTGTCAACGTAGAGGTCGCCCTTTGTGAGGGTCGAGGGGTCAGTGATATTGCCGATGAGGCGGATACAAACCGGGCCCACCTTAGTATTGCTCTTGAGACCGGTGATGATATTCTGCACGCCTGTGAGGGTGGCGTCAGCGCCCTTCTTATCGGGAAGAGTAACAGTAACGCTGTCCTTGTTGGCGTTGGTGACGTAGATAACAGTCGCATTGGACTTGAGCGTACCGTCGTCGTTGTAAGCGCCGGAAGAGGAGCCTCCGACGAAGCCAAAGCCCGAACGGTCGTGAGCGATAGACGTAACAGTTGTCTGACCAGCCTTGGAGCTGTCCTCAGAGCCGCTGATGACCGGAACGACCTTGATAGTGTGGCTGCCGGCTTTGATGCCAACGACGTCTGCACGGAAGTAGCCGGCGTACTGTCTGATGAGCATAGAGTCGATCCTGGTGCCGTCGCAGTAAACGTTGTAGCCTGTCGCATTGGAGACCGGAGCCCACTCAGCGAAAGCGCCCTCTGCGTAGCCCGCGCTCTGAACGAATGAAACGCTCGTCTCAGCCGCGAAAGAAGTCATGATGCCGGAGCCCACGGTCATAACAGCAGTTCCTCCCAAAGAGCCTACTGAAGCCGAGACAGTCATCACTGCTGCCGCCGCAGCTGCTGCCGCCCTTCTTTTAAGAAGTGAATTTCTCATAGTAATAGTCCCTCCATAAGATAAATAACGATATCCCTTATGTGCTCAATGCACATTTCGCATACTTTGTCCTTCATTGTTTATATTATACTGTATACTTTGTGTAATTACAATGATTAATAGTACCTTTTAACTGATATATCGTGCTATTTAGAATAATTATCCCACACAATGTATCAATCACAGCCCGTTCACATATCTCAGTACGGTCACGCAGAGGTTACAATATCCCCCTGACTATTGACAAATCCCGCTTTTTTTATTATAATAGTACTGCATAAAGGGAAAGGGGGATCTGCTATGGCAAGATCAAAGGACCAGAAGGAGCTCGACAAGATCTACCGCGAGCTCAGAGACGCAAACAACGGAAGCTATTCCAGCGAGAGCAACGACCTGCTGAGGTTTTTCATCGGACTGCTCCTGCTCGGCGGAGGTCTGTTCATGATCCTCCAGAACATAAACGTCACGAGCAACTGGGGAGGCTACTTCTTCCACATCGGCTCGTTCCACCTCGCGAACGGCATGATAATGCTCCCGGCGATAGTCGGGATAGGAATGCTCTTCCTCATGGACAGGAAGATATTCGGCTGGATAGTCCTCTCGATAGGCATAGTCATCATACTCCTGAGCGTGCTGCTGACCACACATCTTGAGTGGCGCAGGACCAACGCCTACATATTTATAATAATGTTCGGCATGGTCGCAGCGGGCGGCGGAATAGTCATCAGGGAGCTCTTCAGGCAAAGGTAACACAAACAGGCGGACACTCGTCCGCCTGCTTTTATATATGTCCCGCACACAAAAAGGCGTACCCTCAGGTACGCCTTTTCCTGCATATTCAGTCTCAGTTGGAGGGCTTTGTGCCGACAGCCGTCTTCTTAGCGACCTCAGCGAATTCGCCGCAGGTAGCAAGGTCCTCGAACTCGAACACGTTCGTGTCATAGTAGAACCAGTTGGAGAAAGCAACGACGCCGGGGTTGTTCTTAACGGTGAAGTAGAGCTGTATCTCGTCGCCGGCATTGCAGGCAACGTTCTTGGCGTAGTAGATGAAATCGGTCTCGGAAGAATGCTCGTCAGCCTCGATAGAGCCGCCGCCCACGCGGATAGTACCGGCGTAGTTGTTAGATGTGTAAACGGACTGACCCGCATAAGTCGCGAAGTCTGTGGAGACCTTGATAGTGTAGTCGCCGGCAGGAGCGTCGTCCTTGACCTTGAGCGTAGCGACCATCATATCGCCCTCGAACTTGTAGTCGCCCTTGTTGGAAATGTCGATCCACTGAGCGTAAACGCCGTCAGTAGCAGCCTGCTTCACGGGAGCAACAGCGACCTGTGTGGTAACCGTAACGTACTCAGTAACGGGCTGACCGTCGGGCTCAGTAACAGTCTGAACGACCTCCCCGGTG
>JAFRXR010000044.1 GCA_017443395.1 Ruminococcus sp. | reverse complement strand
TACGTCTACGCCGACGGCACCATGTACAGCCCAAGCGCCAGATGCGCGTACAAATGCGGCCCCATTGAAGACATCTTCGTTACAGTCTGCGGGAATATCATGAACGACCCGGTTGCCGCGGGACTGTACCGGCTGGCATATCCCGAGCAGACCTACACGACCTGCGAGGGCAGCATAAGCTACCTCGGTACGATGATACACTATAACGACAGCCCATACTACGGTGAGACCCAGTACACCGTTGAAGGTACCGGCTATGAGTGGTCAGCTGACGGTCATTACTACGCGCAGCTCACCGGCGACAGCTACGCAGCTGAAGCGTTCATATACGGCGGACTTGATATGTTCGCGGAGCACGGAGAAAAGCTCATCGAGCTCGACCCGAAGGCAGAGACCGTGACCGACAGCGCAGGAAGACCCACGGTTTGCAACTACACCTCCGGCTATGAGTGCAGACTGTCCCAGAAAATGATGAAAGATCTCGCTATGTCGCTGCTCTACAGCTATGGTACAATGCCCGACTCCAGCGTTACCGCGGAGGCAAAGGACGGCGTGTATACCCTGACCATAAATAATGGATCCTGCAATACCGTGGTCGGTATCGACAGCCGCGGAACGGTAGTAAGGCTGTACGAAGCGATGACGGACTACAGTACGAACGAGACCGAAGTGAACTACGACTACACCTTCGAGCCCGTCTACGACAGCACAGCATTCCATATGCCGCAGCTGAAGAGCGACCTCGCCGAATATGCAGAGGACTGCCTGAACGACTACCTCGAAAAATCGGTATCTGGACAGTGAACTATATCAAAGAAAGGCGCCCGAGCAAGGGCGCCTTCGCATTTACATTATAATGAGCTGCAAGATCACGAGCGGAACGAGCAGCACAATGCTCACCCCGGTAAAAGCGAGCAGGTACTTCCCAGGCTTGGCGTTTTCGGACTTGCGGTAGAACTGGAACGATATGAGGCTTGCGAGCGAAGCGATTATCGTACCCAGCCCGCCGATATCGACACCGAGCAGGAGCGCGACGCCGTTGTCGGTGAAGCCGGAGAGCATGACCGCCGCGGGGACATTGCTTATGACCTGCGAGAGGAGTATCCCGACGATGAGCTCGCGCCCGTCAAGGATATCGGAGAAAAAGCTGCTGACCGGATCAATACGTGCGATATTCCCGACGAAAACGAAAAAGCACACGAACGTTGCCAGCAGCGCATAATCGACCTTCGCCAGCACCCTGTAGTTGACCGCCGCCGCGACCACGACAGCCGCCGCAAGGCATACCCATGCCGGAAGGAGCCTGAATACCGTCAGCAGACAAACAGCGAACAGCGTACTGAAAGCCGCTGCGGCGAGCTTTGCGACAGCCTTGTCCGAGCCTCCGGACCCCGCACAGGCAGTCTTTGGCAGCAGCAGCGTGAGCACGAGCAGCAGTGCAAGACTGAGCAAACCTGCGGGCAGTGTAGCCCTCAGGAAAGTCAGCGCCGAGAGGTGGAATTCGTCATATATGTAGAGATTCTGCGGGTTCCCGATAGGCGTGAGCATACTGCCCATATTCGCCGCAGCGGTCTCAAGAACTATTGTTATGATGAGGCTTGTCTCGTCGGACAGCTTTGAGTAGACCAGCAGCGTCAGCGGCACGAACGTGATGAGCGCGACGTCATTCGTCACGAGCATGGACGAGAAGAAGCACAGCAGTATGAACACTGCTCCGAGCCGACGCTTTGTACCGGCTTTTGCGAGCATGATATCGGTCGCGCGCTCAAAAATCCCGGCACCTCTGAGACCTGCAACAGCGGTCATCAGTGCGAACAGCTCGATGAGCACAGTGTAGTTGATATAGCCGAAGTAGCCGCGGTCTGGCGGCACGAAAAACATAGTGACAGCAGCCGCGATTAACGCGATGACGAGCACCGGCTGTGACTTTACGAATCTAAGCATAAGGACCTCACTTTCACTGACTATTCTACCACATTTTCTCCGTGATGTAAACCCCGCCCGCGAAAATGTTAACACTTGCGAACGAGCGGGAAGTGTGGTATAATGTTCAGAGAATTACCACAGGAGGTATAAAAATGAACGAAGAACAGCTCGTCAGAGCGCTATATGCAAAGCTATTCGACTCTATAATAAACCGCGACATTCCCGCCCTTGGAGAGTGCCTTGACCGCCGCTTCACGCTGACAACAGTTACCGGAAAGACTGAGCCCGCAGCGGGATTCCTTGACTCTGTCCGCGAGGGAAGGCTTTCCCTCAGCAAAGCGGAGCACAGCGACATCAATTTGCGGATAATTGGCATGAATGCGTGGCTCATCGGCAGGACGACCGCAGTCGGCTCACTTTACGGCACATCAGAAAAAACGTGGAAGCTCGTCACGAAGCTCAGCGCAGTCAGGACGCTGGACGGCTGGCGTTTCCTCGACGGCAGAATGAACACAGCAGAATAAAAAACACGGACTGCTCCCTCGGGAACAGTCCGTTTTACGTTATATTCACCCAGCGCGGTATTGCTTGGGACTCAGCCCGGTGATCTGCCGGAACTGGTGGTAGAAGTGCTTCTCATCGTTGTAGCCGCACCGTGAGGCAATGCTCGCGAAGCTTGAATTATCTGTAAGAATGAGCAGCTTGGCGTAGGATATCCTGCTGCGTATGAGATCCTGGTGGAAGCTCAGCCCGAACAGCTCCTTGTACATCGCCCGGAAGTATCCGGCACTGTGACCGAGCGTGCGGCAGAGCTTTTCGGCGCGCAGATCCTCGGTAGGGGAGGAGTATATCCTCGCACGGATCTCATCGTAGCCCTCGAAGCTGGCGTTTCTGCGCAGCAGGGACAGCTTGTAGACGATATCGTTAGCGCGGGTCTGGAGCTCAGCACTGATATTCTCGAAGTCGGCGTCAGCCACAGGATATAGCGCAAATTCGGTAACTATCTCGGAGGGATTGCAGCTGCGCTTGTGCGAGACGAGCGTGCTGACCTTGTCCGCGAGGAGCGCAGTGGATTCCTCGGAGCTGTTCCCGACGCATAGCATGAGATACGTCCGGTCAGCGACCTTTCCGCAGCACTCACTTCCGCTGCCTGTGAACGACCGCAGTATATCGGCGACCGCCCTGTCCTCCGCGATGACCCTGCCCTGATCGTTTATGCTCACGCCCTCTGAGAAAATATCCGTCCTGACGAGCACTGCGGCGATATTCCGGGCGTCGGGGTCGCTTTTAATGAGGGCGCGCAGCTCACTGCTCATGCCGTCATTATTGTAGAGACCCGTAGCCGAGTCGTGCAGAACGGAGAGGTCGCGGCACTCAAGGAGAGTGCTGATGTCGTTTTTCATTCTGAGGAGCTCAAGGCCGTTCGAGGCTATTTTCAGCCAGTCACGTAAGATCATATCATAACCGTCCGCATTTCCGTATTGCAGGACGAAGTACCCAAAGTAGCGCCCGGAGAAGAATATCGGGCAGAAATACAGCGCAAGTCCGCTGTCCGTTATAGAAGTGACTGACGGAGCGAACTCCTCTGCCATTCTGAATATCACAGGACCGATATCGCTATTTGTCGGTGTCATCACCGAATAGCACAGCATAGGAGCGTCGAGGTCGGTCGAGGGCGCCGGATTTCCGGACGAGCTGCACCAGTTATCGAACAGGCACATATAAACGCCCCTGACATCGCGCACGAGGTATACGAACTCCTGCAAAACATGGACGAACCCGCTGACAGACCTGCACGTTGACAGCTGCTGCTCGAAGTTCCCGACGAGGTTCAGGGTACTGTACTGCTGCTCGCGCCTTACGACAGCGAGCTCTGAGCAGAGCTGCTTTGTATCGGCGCCGCATGAGCAGCTGTTCCCGGGAATGAGCTCGCCGGAGATAGAGGGCAGCGGCTTGCTTGTGCCGTTCATTTTATTGTAGAGCATGACTACCGCTCTTGCGCCGAGGCCCCGCCTGTTGCGCCGGTAAGTCGTGATTATCGGCGTGTGCAGATGTCTCCCGCCGACGTACTCATAGCCGATGACAGACACGTCCTCCGGGACTTTTATCCCGTTCTCCATGAGTCTGTCACACAGACCGTAAGCCATGTAGTCGTTCGCACAGGCAACAGCCTGCGGCAGACGCCGTGTACCTTTTATGTACTCATCAGCGAGCGCATGACCGGAATTGTACCAGAAATCGCCGTAGATGACATTCTTGGGATCGAATACCAGACCGTGCCCTGACAGCGCGTCCCTATAGCCGTTGATACGCTCCTCAGAGGTCTCATTGCCCTCCTGACCGGTCAGGTAGTCGATATTGGTAAAACCGTGGACCTCGATAAGATGTGCGGTGATCGCCTCAGCGTCAGCCCTGACGTCCGTGTTGATACAGTCAAGACCTTCTATCTCAGCGCCCGTGACAATGAGAGGGATATCAGTGCGCTGCATGATACGCTGGTAGATCTCCTGCTGAAGGTCAGCATTGAGAAAGGACTCAGCTGAGAGGATGAGCCCGTCGAGTCTTTTACTGAGGATAAGGTCGTAGATACGGTTCTCGACCTGCACATCTGCGAAGTATTCGGCGGAGTTGTAAATGTTGGAGAAGACAGCTGTATCGAGCCCGAGTTGCTGAGCCTGCCCGATTATACCGCTGAGGAGCTGGTGCTGTTCTGGGTCGGCAGCCTGAGCTGTGATGATGCCTATGGTCGGTCTTTCCTTCATTTCCGCGCCTCCTTTAACTGACAGATTTTTAGACATTACAATTATAGCACAACTTTCCGAAAAAATCAACACATTTTCTACATTTTTTACACCAAATGTGCGAACGAATAATTGTATATTTTGCTCATAAATACTTAATTCTTGATTTGTTCACAATTACGTGGTATAATTAAATGCGAAAAGGAGTTGACTATATGTACATCAACACATCAGCAGGATCACACGGAGGTGCGGCATGAGAGACGACAGACGTTCATTCAGCGCACTTGACATAATCGGCAGGATACTGCGTGAGAACGTCCGTGAGGGCGCAGTCTGCATAGACGCGACCGCCGGCAGGGGATTCGATACCAAGCTCCTCTGCGAGCTCGCCGGCTCGTCCGGACACGTTACCGCATTCGACATACAGCAGTCCGCAGTGGACAGCACCAAGGCACTCCTCGCAGAGTCCGGACTGTCGGACTGCGCAGACGTCCTCCTGCGCTCGCACAGTGAAATGGACGAGCTGTTCGCTCCGGGCACAGTTGACTGCATAACGTTCAATTTCGGCT
>JAFRXR010000043.1 GCA_017443395.1 Ruminococcus sp. | reverse complement strand
GCAGAAAAGTATGCAGTAAGAATTTTGCTCATGATGATTCCTCCTAAAAATATTTAATAATGTTTACTGAAGAGCCCGACCTGTTTTTCACAGCTCAAGAAACTCTTTTCCAATGATCATATCAACTGTCGCTCTTGTATCGCCGCAATGGTAGCCGCTGCACAAACTATCACCGCACTGTACCTCACATCAATGATAGTTACCGTCAAAGGCAGGACGAACAATAACAGCCCTGTGACCTTATTCATCATAGAATGAACTGCCGAAAATTCTCCGTGTAAACTTAACCCATGTACAATATTTCCAGCCTTAATTACTGTGATGAGCCCTATCCAGATAAACGACCAGACCGGAAGCTCCAATGCTGGCAGCAGCTTTATCATACAGACAGCGACCATGATAATATCGGCGGCTGTGTCAAGCTTAGAACCGAATTCACTGACAGTCCCTGTTTTCCTCGCAACAGTCCCGTCGATCATGTCAGTGGAACCTGCGATAAGATACAGAGCATAAAATGCCGGTGAAAATGCTGGAAAAAGCAGCAAGAGAAAGCTGCAAATGATACGTATTGCAGTGATGATCTTTGCCATATCAAGCTTTGGTCATAAGCACCACGCACTCAACGTGCCTCGTCCTCGGGAACATATCAACGGGACGCAGAATGTCGAGCGAATAGCCTTTTCCGCATAGATAAGCCGCGTCACGGGCAGCAGTCGAGGGATTACAGGATATCATGACTATTCTCGAGGGTGACATCTCAAGGCAGGCATCGAGCGTCATCACGTCGCACCCCTTGCGCGGCGGGTCGAGCACGATGATGTCCGGCTTTGTACCCTCAGCAGCGAACCTTGCTGCTATCTGACCCGCGTCACCGGCGCAGAATCCAGCATTCGTTATACCGGCACGCTCCGCGTTCGCCTTAGCGTCCTCGATCGCCTGCGGAACGATCTCCACTCCGATGACCTTCCCCACAGAATCCGCCATTGAAAGACCGATAGCACCAGCCCCGCAGTAAAGGTCGAGCAGCAGCTCATTCTTCTTAGGTGCCGCGAGGCGCTTAGCCTCTGAAAAAAGCCTTTCTGCCTGTGCAGTGTTGACCTGATAGAAGCTTTGCGGACTGAGCGTGACCGGCACCCCGCATAGGACGTCCGCGATGACCGGCTTCCCGAGCAGACAGACAGTCTCTCTGCCGAGGATAACATTGGTCTTCTGCGGATTGACATTCATCATGACCGAGCAGACAGACGGTATCTCCCTGACTATCTTAGCCCCGAGACCGGAAAGCTCCCCGCGTATCTCAGGCGAGTCCTTCGCTGCGACGAAGCACACCATGATCTCCTTGCTGTGATAGCCCTGTCTGATGTAGACATGACGAAGCACGCCGCTGCCGGTCTCCTCGTTATAAGGCGTAATGGCTCGCAGCTCGCCCGTACCGAGCTCCTCCCTGCAAAGCCTGAGGATTTCGCCGAACACTCCCGGCTGCAAATTACAGAACATGACCGGAACGAGTCTGTGTGAACGCGGCGCATAGAACCCGAATTCCGGGAAGATCTTATTATCGGGATACTTGTAGTCAGCATAAGGGTACTGTGCCTTGTTGCGGTAGGCATCGGTCTCCTCAGAACCAAAAATGGGCAGTGTCTCCTTAGGAGTAAGATGCCCGATACGCTCAAAAGCGTCCCTCACGATACCGTCCTTGACCCTGCATTCCGCCTCATACGAGATGTGCCTGAAAACACAGCCGCCGCACTTTTTATAGTAAACGCAATCGACCATTATCCTGTCAGGCGACGGCTTGATGATACGCTCAACGATACCGTAAGCATAGCTCTTCAGCACCTTGACTACCTTTATCTCTGCGACGTCCCCGACAGCCGTCTCCGGCACGAAAACAGCCATATCGTCTATCCTGCAAACACCGCTCCCCTCGGACGTAATGCCCGTTATCTCAGCGGTGTACAGTTGATTTTTTTCAGGCATTCCACCACCTCCGCTTTCTTTTCCAGGAGATTGTCGAACCGCTTGTTGTACTCATACGGAAATTTGTAATTGTGTATCCTCTCAAGCCTTCCCCCGGGGTAGACGAGCTTCGTCGAAGCCGCACACCCCGCCCCGAGGATAGTCTGGGTCTCGTCCATGATGAAGATATTGTAGCAGCTCTCGAAGCCCTTTTTCGCGTAACCGACGTTCTCGAGGTTATCGAGCGTATTCTTCTGCCGGTACATATAATACGGCAGATACCCGCTGCTTATCAGCTTTTCCACGCTGTATTCCACCATTTCCGCAGCCGGGCTCTGCTGACGTCCAGCCTCGTCGCGGTAGAGGTCAGCCGCACGCTTTATCGTCAGCGTGTGAACGGTAATGCTCTCCGGGTCGAGTCCGATCATCGTGTCGAGGGTATGTCGGAAGCTATCCGGTGATTCCGTCGGCAGACCGGCTATTAGGTCAGTGTTTATGTTCGTGAACCCGACCTTCCTCGCCAGCTCGAACGCCCTTATCGCGTCCTCACCGGAGTGCCTTCTGCCGATGACCCGCAGCACATCGTCGTTGAGTGTCTGCGGATTGACCGATATCCTCTGTGCACCGAGCTCCTTTATCACGCGGAGCTTTTCCTCAGTGATAGTGTCGGGACGTCCAGCCTCGAAGCTGTATTCACGCACGCTCCCGATATCGAAATTCTCCTGGACGCACTCCATTATCCTGCGGATATGCTCCGCAGATATAGACGTCGGCGTGCCGCCGCCGAAGTAGACAGTATCTACCTTAGTTCCGGTCTCACGAACGATATTTCCCGTTATCACGAGCTCCCTGCACAGCGCATCAACGTACTCCGGCATGAGCTTTATGGCGGAATCCATCGAGTGCGACACGAATGAGCAGTAGCTGCACCTCGTCGGACAGAAGGGGATAGACACATAAAGGCTGACCGCCCGGCTGTCGATCCTGTCAAGGATAGGGAGCTGATTCACTGCCGTCTCATAGGCGAGCCTGAACTTCTTCGGTGAGAGCTCATACTTCTCAGTCAGCCGCCTTTCGATCTCATCTTTACCCAGCCCCTGCGCAATGAGTTCCGTGACCTTCTTCACGGGACGTATCCCCGTCATGAGCCCCCACGGCGGAGTAATGCCTGTCATTTCCCGCAGGATATGGAACAGCAGTCTGCACAGCTCATGCTCGACTTTTCCCTTGTCACTTTCGACGGTGCAGGTGAGCACGTCCGAAAGCGACTTTCTCACCCCTCCGAGCGACACCTCCGCACTTATCTGCGTAGAGCCGTTATCCTCAGCAGTGCTCGCGATAACGAAGTCCTCACCGGGAATATCGTTCTCGCTCTCCGAGAACGCGAACCTCTCACCATGGAAGAACATTTTGAGCGTCGCCTCGACCTCATATTTAAAAGAATTGCCGATCAGAATGACCGGCATTTTATTGTTATCATTCATATTTATCCTCTGAATCTTTTCATATAGGGATTAGCCTGCCGCTCGTAGGACAGCTCAGTGCGGTCATTGTGTCCGGGATAGACCTTATGATCGCCGTCGAGCTTATACAGCTTCCTCAGTGAATTGACCATATCGAGCGGGTTGCTACCCGGGAGATCAGTTCTCCCGACCGAGCAGCAGAACAGCGTATCCCCCGAGAACATCACGTCCCCGCAGGTATAGCAGACGCTGCCCTTCGAGTGCCCGGGAGTGTGGATGACCCTGAACTCGCAGTCCCCGTCGTTGATGTAGCAGTCGCCGTATACAGCAGTGTAATCCGTCACGGGAGCGAACGGCATAATGGAGATAGAATCATGCAGAGAGTATACCTCGCTCTCGAGCATGACTGCGTCCGCTGCATGGATATAGACCTCCGCCCCGGTAGCCCTGCGGACCTCCTCTACGCCGCCGAAATGGTCGTAGTGCCCGTGCGTTAGCAATATCTTAGACAGGTGCAGACCCTTCATGGTCATATACTCGAGAAGCAGCCGTCCCTGCCCGCCGATGTCCACCGCGACGCAGCGCCCCGGAGCAGTCTCCGCAAGGTAGCAGTTAGCACGCAGCTCACCGAGCTGTAAAGTGTGTATCTTCATATCAGCCTCCTCATATCGACGAGCGCTCTACAGTGATGACGCCCTTGATCCTGCGCAGCTTCTCAAAGAGGTTCTTGAGCTGCTCAGTGCTGGAGATAACGATGGTGCTCTCGAACATCGCATTGCCGTTTTTGAGTATCCTCGAAGCTGAATGCACTATCGGCACTCTTGCCTCGAGCAGCACCGCAGATATATCATACACCAGTCCCACGCGATCGACCGCAGTGACCTCGAAGCTCGTCTGCAACTGCGAATTGCTGTTCTCGGACCACTGGATATCGCACCACCGAGCAAGCTCCTCAGGGTCGTTGCGCTGGAGCACAGCCTTGTAGTTAGTGCAGTTGACTGTGTGAACGGAAATGCCGTGCCCGCGCGTGATGAATCCGACGATATCATCTCCGGGCAGGGGATTGCAGCACTGCGCGAACTTCACTACCACGTCGTCGATCTTATCGAGGACGATGCTGCCCTTGCCGGTTATTTTGGGCTGCACGAGCGGTATCGCAGCAGGCTCGGAATCCTCCTTGTGCATAGCCTGATACTTGTCCTTCAGGCGGGGGATTATCTTGGATAGGGGAATGCCGCCGTAGCCGATAGACGCATAGAAGTCATCGAGCGTCTCACAGTTATGCCTCTTGAAATCGTCGCAGAGGAAATCGCTGTATTCAGCCTCATTGAGGTAGATGTGGTTCTTTTTGAACTCATGCTCCAGCTCAGCCTTGCCCTCGACGATATTCTCCTCACGCCGTTCCTTCTTGAACCACGAGCGTATCTTGGAGCGCGCCTCGTTGGTCTGCACGATATTGAGCCACGCGCGGTTGGGACCCTTAGCGGGGTCCTTGCTTGTGATTATCTCGCATATCTGTCCCGTCTGGAGCTTGTAATCGAGAGGGACTATCTTCCCTTCAACCTTTGCGCCGACTGTCTTATGACCTATCTGCGAGTGGATACGGTAGGCGAAGTCGATGACAGTCGAATCAATAGGCAGCGCGACGGACATACCTTTAGGCGTCATAACTACGATATCCTCAGGCGCGAGGTCAGTCTTGATTATGCGTACTATCTCCTCGACGTCGTCGGAGGTCTGCTGTGCTTCGATCACCTGACGCACCCACGCCAGACGCTGCTCCATCTTGTCTCTGCCCTGAATGCCCTCCTTGTACTTCCAGTGCGCCGCGATTCCGTATTCCGCAGTTTCGTGCATATCCCATGTGCGTATCTGCACCTCGAACGGTATACCCTCCTTGCCGAGCACGGTCGTGTGCAGCGACTGATACATATTCGCCTTCGGTGTGGAGATATAGTCCTTGAAGCGATTCGGCAGCGGACGGAACATATCATGTATCAGACCGAGCGCGTTATAGCACTCAGCGACGGTCGTAACGATGATACGGACAGCGTACTTGTCATATATCTCGTCGATGCTTTTATGGTTGAGGAACACCTTCCTGTAAATACTGTAGATACTTTTTACGCGCCCGTCCACCTGCGGCGGCTCGATGAACTCCTCCGCGTTGAAGCGCTGAACGATACGCTTCTTTATGGACTCTATGAACGCCTCGCGCTCCTCCTTTTTGTTCTCGAGGATATGCTCGATCTCAGAATACGCATAGGGGTCGAGGTAGTGGAACGACAGATCCTGCAGCTCCTCCTTGATAGCCTGTATACCGAGGCGGTGTGCGATAGGGGCATAAATGTTCATAGTCTCGAGGGCAGTCGCACGCTGCTTCTCGATAGGACGGTATTTGAGTGTGCGCATATTGTGCAGACGGTCGCAGAGCTTGATTATCATTACTCTTATATCCTGCGACATCGCGAGCAGTATCTTGCGGATATTCTCAGCCTGCATCTCCTCACGCGAGAAAATAGGCATTTTGCCCAGCTTCGTAACGCCATCCACGAGCATTGCCACGTCCTGCCCGAACCTCTTTTTGAGATCGTCAAGTGTCGCGGGAGTGTCCTCCACAACGTCATGCAGGAGCGCCGCACAGATAGTATCGGTATCCATACCGAGCTCCAGGAGGATATAAGCGACAGCGAGCGGGTGGATGATGTAAGCCTGTCCGGACGATCTCTTCTGACCCTCGTGAGCCTTTGCCGCAAACTCATAGGCGGTGATTATCTTGCTGAGGTCGTACTGCTTGTCGTCGGTGAGTATCTTCTGGATTATCATTTCGATAGTGAAATTATCGTCGTAATCCGGAATATCCTTCAGGTACTCAGCTGTCTCCGAGGAGTTAGCGGTGTCCGGTATAGGAACTCCGACTTCATTGAAACCGGTAGGATTATTCTCGTTGTTCATGATATCACTCCTTTCCGAGCTTCGCCCTCAGCGAGACGAGCACGGGTGCGGACGAAAGGTCAGCCTTCTGCGAGACCTTCACCCGCTCTATTTTAGAATTTGCCGGATCGACCCTCACCAGCCCGAGCTGGCGCAGCGCCTCCACGGAAACACAGAATTTACAGTAATTGATACCGCTCATCATGAGCCGTATGTACAGCGTATCGGCAGGGACCCCGCCCTCGGGTATCGTCTTGTAGATGCTCACGACGTCCTCCCTCTCAGGGTACATACTGGGGTAGTAGTTCTCAGGCAGCTCCTCACCGCGCATGAAAGCCTCGAAAGCAGCCTTTGCCGCGAAGTACCGGCTCTGCTGGAACCCATGCGGACGTATATCCGCGATGATTACCTCAGAATTAACGGCATTCCTGAACCTGTTGACACTCAGATTCGCCATGATATCGCAGACATCACCGACCTTGAAGCACAGTGCCGTCGTCGGCGTCCAGAACAGCATACCCTCATAGTCGCTCGAAACGAGATGAAAGCGTATCTTCGTGTGCTTGTTGCCGGAAACCGGCATAATGGAGAGGATCTTAGCCTCCTCAAGGTAGAAGAGCGGCTTTTCGTTGCCGGTGCCGTAGGGCTCGAGCACGCTCAGACTGTCGATCATATTTGGAGTGAGCTCCATCGGCGTGACTCTGCACTCAGCGCTGAGCGAAGCCACAGGCATGACCCTGTGCTCCTTCATGGCGTAAGCCTCGAGCAGCTCACGGAACTCCCCGGCAAGCCCGTTCTTGATAGTGAAGCCTCCCGCACCGGGGTGACCTCCGAACTTCTCAAGCACCTCAGAAGCAGCAGTCAGCGCAGCGAAAATGGAGAAATCCCCGAACGATCTTGCCGAGCCGCGTATCTCGCCGTTCTCCTCAGAAGCGATGAACGTCGGCTTCCCGAACTGCTCCATGATACGCGCCGCGACGATACCGATTACGCCGTGGTGCCAGCCCTCCCCGCAAAGGAAAATGACTCTTCCCCGGACGAGCTGCGGGTCCTCAGCGATCATTCCGTATATCTCGGCGAGTATACTGTTCTCCTCGCTCTTACGCAGATTATTGAGGGTGTCGAGCTCCTGCGCAGTGACGATCGCCTCGTCGTAGTCCTCACAGAGGAGCAGCTCCGCAGCCGAAGCAGGGGAGCCGAACCGCCCTGAAGCGTTGATCCTCGGCGCGAGCCCGAAGCCGATAGAGCGCGTATCAATAGCTTTATCGGCAAGCATACTGACCTCCTTGAGCGCGATGAGCGCCGGACGGTCAGTGTGGTCGATCAGCTGCATACCGCACGAAACGAGCAGTCTGTTCTCGCCGACCAGCGGTACAACGTCCGCGACAGTCGCGATAGCGGCAAGGTCAGCGAACTGCTCGACCGCCATTGTGTAGTCGCCGCCGTCGAGCGCTGCGATGAGCTTGAGAACGATCCCCGCGCCGCACATCAGCTTGAAGGGGGAGGTATCGTCGTGCCTGTGCGGGTCAACTACAGCCTCCGCCCGCGGAAGCTCCTCGCCCTGCTGGTGGTGGTCAGTGACGACGAGCTTCATGCCGAGCTCGTAGATATAGTCAGCCTCCTCAATGGCAGAAATACCGTTATCGACAGTGATAATGAGATCTATCCCGTTGTCGGCTATCCTCCTGACAGCCTCCTTATTGAGACCGTAACCCACGGAGCGCTCAGGGATATAGTATTCGACGTCCGCGCCGGCTTCGAGCAGGTAAGAATACAGCATGACCGCCGCCATAATGCCGTCGCAGTCATAGTCACCGTAGACGCAGATACGGCTCTCATTCTCAATAGCCTCGTTTATCGCGTCGGCCGCGAGCTGCATATCCCTGATGAGAAAAGGGTCGGAGAACTCCTGTACACTGAGCTTCTCCACTACCTCATCAGACGATGTATAGCCCTTTGAAGCGAGGACAGACGCCGTCAGGGAGGTAGTCCCGCAGTTTATCATAAGCTTGTTCACGACGCTTCTGTCCGGCGTACCGACAGTCCATTTCTTCATACCAAGGCTCCTAACACAAAAATAGTTATACATGATATATTATAGCATTTTCTGTCAGGATTTTCAATAGCGGCACAAAAAATCGTCAAAATATCCGAATTTAAACGTTAGTTAGGCACAGATACAGAAAAAAGGCTGCCGAGCAGCGGCAGCCCGGGCTCAGGTAAGGCTTTCGAGCCGTACCCGGAGCTTTTTGATAATCTTTTTTTCGAGCCGCGAGATATAGGACTGTGAAATGCCAATCTGCTCCGCGACCTCCTTCTGGGTCTTTTCCTTCCCGTCGATGAGCCCGAACCTCATCTCCATGATCTCGCGCTCCCGCTGACACAGCTCCGAGACTGCGCCCCGCAGTATCTCGCGCTCTGCCTCGGTCTCAATGCCCTTATTGACGATGTCGTCATCAGTGCCGAGAACGTCTGAGAGCAGCAGCTCGTTCCCGTCGTAGTCGATGTTGAGCGGCTCGTCGATTGAGAGATCGTTGCGATACTGCGAGGATTTCCGCAGGAACATGAGTATCTCGTTCTCAATACACCGCGAAGCGTAGGTCGCGAGCTTGATATTCTTTGTCGGACAAAAGGTATTGACAGCCTTTATCAGCCCGATAGTGCCAATAGACACAAGATCCTCCAGCCCTATCCCCGTAGATTCGAACTTCCTCGCGATATACACAACGAGCCTCAGATTATGTACGATGAGCGTATTACGTGCCTGCTGGTCGTTATCGACGAGCCTGACGAATACAGCCTCCTCCTCCTGACGCGAGAGAGGCGGAGGTAGCGTATCCGACCCGTTGATATAGTAGACGCCGCCCGGCAGCAGCGCACGGATTTTTTTGATGAGTTTTTTCAGCAGTTCCATTTTAGTCCTCCGTAGATCAGATTTTGAGCAGCTTCGGGTTGAAAACAGCCTCCTCGCCGCTGTTCCCGAGCCCGACCATAGCCTCCACGCATTTCCGTCTGCCTGTAGTCCTGCTGCATATCACGACCTCGTCCGGTCGGAACACGGGTATCAGCCCGTCCTCGGTCACAGTCGTACACGGAAGCAGCCTGAATCCCTTCGGCAGCTCTGAAACGCTCGCCTCCACCCCGAGCTTTTTCCCGCTGCACAGGATAACAGGCGCACCTGTGAAGTGGTCAACGAGGCAGTTCCCGGTATCCGCGAGTCCGTTCAGCACAGTGACGTCCCTCCCTCGCCGGATAACGACCTCATACACGCCGCAGTCCGTGTCACCCCGGTCGAGAAAATACCTGACTGCACATACGGCACCGTACAGCGCCGCAGTCGTGATGATGAGCACGAGCAGCGAAAAATCGACGTAAAAGCACCCGTTCGCAATGTGAACGCTCTCCGGCGAAAAAGATGAATACACCGCGAACACAGCCCCCGCGAGAGCAAGGTTCGCCGCATAGAACGTTCCTGTACCGATTATGAGCCTTACCCAGCCGTGCCACCCGAAGCACAGGAGAATAACGCTCATCGACGACGCGACCTTGATGAGGTTCAGCGGTACAGCCGGTATCTCCGGAGCGAGTATCAGCAGGGAATACAAGCTCGCATAGAGAGCTGCAAGCAGCGTCCGACCTGTCCGTGCAGGAAAATGCATGAGCTTGGCAGTTATTTTCAGCAGGAAGAAGCTCACATAGAGATTGAGCACGATGAGCACATCAACATATATCGTCAGCATATCCCGCCTCCTTGTCTATAGTAATTATAATGCAAAAGGGGCGCAGAATATGTCGTTTCCGGCGGACGGGCAAAAAAATACGGAGCCGAAGCTCCGTACCGATTTCAAATCTTATATGAACGCCATGATTATGTAGCCGATGAACATTATCGCCGCGAGCGCGAGAACGCCTATCCTCAGCCAAACAGACTTGTCATTGGAATTGCCCTTTTTCTTCTGACTCATAGAATCTCACCTCTCAGTGCCGTTTTTTTGAACGCTTCTTGCGGTCGGGGATATAATCGGAGAATACCTCCGACTTCTTCCTGTCGCCGTAGGCTCTCCTGCGTCGGTCAGGGAGGTTTCTTTCGGGACGTCTCTGCGGCTTGTCCTTGTAGGAAACGCCGTTCCAGAGCTTCACCTCGACCTTGTGTCCGTTTATCTTCATCGGATTAGCCGATTCGAGTATGTACTCCTTTTCGGCCTCCGGTATCTCGACAGTAGTATGCTCGTCGAAAATATCTATCTTGCCGAAGTCCTTTCCGGACATTCCCGTCGCATCGACGAGCGCCCCGAGAATGAAATTCGGCGCGATGCGGTGGCTCCTGCCGATATTTATGTCCACCTTGACAGTCTTTGCACCTGAACGCTTACCCTTTTTGAGCGGCCTTGCGGAATCGAGCTCCGGCAGGGAAGCAGTCTCCGCGCGAAGCCTTGCAGTGAGCAGCCTTGCCGCAGCCTCCTTTGCGGAAACACCCACGGAAGCGAGCCTGTCGAGGATATCGTAAGCTATGTGATCAGCATCGGCGGACGAAATATCGCGGATCATAGTCTCTTTTTTGAGCGAGAGTATATCCGCCTTATCAGGGAGAGGCATTTCGCGTATCTCCGCGTGAATGAACTTCTCCACAGCCTTCAGATCAAAAAGCTGCCTCCTGCCGCTGATAAGGGTGTACGCCGTGCCTGACTTGCCCGCACGACCAGTTCTGCCTATACGGTGTATGTAGTATTCGTTGTCCTGCGGGAGGTCGTAGTTGAACACCGCATCCACACCGCTGACGTCGATACCTCGCGCCGCAACGTCAGTCGCAATGAGTATCGCTGTTGTCTTGTTCTTGAAGCTGTTCATGACCTGAGTGCGCTGTATCTGCTTCATATCGCCGTGCAGACCTGCCGCACGGAACCCCGCCTTGACGAGCTCCTCAGTGAGCTGATCTACCATGACCTTTGTATTGCAGAAGACCATAGCCGAAGCAGGGGAGTACGCCGCGAGCAGCAGCTTGAGGGCGTCCGTCTTGCGCCCCATAGCCACCTCGAAGTAGAACTGCTCTACCGACTCTACAGTCCTCTGCGTGGACTTTATCGCGACCTGCACAGGCTCGCGCTGGTACTTTTCGGTTAACGCAAGTATCTCCGGCGGCATAGTCGCGGAAAACAGTACAGTCTGCCTGTCCTCGGGGACATTGGTGAGTATCTCCTCGATATCCTCACGGAAGCCCATGTTGAGCATCTCGTCCGCCTCATCAAGGATAATGGTACGCAGCTCACCGAGCTTCAGCGTCTTGCGGCGTATATGATCCATAACGCGCCCCGGCGTCCCGACAACGATATTTGCGCCGCGCTTGAGCTCGTGTATCTGCTTCTCCATACTTGCCCCGCCGTAGACCGCAGAGGTCTTCACGCCGTGCTTGTACTTGGCGAATTTACGCATTTCCTCGTTCGCCTGCAAAGCGAGCTCGCGCGTCGGACAGAGCACCAGCACTCTCACGGTGCCCCTGTCGAGGTCGGTAATGCTCTCGACGGCAGGTATGCCGAACGCCGCAGTCTTGCCGGTGCCGGTATTGGATCTGCCGATCACGTCCCGACCCTCAAGGAGAAGTGGGATACTTTTAGCTTGTATTTCGGTCATTTCCTCAAACCCGAGCTCATCGACTGCGCGAAGGAGCTCGTTGGAGAGGTCAAGTTCATTAAAACGCATATAGTTCCTTTCGGGAAAATCTCGTATAAAAATAATTCAGCCCCTTCACACTGGTGAAAGGGCTGAATGGCGTGCCTGGAGGGATTCGAACCCCCGATCTGCAAGTTCGTAGCCTGCCATTCTATCCAGCTAAACTACAAGCGCAAATAAAGTAATAATACTTGATTACTCTATTATTTTAAACTAATCATTATCAAAAGTCAATAATGATGAGATAATTTCAAAAAATAATACAATTCCATATGAAGCAAAAGGAATTAAAATATAGAAATATTGTATTACATAGATTGATTTTGTTTCCCAAATAATATGAAATAATATACCACCTAAAAAAGTTACAGGTATTAGAATTAATTGTATAATATTATACTGAAAAG
>JAFRXR010000010.1 GCA_017443395.1 Ruminococcus sp. | reverse complement strand
GAGAAGTTCGACATCGTCTGCACAGTTGCAGGCGGCGGCGTAACAGGTCAGGCTGGCGCTATCAGACACGGTCTTTCCCGCGCGCTCCTCGAGTTCGATCCTGAGCTTCGTCCGGTCCTCAAGAAGGCTGGCTTCCTCACTCGTGACCCGAGAATGAAGGAGAGAAAGAAGTACGGTCTCAAGGCTGCACGTCGTGCTCCTCAGTTCAGCAAGCGCTGAAGCTATCCCAATTGGGACTTATCAACGGTTACAAAGTACCCCTGCTGTGCAAGGGTACTTTTCTTTTTCCCGGATTTACTTCCCATGCCCCTTCTCCCGCTTGACAAACCCCATGAGAATATGCTATACTATTCAGTGCAGAAAACTACCCCAACGGAGGTCTATATATGAAGAAGATAACAGCACTCATACTCGCGGCAGTCCTTGCGGCGGGAGCTTTCACAGGCTGCAAGAAGGAGAGGGAGGAAAGCGACCTCATCGTTCCGTACTCCAGCCAGACTGTAGGCGAGATAGAGATCGAAGCCGCTATGAACGAGGAGAAGTCCGGCAATGAGACTGCGTTTACGCTCAATTCCGTCGTGGATTCCGGCGTGCGCGAGGAAGTTGACGGCAAGACCGTAAAGTACATCTACCTCAACGCAACTATCAAGAACACCTCGGACACCGACTATAGCCTGTCCTACCTCAACAACTTCGAGCTCATACTGCCGGACGGCACGTCCATCGTACCGCATCTCCGTACCGACAACTACGGCAGGGAGCACTACGCAAGCTATGCCCTCACCCCGTTCACTGTCCCCGCAGGAGGCGAGTTCACGGGATATATCTGCGGATTCGAGGTAGAGGAATCTATAAACGAGTTCACCGTCTGCTTCTACCCGACACAGAACGACAACAACAAGCAGACTGTCATCAAGGTCAAGGTAAGCGCAGACGACATCAAGCATCTCGCCGAGGACAAGTGATCCCCGGAGCTGTTAAAAGCCCGAATAAAAAAACAGAGGAGCAGCTCTCGCGCAGAAGAGCGGCTCCTCTTTTTGTACCAATAGTACCTCACCACCAGAGCTTCTGCCAGCAGCGGTATGCGGCATAGCATTCTCCGGCGGTCTCCAGAGTGCTGAAAACGACCACTATCGGCGTGCTGAACATGAACGTCCCCGTGAACGCGTTGCTGAATGCGTGCAGGAATATCGCAATGGGAAGCATTATCCGGGATCTGTCGGTGTGGATACCGCAGAAGATGAGTACAGTCAGCGCGCAGGTGCTGAGCGTCCCCGATATGACCCCGAACAGGTTGACCCACAGTATGTCCGGCGCCGCCCTGCCGGTCCCGATGAGCGCGAGGCACGCCATTCCGCCGCCATAATCCTCAAACGCACCGTGCCCGATACCGTAGGTCACGGCGTCGATACGGCTGTCGTAGGAGGTGAGGTGGTAACGCAGGACGAGGTACTTTGCGGTCTCCTCAAAGACGCCGTAGAGCAGTCCCTGCTGGACGTAGAATATGACCGGGTCCCCGCGCATGAATCCGGAGCGGATAGCTCCCGCGATGAGGAACACCGGCAGGCAGACGAGGAACGCTATCAGTGCGGGGTAGAACCTCGCGCCCGTTTTTTTGTGCCAGAAAATGACTAACGCAGCGGGTGTCAGCAGCTTTGCCAGCCCCGCGAGAAGGCAGTTCAGATCCGTCATGATGATCTCCGTGGTGTGTAGTGTCGAGCGTTTACCTCTTCATTATACACCGGCAGAGCCGCAGTGTCAACAGGAGCGCACCGTTCTTTTCCTGGCGGAGCGTGCGGAAAATACTGCCCACATCGCTGCCCCGTACACGACCGCTCCCACCGCCGCCGACGCGGCTGTGACCGTAAGGCAGCCAGCACCGTTCCTCAGCAGGAGCGACTTTGTCAAGTACGCCGCCGCGCCGCAGGCAGCTCCCGCGTACAGGACTCCCGCAAACGGCGCAAATCCGGGATTTATCCCTGTGTGGCGGACATAGATCCGCAGTGCCGCCGCGAGTATCACAGCGTAGCACACGGACGTCGAAACAGCCGCTCCGTCCGCACCGAGCAGCGGTATCAGCAGGAGGTTCCCGACGAGTTTCACGACAGTCCCTGCGAGCATTATCTTCAGCGGAGCTCCCGCGCGTCCTACTGCCTGTAACATACTGAAAAGCGGGAATGAAACGCACAGGCACACCAGCGCCGGCATGAGCAGCCTGAGTGCGTTCACGCAGACCGCGACCTCGTCGCTCTGCCGCGGGAAAAGCACCGTCAGCACCTCCTCCGACAGCACCCCGAGACCGATCGCAGCCGGCACAGCTATCACCGAGACCGTCATGAGCGCCTGCATTGTCCCGCGCCGGAGCGCCTCGCGGTCATGGGACTCCCACGCGGCTGTCATCACGGGGAGCACGCCCTTCCCGAGCATATTTGTCACAGAGGGGACGAGGTTGAACACCGTCAGTGCTATCCCCGCGAACGAGCCGTAAATAAAGTTCGGTATCTCGTCTGCCGCTACGCCCGCTGGCGCATGGACACTCCCGGGATACCGAGAAATACAGCCGATGACCGTCCACATATCTATCAGTGAGGAGAGATTTGTCACGACTGCGCTCGCGCCGACCGGCAGAGCAGTTGCGCAGAGCTCCCGGACTATCCTCCTGCGCGGCATGAGGGCATTCTCCCCTCGTGGGAGCTTCCCCCTGAATATCGCAAGGACGCCGAAAAACAGCATTCCGCCCGCCGAGGAGAGCGTCACACCGAGAATACCGGCGGCTGCCGCGAGTGCGCGGACATCGCTGACCTGCGGGAACATCGCGAGAAAGCGCTCACTGTGACGCATGACGAAGCTGCACAGCCACAGTCCCGCTGCGACCTTTACGATACCCTCCGCGACCTGCGATAGCGCCGTGGGGAGCATATTGCTCAGTCCCTCATAGTACCCGCGCCCGACCGCCGTGACGCACCCGAAAAGTACCGCGGGAGCGATCATGGCGACCGCCGGGAAAGCCTCGGGGCAGCCTGTCAGGAGGGTGCAGAATGGCTTTGCGAGGAAGAGCGTAGCCGCGCTGCCGACAGTGCCGACGAGGGTAAAGAGCAGAAGGGCGGTGTGCCGGATACGGGCGATGTTCCCGGATAGACCGAGGGCGGCGCTCTGCGCGACCATGCGTGCAACGGCGGCAGAGATACCGGTGACGGTCAGGGAGTAGACGGGCAGGAAAATGCTGTAGGCGCAGCTGAAATAGCTCATACCGACGCCTCCGAGGAGGTTGGTGAGCGGTATCTTGAACAGCGCGCCGAGGGCTTTGGCAGCGGCAGCGGAGAGCATGAGCACGAGAGAGCCGCGGATGATATCCTGTTTTTTCAATAGATCACCTCACATTAATAAAGAATATATGCGGGAGGAGGTGCGCGGTATGCACGGCATAGGCAGGCGGTCTGATGCAAAGGGATTCCAAAGGGTCGACCGACCCTTTGGCGGAGTCCAGAGGCGGCGCCTCTGGCAGGGTGTGGGACAGAGTCCCACAAATCCGTAGGGCGCTCTGCAAGGGGTGAATCTGAAAACAGTCCGGTGGACTGTTTTCGGAGAGGAGACGCTCTGTAAGTTAAGCAGTTTCGCAAATCTTTGATTTGCAGAAAATGCTATATGCATAGCTGAGAGCGTCCCCTTGTAGCTACATCGAATCATCTGCCCTGCGACCGGTGATGGTCGCACGAATCATCCGCCGGGAGGTTGTCCCTTTGGACGCCCGCCGAGCGTCCTGCAAAGCGTCCCGCTTGACATCTCCGCAGCAGTGTGTTATAATAATAACAATACGCGGAACGCAGAGTTCCGCAAAAAACGGAGGTCATAATTATGAGAGCAGTCGTAACCGTAATAGGCAAGGACACCGTCGGCATTCTCCATAAGGTCAGCGGTATCTGCGCAGAGTACAACGCAAATGTAATAGAAGTGACACAGAGCGTATTGCAGGATATGTTCGCAATGATAATGCTCGTTGATATAACCAAGCTGTCCGGCGACTTTTCGGAGCTCGTTGACCGTATGACAGAGCTCGGCACACAGCTCGGACTGTCTATCCACACAATGCATGAGGACATCTTCAACTCCATGCACAGCATCTGATAGGGGAGGTGTCTGAATGCTCAACGTACATGATATACTCGAGACCATAACCATGATACAGGACGAGTGCCTCGATATACGCACCATAACCATGGGTATCTCGCTCCTCGACTGTATCGACACCGACATCGACCGCGCCTGCGGGAAGGTCTACAACAAGATCGTCCGCTGCGCCCACGACCTCGTCCCCGTCGGTCAGCAGATAGAGAAGGAGTACGGCATACCGATAATCAACAAGCGTATCTCGGTGACTCCGATAGCAATGCTCGCGGCAGCCTGTCCCGGACAGAACCCCGTCAAGTTCGCGCTCGCCCTCCAGAAGGCAGCTGATACCTGCGGAGTAAACTTCATCGGCGGCTACTCCGCGCTTGTACACAAGGGCTTCTCTGCCGGCGATATGGAGCTGATAAAGTCTATCCCCGAGGCTCTCGACCGCACACAGAATATCTGCTCATCAGTAAACATCGGCTCCACCAAGTCCGGAATCAACATGGACGCCGTAAAGCTCATGGGAGAGATAGTCAGGGAGTCGGCGGTACGCACCGCTGACCGTGACTGCATAGGTCCCGCAAAGCTGGTCGTATTCTGCAACGCAGTTGAGGACAATCCCTTCATGGCGGGAGCCTTCCACGGCGTAGGCGAGCCCGACTGCGAGATACACGTCGGCGTATCGGGACCCGGCGTTGTCCGCTCCGCCCTCACGAAGTACCCCGACGCTTCTATCGACGAGATAGCAGACGTCATCAAGAAGACCGCATTCAAGATAACCCGCATGGGACAGCTCGTCGGAGCGCGTGCTTCCGAGCTTCTCGGAGTACCCTTCGGCATAGTTGACCTCTCCCTCGCACCCACCCCGGCAGTCGGCGACAGCGTTGCTCATATCCTCGAGGAAATGGGACTTGAGATGTGCGGCACCCACGGTACAACAGCCTGTCTCGCAATGCTCAACGACGCGGTCAAGAAGGGCGGCGTAATGGCTTCCTCGACCGTTGGCGGACTTTCCGGCGCGTTCATACCCGTGTCCGAGGACGCAGGCATGATCGACGCAGCGGTAGCAGGCGTGCTCAGCCTTGAAAAGCTCGAGGCGATGACCGCTGTGTGCTCTGTTGGACTTGATATGATAGTAGTTCCGGGAGACATCACCCCCGAGACTATCTCTGCGATAATCGCGGACGAAGCCGCCATAGGCATGGTCAACACCAAGACCACAGCGGTGAGACTTATCCCCGCGATCGGCAAGAAGGAGGGCGACACCCTCGAATTCGGCGGACTTCTCGGAAGCGGACCCGTAATGCCTATCAGGGACAAGTCGGCGGCGAAATTCATCAGCCGCGGCGGACGTATCCCCGCTCCCATGCACTCCCTCAAGAACTAAAGCCGGTAAGTATAAACTAACAAAAATCGCTTGATTTTTCGTGTGGATATGATACAATTAACACAGAGGACAGGCGAACGTCTGTCCCGACCGAATACACGGAACGTCCGCGTTCCTACATAACCACGGAGGTGTTTTTATGGCATACAAGATTTCTGATGAGTGCATCAGCTGCGGTGCTTGCGCTGGTGAGTGTCCGGTAGGCGCTATCGCTGAGGGCGACGGCAAGTACGAGATCGACGCAGACGCTTGCGTAGAGTGCGGTGCTTGTGCAGGTGTTTGTCCGGTAGGCGCTCCTGCTGCTGAATAATCGAAAAGAGACAAGAGCTGTTTCGCGAAAGCGGAGCAGCTTTCTTTTTGCAGCGTGACGCTGCACCCGGACACGTTTCCGCTTGCTACGCGCGCTCACTCTTAACAACGACCTTACTCGTACATCGCATACGGCGGGGACGCCCCCGCGGGCGGTTCACGTTGCCGCTCGCAAGCTCGCTCACTCTCATTGAGGACGTTACTCGTACATCGCATACGGAACATTTGTTATAGGAATTTGTAGGGGCGCATTCCGTGCGCCCACATTTTATTCTGGGCGAAACGCTCCGTAGGGGACGTCCTACCCGGTCAACGAATCCCCTTGCCAGCGACACCGGAGGTGTTCGCGAAGGAAGAAGACCCACGGCGGGGAGGTGGCGAGGGGAAAGAGAGTGCAGAGGGAAAACCGCGCGGGGACGGATTGTACGACTGCGTAGCTTGCAGAGCTGTTCGGACGAGCCGTCGCCCGATGAGGTTTTCCCTTTGCATTAGGCAGGGCAGCGCCCCTGCGTCTTCATCTGCTAAATCTTTTTCTGTACAATAATAAATATAAAACATTTGTTCGGGCTATTGACAATCAAGAAAATATGTTCTATAATAAAATCACAAGGAATAAGAACATAAGTTCTGCAACGCTACCCTTTTTCTCCCTAAAGAAAAGGAGGTCTGAACATGAAGGAGCTGATAAACAGCTATTCTCAGAGCTGCACGCTGGTCCGGACAAGGATATCCGAGCTCACCGCGCAGCGCACGAAGCTGGCAGAGTCCGGCGACTACCGCAGCATACAGGCACTCGACCTCGAGCGCCGCATTCGTCTGCTCTACACGGAGCAGAGCCAGCTGAGGGACATAATCGAGCACCTGTCTGCGTACGTTAGGAGTGTGGAGCGGCGTGCCGAGACGTGAGAGCTATTCCGATACATTTACCGGCGAGGCAGACAAGGGCATCAGGGCGATCATCGAGAGCCGGAGTGAAGAGGATCACGTCAGGAAGCTGAGAAAGCTGCTGTTAAATGTTATAAATAATGAACTTACCCCGCGACAAAAAGAGATAATTGTGCTATACTATTTCAAGAGGGTGGATACGGTGACGATAGCGAAGAGCCTCGGGGTCACTCCGCAGGCGGTCTCGGCGGCGATGTCGCGGGCGCGCCTGAGAATGTACCGTATCCTGCAATACTACTACTTATGAAAGGTCAGCCGTATGGAAACACCTATCATCGACTTTCTTGAAAAATACGCGGCGGGAGACGTCCTCCGCTGCCATATGCCGGGGCATAAGGGCAGACCAGTTCCCGGCGGCGCGGAGCTCCCTTTCGCGCTCGATATAACCGAGATACACGGCGCGGACAGCCTCTTTGAGGCGGACGGTATCATCGCGCAGAGCGAGCGGAACATGAGCTCCCTCTACGGCAGTGCGGAGACGGTCTACTCGGCGGGCGGCTCTACCCTGTGCATACAGGCGATGCTCGCGCTGATGAAGCAGGAGGGGCGCGTGGTCTGCGCCGTGCGGAACGTCCACAGAGCATTCCTGAACGCGGCAGCGCTGCTCGGTCTGGAGGTCAGGTGGATAATGCCGGACTTTCCCGAGGGGATACTCTCCGGAGTGCTCGACCTTAAAAAGCTTGAAGAAGAGCTGAGCCGGTGCAGCGTCCCGGCGTGCGTCTACGTCACCTCGCCGGACTACACCGGTCGCCTTGCGGACATCGCGGGTATATCGGCGATATGCCGGAAATTCGGTATGCCGCTCCTCGTGGACAGCGCCCACGGCGCCCATCTCGCGTTCTTCGCGGAGCCGCTCCACCCGATACAGCTCGGCGCGGATCTGTGCTGCGATTCCGCCCACAAAATGCTCCCCGCGCTGACCGGCGCGGCAATGCTGCACACCTCGCGGGCGGAGTACGCGGGACGTCTGAAGCAGGCGATGTCGCTGTTCGGCTCGACGAGCCCGTCGTATCTGACCATGGCTTCGCTCGACCTCTGCACCCGCTATATCAGCGAGCGCATACGCAGCGATATCTCGCGGGATACCGAATATATAAGCAAGCTCCGCACGGAGCTGTCGGGCAGGCTCATCTTCGCGGAGGGCGATCCCTTTCACATCACGGTCAGGGCTGCGCAGAGCGGATTTTCCGGCACAGAGCTCGCCCGGCTGCTGCGTGAGCGCGGCGTGGAGTGCGAGTACGCGGACAGCGACATCGTCGTGCTGCTGATGTCGCCGATGAACGGGGAGGCAGACTATGAGCGGCTCGGTAAGGCTCTTGCGGGAGCTGCCGGAGCGGCGCAGAAGCGGAAATCGGCTCCGGAGACAGTCACTCTCGAACTGCCCGTACAGGTGATGAGCATTCGTGAGGCAGCTTTCGCACCGTCAGAGGAGATAGATGCTGAAGCGGCAGAGGGACGCATTTG
>JAFRXR010000042.1 GCA_017443395.1 Ruminococcus sp. | reverse complement strand
GTACAGGTACCCTTTGGAATCTCTTTGTGTAGGGGTCGATGCCTACATCGACCCGCAGCATTTCCCGTGATCCGCGGACGCCCAAAGGGCGCCCCTACATCAATTCCGTTAACGTACAGTTCGGATAATAATGCTCAAGTATCTCCTGCCACGCCGCTCCCTCCGCTGCCATTGCGTTCGCACCGTACTGGCTCATCCCGACGCCGTGACCGTATCCGCGCGTGGTCACGATCGCCTCCTTGCCCTCGTACCTCACCTCAAAGCACGCTGACCTCAGTGCCAGTGCCGCGCGAAGCTCAGTTCCGGTCACTGCGCGGTCACCGCAGCGGACTGTCAGTACTGTCCCAGAATCGGAGACGCTCTCGACGCTCAGCCACTCAGAAATGTCACCGCTCAGTGTGATACCGGGGAATGCGGTCTCGAGATCGTACCGGAGGACGTCCTCCGTGAATCGGGTCTCATCGAGGTATTTCGGCGCGGAGAGATCATACTCGCTGTCCACGGGGACAAGGTAATCAACTGCTGCTCCCCAGACGTTCTCCGCGCTCTCCGTCCTGCCGGACGACATCGAATGGAACGCCGAGATTATCGGCTCGTCGTCATAGGTCATTATGTACGGCAGCACCTCGTCCACAGCCGCGCTGACCTTGGCGTGGTACATGACGTAGTTATCGCCGTAGTACTGCTTTGCCTGATTTTCGGTGAAATACCCCTGATACTTCGAGGTGTCGTTGGAGAAATCAGCCCCGCAGAGCTCAGGGGTCTGTCTGCCGCGCTCGCGCATACGCTGACGCTCAGCGTAGGTGTGCGCCGCGACCGCCTGCGCCTTCAGCGCCTCCTCAGAGAAGGTCGCGGGCATTTCCGCACAGACCGCCCCGATGACGTAGTCCCGCTCGCTGACCTCGATGACCTCGCCGGTGGATACGTCGAGTACCTTGTAGGGTGTGCCGGTGTAGACGGGAGCTTCGGGGACTGCCGCTGGCTCTGCCGGGGACTCGTCCGCCGGGGAGGAGGTCACGGGAGCCTCCGGAGAGGTCTTCGCAGCGGAGAGCGCTGCCGGTATCGCGGGAACAGCCACAACGGCTGCGATGAACAGTGCTATAGCTATTATGTAGGTCTTCATACAGTGTCCCTTCCTTCTGAAACGTGAGCCCCGCGGGGCGCCGTTCGTTCCACAATAACATTGCTCTGCCAATTAAACCTTGCCAGTCAATTCTTGGCATAAAGATCATTTCTCTGCGTCAGAAAAGTTTGGAATGCGGCAGCATTCCTGCACTTCCTTCCTTGAAAAATTTCCTTTCTGCCTTCGCCTTTCCGGCAATGTTTAATTGGCAGAGCAATAATATTTGACATATCTTAAAAAATAGTGTATAATTAATATTGCAGTGTTATGCCTGCAAGATTGATTAACATTTTTATTTATATACAGCGCGGCGGCTCTGCCGTCAGCGCGGATCCCCCAAGGAGGAAGCCTGATGTCAGCTATTAAGACAGACCCCAACATCAAAGACCTTTGCAGCAAGCTCGCGGAGCATTCTGCGATAGACCCCAAGCTCTACGAGAAATACCACGTAAAACGCGGTCTGCGCAACAGCGACGGCACCGGTGTAGTTGCCGGTATTACAAATATATGCAACGTTCACGGCTATATTCTCAATGAGGGTGAGGTCGAGCCGATACCGGGTCAGCTCATCTACCGCGGCTACGACGTCAGCGACCTCGTTGCGAACGTTGAGGCTGAGGACCGCTTCGGCTACGAGGAGACCGCATTCCTGCTGCTCTTCGGTCATCTCCCGAACAAAACTGAGCTCGAGGAGTTCACCACATATATCTCCACCCACAGAGAGCTCCCCAACGGCTTCATCGAGGATATGATCCTCAAGGCGCCGTCCAAGAATATCATGAACAAGCTCGCGCGTTCCGTGCTCGCTCTCTACTCCTACGATGATGACTGTGAGGCAAAGGGCATCGAGAACGAGATGCGCACTGCTGTCAGCCTCATCGCGAAGCTCCCTGTTGTAATGGCGGCGGCTTACCAGGTCAAGAAGCGTGTTTTCGACAACGAGAGCCTTATCATGCACCCTATCCGCCCCGAGGAGAACACCGCGCAGTGCATACTTTCGCTCCTGCGCAACGACAGACAGTACACCAAGGACGAGGCTCAGATGCTCGACCGCCTGCTCATGCTACAGGCTGAGCACGGCGGCGGAAACAACTCCACATTCACGACGCGCGTACTCACCTCCTCCGGCACAGACCCCTATTCGACCTATTCCTCCGCTATCTGCTCCCTCAAGGGTCCCCGCCACGGCGGCGCGAACCTTCAGGTCATCAATATGCTCGACAACTTCAAGGCTAACATCAAGAACTGGGAGGACGAGGGCGAGGTCGCGGACTATATGCGCAAGGTGATCCGCAAGGAAGCCAACGACGGCTCCGGGCTCATCTACGGCATGGGTCATGCGGTATACACTATCTCCGATCCGCGCGCCGTTATCCTCAAGAAGAAGGCATTCGAGCTCGCAAAGGGCAAGGAGATAGAGGCTGAGTTCCGCCTCCTTGAGACCATCGAGCGCCTCACCCCTGAGATATTCCTCGAGGAAAAGGGCAGCGCCAAGACCATGTGCGCGAACGTGGATATGTACTCGGGGCTCGTTTACCGTATGCTCGGTATCCCGAGCGACCTTTTCACGCCGCTCTTCGCTATCGCGAGAATGGCAGGCTGGTCCGCACACCGCATGGAGGAGGTCCTCACGAGCAGCAGGATAATCCGCCCCGCTTACAAGGCTATCGCCAAGGAGAAGGCATACATAAAGCTCTCCGAGAGAGAATAAGCTCATATAATGAAGAGATTTCGCATTTTCGCGGCGGCTGCGGCGGCTATGCTGCTCACGGGCTGCACGTTCGGAGCCGGCATAGATACGCTCATGGCTCCGCCAAAGCTCAGCGTCGAGCAGGAGCAGATCTACAATGCCCTCACCGACGCGGCAGGCTCCTCCATAAGCCTGAAATATCCCAAGTCCGGAAAGTATCTCTCGGCGTTCATCGTTGCCGATATCGACGGCGACGGCGGCAATGAGGCTGTCGTGTTCTACGAGAAGAACAGCCTTACCGTCGAGGAGAACACCCTGCGCATGAATATCCTCGACAAGGAGGACGGCAGCTGGCGCTCGGTGTGTGATACCCCTGCGGACGGCTCGGAGATAGAGCGCGTGATGATATCCAAGCTCGGCTCGAATGAGCGCGTGAACCTCATCATCGGCAGCAGCCTCATCAACCGCTCCGAGAAGAATGTCTCCGTGTACAACTACAACGAGGGCTCTGTGGAGAAGACCTTCTCCGAGTCCTATTATTTCTTCGACGTCACAGACCTCGACGGCGACAGCGAGAATGAGTTCCTGCTGCTGTCTGCCTCCGGTTCGGCTTCGGCTTCGTCCGCAGCGGCGTATAAGCTCGATCCCGCCGGCAAGTACCATAAGTACAGCCGTGACCTCAGCGCCAACTTCGTCGAGTTCGACAAAATAAGCTACGGATCGCTCGAGGGCGGAAGGACGGGGCTCTTCATCGACGCCGTGTCCGGCACGGGAATGATACAGACCGACGTCATCTACATGGACGACAGCGGTTTGCAGAAGGTCTTCGCGACGCCGGAGGACTCCCTCGCGACGCTGCGCGCTTCGGGCTGTCAGTCCGCCGACATCGACGGCGACGGCATCACCGAGATACCCATCCAGACTATCGCGGCAGGCTACGAGGACGCCTCCGAGGGCGAGCAGATGAAGCTCACAAGCTGGATGTTCGTCACGGTCAGCGACCGCCTTGAACGCAAATACACCTCATACTACAGCATAAACGACGGCTTCGTGTTCCTTTTCCCGGACGCATGGCGCGGAAAGGTCACAGTGCGCCGCGACGCCGTCAACGATGAGCTCGTGTTCTGCGCGTATTCCAACGGGGAATTCGGCAGGGAGCTCCTGCGGATATACTGCGCGGAGGATTCGCCGTCCCGCGAGGACAGGCTCTCCGGCGGGTATATGCTGCTCCATACAAAGGGCGATTCCGCATATTTAGCGTATATCCCGCAGTCCGAAGCCGATGACGGTCTCTCGCTCACGGCGGCTGACGCTGCGGCTGGTTTCAGACTTACAGAATAAACTCACCTGATAAAGGAGTGATATGACATGAAACGTATCCTTATTTGCGAGGACGAGGCTACGATACGCGAGTTCGTGGTGATAAACCTCCAGCGTGCAGGCTACGACGTCGTTGACGTTGACTGCGGCGAGGCTGCACTTCAGAAATTCGACGAGGAGCACGGGAACTTCGACATAGTGCTGCTCGACATCATGATGCCCGGCATAGACGGCTTCACGGTCTGCAAGAAGATACGCGAGAAGAGCTCGACTATCGGCATTATCATGCTCACCGCACGCACACAGGAAATGGACAAGGTCAGCGGTCTGATGATCGGCGCTGACGACTACATCACCAAGCCCTTCTCCCCTTCTGAGCTCACAGCCCGCGTGGACGCGATCTACCGCCGCGTATGCATGAGCTTCATCAAGAACGAGAAGCAGTCCGTGATCGAGTCGGGTCCGTTCGTGCTCAACCTCAAGAGCCGCACCGTCACCAAGGACGGCGCTCCGATAGAGCTCACGCAGGTGGAGTACCAGATACTCGAGTACTTCATGAACAACAAGAACACCGCTCTCGACCGTGCGAGCATACTCAACCACATCTGGGGAGAGAGCTACTACGGCGACGATAAGATAGTTGACGTCAATATCAGACGAATCCGCATGAAGATAGAGGAAGAGCCCTCCAGCCCGAAGT
>JAFRXR010000009.1 GCA_017443395.1 Ruminococcus sp. | reverse complement strand
TCCGCCGAAGCCCTACACCGAAGATACGCTGTTATCTGCTATGGAGAGAGCTGGAAATGAGGACTACGATGAGGACACGGAGAAAAAGGGACTCGGCACTCCTGCCACAAGAGCAGCCGTGATTGAAAGCCTTGTCAAAAACGGTTATGTGGAGCGTGACGGAAAACAGCTCAGGGCAACGGACAGGGGCAAGGAGCTTGTGACGGTCGTTCCCGATGAAGTGAAGTCGGCAAAGCTGACGGCTGAATGGGAATCGAAGTTACAGCAGATCGAACATGGCGAGCTGCCAGAAACGGTGTTTATGTCCGGTATTCAGCATTTTATCGCTGATATGTGCAGTAAATACGGTTCTGTCGATAAGTCTGTTTCTCTTTCTGATGGCGGTCATGAGCCTATCGGCAAATGCCCGAAGTGCGGTGCAGATGTAGTCAAGGGCAAATTCGGCTGGTACTGCAAGGGCAAATGCGGTATGAATATCGCTAAGGTTTACGGAGTGGAGCTTTCTGATACTCAGGTCAAAGCTCTGCTCGGCGGTAAGTCCACAAGCTACACCTCTAAGGGCAGAAAGACTGTTGTTCTGCCGGAGATCGTAGAAAATCCGTGGAATGACAAGATGTATTACCAATGGAAAACAGAAAGGAATAATAAGAATGGATAACAAACAGCTTGCGGAAGTTGCCCATATCATCGGTGTTTCCGAGGACAGCATTTCCGCAATGGACGATGAGATCAAGAACGGTATGACAGCAGTTTTTGAACAAGTCGCTGTGAAAAACGATGAGGACAAAAAGGCTGTCTTTGAAGCACTCGATAAGCTCTGGCAGCGTGGTTTGGTGTACGCCGAGCTGAATGAGGTCGCAAAGAATACAGGCATTTCGCTTGTCACGCTTCGCAGCCTTGATTTTGAGACACAGCAGAATATCGTGTATGAGTACATGATGGACAGTTCACAGACGGCTCGTTTCTATGACCTGACAAATAAGGCTCTTGCGGTCATGGAGCTTGAAAAGGTCGCAAAGCTGATCTCTGTCCCCGTGCGTGAGCTGAGGACACTCCCTCGCCGTATTCAGGAAAATATCTGCGGTGCGTACACAATGGAGTATGATCCCGACAACACCAATACGGAGCTTATCGACAACATCAGGGAGATGATCGCACCATGACAGATTTTCCCTACATCAGCGGTGAGGATATTTCCGCTATCGACAACAAGGAATTTATCCGGATCGAAACGGACAGGGCGCAGGCTATCGTTATCGCCCTCGATAAAAGTGATATTCCTTTTTCTGCCCGATACAGCGACACCGAAGTGGTGCTGACATTTGACGGCAGTTATAAGGAACAGGTCGAGGGAATTATCGCAAAGGCTCAATCGGGCGATTATGAAGCATTGCTCCGTGAGCTGCAAATTTACGGTGTCCCTGACGGCTATTTCAGGCTACTGGGCGAGGTCGCTGATCTGCTGAATACAACGGTCGGTGCATTGCAGAACCGTCCCGATGAGATTCAGCTTGCGTTATGCAAGACCTATACAGACTTTTGGCTATGCGATGATGCCACGATACAGCGAGAGCTTGACCGTGTGATATCCGTGAACGGCAGAACGCTCTCGGATATTCGGGAATATGAAAAGAGCAAAGTGCAGGACAAATCCCCGAAAGCCCCTGAACAGAGTGCAGCGGATACCGTTCCGACTCTGAATGAACTGTTTGACGATTATTATCGCCGGAACGGTCATTCACATTTT
>JAFRXR010000041.1 GCA_017443395.1 Ruminococcus sp. | reverse complement strand
TATGCCCAGAACAACAACGACCTCGCGGTGTTCCGCCGCAGACAGGTAGGGCTCATCTATCAGTTCTACAACCTTATCCCCGTCCTCAACGCGGAGGAGAATATCACCCTCCCCATGATAATGGACGGCAGAAAGCCTGACCCCAAGCACGTCGATGATCTGCTCGAGCTCCTCGGTATCACCGAGCGAAGGAACCACCTCCCGTCGCAGATGTCCGGCGGTCAGCAGCAGAGAGTCTCTATCGGCAGGGCGCTGTTTACCTCGCCTGCGGTCATACTCGCGGACGAGCCTACCGGTAACCTTGACAGCAGGAACAGTGCCGATATCATCTCGCTGCTGCGTCAGTCCAACCGCAAATTCGACCAGACTATGCTTATTATCACGCACGATGAGGACATCGCTCTCCAGTGCGACAGGATAATCACTATCTCCGACGGCAGGATCGTCCGCGATGAGCTCACCGGGCAGTCGTAAGGGGGGAGAGCTATGCGTTTTGAAAATATGCTCGCGAAGAAGTATATCTTCTCGCAGAAGCGCCACTCGCTGCTGACTGTTTGCAGTATCATCGCGTCGGTCGCGATACTCACTATGATGATCGTCGCTTATACGACCTATATGGCGATATACCGCGACGCTGTCTACGATGCTAAGCCGTACCACATACTCCTCTCGCCGCTCTCGGAGGAGAAGGCTGAGAAGCTGCGTCAGATCGACGGTATCGAGTCAGTCACGCTCGTTCAGGCGGGCAAGACCGGGAAAACTGACGGGCGGATCATGCTGAAGAAGTACTATGAGGACACGGAGAAGCTCTCTGCAAGTATTATGAAGGTCGCTCCGCTCGCTGAGATAAATGTCAACGAGCAGCTCATGAATCTCGACATGATCGGTACCGACGCCAAGGCTAACAAGGTCATCTCGATCACGATACTGTGCGTTTATATCCTGCTGATAATGGCTATACTCCGCCTTATGATAGACACTGCCTTCGAGGTGTCGTCAAAGGAGAGGGAGCGGCAGTTCGGGCTCTTGCAGTCCATTGGCGCGACACCGAAGCAGATAGTCAGGATAATCACCCGGGAGGGTCTTGTGCTGTCGGCTGCCGGAGTCCCGCTCGGTATCGGAGCCGGCATCGGCGTGGCGTATGCGGCGTACCGGGCTGTGCTCACGAGCGGTGTGGCGGACGCTTTCTTCACTGCGGAGAAGGCTGAGCAGATAGTGCATTTCCACGTCGTTCCGCAGCTTCTGCTGATACCTGCCGTCGCGGGCGTGGTATGGGTGCTGCTGTCGGCTTACGGGACCGGTATGCGCGTGATAAAGATGTCCCCGGTGGACGCTATCTCCGCGCGCTCCAAGAAGGTAAAAAAGGTGCGCAGACACTCGCTCTACGGGCTGCTCTTCGGCTGGACGGGCAAGCTCGCTTCGCGCAATAACAGGCGTCAGCGCAAGAGATTCATCATCACGATACTCTCGCTCACGCTCTCTATCACTCTGTTCGCGTCGCTCGGCGTGGTGACTAAGTTCATGCGCGTCACGACCACAGAGATGCTGACGATCTATGACGGGTTCACTAAGGCGTCTGACGACTTTGTCCTTATTCATCCGCTCAGTCTCGATGACCCCACGGCTTTCACGGAGACAATGGAGCTCATTGAGGACAGCGGGTACTTCGATGAGGTCGCTCTTGCCAAGTCTGCCATGGCGTATGAGCCCGGCGATACTCATACGGTGTACGATATAAACTACGCGAGCAGGGACTACTTCGATCAGATATTCGGCGGGAAGACAGACATTACCTACGATGAGCTCGCTGCGCAGGGAGGGTATATCTTCCTTACGAGCGATGGCGGCAGGGAGTTCACGGCCGGGGAGACTGTTGAGCTCGAGGCGGATAAGTACGTCATCATCAGCGATGAGGAATATGAGGAGTGGAAGTCGGATAAGTCGCACAGTGTTACCACGATCCGCGATTTCTTCTCTTATTATCCGACTGACCCGGAGGCGAATGACCTCATGGGCGAAAGTGATGAGTTCGATGATGAAAGCATAAGGAAATACAGCGCTGAGAAGGTAAGAGTTCCGGTGAGCTACACCGTTTCCGCCGTGATGAAGGACACTGATGTGCTGGGCGGCGGATATGAATCCAGTGAAAGACTGACAGTGGTGTTCGCGGCGCTCGATACCTACATTCAGCGCGACTGTCACTACTACGGTGAGATATGCAGGGAGGAATTCTTCAAGTGTACTCTCGCGGACGCGAAGCAGTATGACTCCGCGGTGAGGTTCCTGAGAGAGAACAGCGGCAAGGTGCGCGTGCTGATAAATAATTATATGTATAAGCGTATGGTCAGCACTGCCATTTCTGCGCTGAATATCGGTATCACGTTCGTCAGCGCGCTCATCGCGGTCATCGCGATAGTCAATATGATAAATATTATCTCCACCGGGCTCCTCAACCGCAGGGGTGAGCTCGCGGCGATGCAGTGTATCGGTATGACGCGGCGTCAGCTCAACAAGCTCACCGTCATCGAGAGCCTTCAGTACGCGCTCATCGCGGGTGTGTGCTCCACGGGGCTGTGTGAGCTGCTGATACTCCTCACGCGCATGGCTACGCGCTCAGTGGCCGGCGACAACAGTATGGACAAAAAGCTCATCGGCTTCTCGCAGCCGCTCCCTGTTATCTGGATATCCGCTGCTGCTGCCTTCGCGGTCGCGCTCATTGCGTCGTTCTCGGCGGTTTCCCGCATGAACAGGACGCCGCTCATTGATCAGCTCCGGTCGCCGGATTGAGGAAGGACAAAAAGGGGACGCCGTGGGCGGTTTGTGCAGGGACGCCGTTCCGGCGCCCGCCAACAAGAATGTGTGACGTCGTTTATCAGGCAATTGATCAAGGCGGAGCGATATCTAATCGCTCCGCCTTGATCTGTATCTGTTCATTTACTGGTCTACATTATACACGACCTTCGCTATCAGCTGGCGCATCATGATGACGTCAAAAATGTCAACGGCGCCGTCTTTGTTGTAGTCGCAGTCGTATACGACTGGTCCGTTCGCGAGCACTGCGTTCAGGCAGCATACTAAATCCGCGATATTTACTTCGCCGTCACAGTTGAGGTCGCCGTCGAGCGGCTCGGGATCAGCTGTGGTGGTCGAGGTCGTGGTGCTCTCCGTTGAGGTCACTGTGGTCTCTGTCGCGGAAGACGTGGTGCTCTCGGTCGTTGTTTCTGTTTCGGTGACTGTGGTCGAGGTCACGGTCGTTTCAGTGACTGTTGTAGAAGTGGTGGTCTCTGTCTCCGTGACTGTGGTGGTGGTCTCCGAGGTCGTGGTGGTCGTTGTCTCGGTAGTCGTGGTGGAAGTGCTCGTTGTGACTATCGGGGCTGTGGGGTCGAAGTCAGTCTTGGAGATGACAGGGTAGGAGAGGGTGGAGTAATTGTAGGTGTTCTCCTCTGTGTGGCTGTCGAAGAAGCTGTTCGAGCCGCGCATGAAGTACTTGTAGCTGCTGCTGGAGTCGTCCCATGTGACGTCAACGCCGTACCATGCGCCGTCCTCCATCTGGACGTAGTCCCACATATGTGCCACGCGGGTCTCGGGGTCGTAGTTTCCGAAGACTACCGTGCAGGGGATGCCGAGGTAGTCGCAGACCAGCTTGAATGCCTTGGAATAGCCCTCGCAGACCACTCCCGGCTCGACTATCGCGCCGACTGCGGAGCCGCTGAAGTCTGCGTTGATGTCGTAGTAGGTGAAATCCACGATGTAGTCGTGGATATATTTTATCTTTTCGTAGCGTGTCTCGCCGGTCGCGCCCGCGGCTATCTGCTCTATTGCGGCTTCGAGCTGCTCCTTGTAGGTGCGGACCTCTGCAAGGCTCGAGTAGGCGGAGGTGTATGCCGGCTTGAACGAGATGCCGTAGATGCTGACGGTGTATACCCCGGAACGGCTCCTCGACCAGCTGTAGGCGGGGGTTATGCTCAGGTTGGCTTCGTCGAGCCAGAATACCTCGGGCATATCGAACAGCAGGGCGTCGATGCCGGGCTGACAGTTCGAGAGGATAGCTTCGGAGTAGGTCGCGGCGTCGTCCGAGGTGTACCTTATCGAGCCGGGGAGCCCGTTGAGCTCGATGACTACCGGCTCGGGGAGGGTGACGGAGAGGGTCTCCGTTGTGGGCTCGGCGAGCGCAGAGAAGGCGCTGTAGACCGCGAGGTTGTTGTCGTCGGTAAGGCAGTCCCTGAAAAGGTGCATACCGTCAGAGTAATTCGAGAGCACGGACTGGCTCAGCGAAGGGGTGAGCGCATAGTCGCTGATGTCCGAGAGGAAGACCGCTTCGCCGACGGGGACGCTGCCTACCTCGGCGATGTCATATGCCTCGGCATAGGTGCTCATTGCGCCGGCGGGCACGAGGAATGCCGCCGCTGTAAGGACAGAAATGACAGTGCTTATCATTTTTTTCATGGTGAATACCTCCATATCTGAGATGTTCCCATTCCCACAATATTTATCTACCTTATATTATAGCTAAACTACACCAAAAAGTCAATATACACACTAAAAATTCATATAATATTCACAAAGAGCAGGAGCGCGCATTGTGCATAAATCCGCCTTTTACGGCTCGGTACGGCTGAAAATACCAAAAAATCGCCGCAGATGACTTCAATATTTGTCACTGCGGTCACTTGAAAAACCTGCGGCTCTGTGGTATACTGTAATTTGGCAAAAATATATTTTTGTATTTGAAAGGGAGTTCCGCAATGTTTTTATCCGAGATGAACAAGGATCAGCTCGCAGCATTCAAGAAGGAGACCGAGGCGCAGTACGAGCAGTTCAAGTCACTGGGTCTGAGCCTGAATATGTCAAGAGGCAACCCCTGCAGGGAGCAGCTCGAGCTCAGCGTGGGTATGCTCGATGTCTTCGATGACGGCGATTTCATGAGCGAGAACGGCGTTGATGTCCGCAATTACGGTATGCTCGACGGTATCCCCGAGGCAAAGAAGTTCTTCGCTGATATGATCGGCGTCCACAGCGACGAGATCATCATTTTCGGCAACTCGAGCCTTAACGCTATGTTCTGGGCTGTTCAGTGTGCTTTCAACAAGGGCGTGCTCGGCGGGACACCGTGGTCGAAGCTCGACAAGGTGAAGTTCCTCTGCCCTGTTCCCGGATATGACAGACACTTCAAGGTGACCGAGTTCTTCGGCGTTGAGATGATAAATATCCCCATGACGCCTACCGGTCCCGATATGGATATGGTCGAGAGGCTCGTGGCGGAGGACGATTCCATAAAGGGTATATGGTGCGTTCCGCAGTACTCAAATCCGGACGGTATCTCATACAGCGATGAGACTGTCAGGCGCTTCGCGGCACTCAAGCCCGCAGCTAAGGATTTCCGTATCTTCTGGGACAATGCTTACTGCATACACCACCTCACGGAGAGCCCCAAGCTCATCCTCAATATCCTCGATGAGGCTAAGAAGGCCGGCAACGAGAATATCGTGTACATCTTCGGCTCGACCTCGAAGGTGACATTCCCCGG
The DNA here is from genome assembly GCA_017443395.1 of Ruminococcus sp. GTDB lineage: Bacteria > Bacillota > Clostridia > Oscillospirales > Ruminococcaceae > Ruminococcus. Next base: position 12,419 of record JAFRXR010000041.1, on the reverse strand, counting down.
CGCGGGCGTCGCTGTTATGGGCGCGAGCCGCGAGAACACCGAGGCGCTCAAGAAGTTCCTCGGTATCAGCATTATCAGCTACGATAAGATGAATCAGCTGCGTCATGTGAAGTTCTTCGGCACGTTTGACAATATGCGCGAGCATATGAAGAAGCATATGGCTATCATCGCTCCCAAGTTCGAGCTTGTCTGTAAGACACTCAAAAAGGAGATCGCTCCTCTCGGCATCGGCACCTGGACTGAGCCGGAGGGAGGCTATTTCGTCTCCTTCAACGCACTCAACGGCTGCGCGAAGCGTATCGTTCAGCTCTGTGCGGACGCCGGCGTGACGCTTACCGGTGCGGGCGCGACATTCCCCTACAACACCGACCCCGACGACAGGAATATTCGTCTGGCTCCTACTTATCCCTCGCTCGATGAGCTCAGAAAGGCGATGGAGCTGTTCGTTATTTGCGTCAAGCTCGCAAGCGCTGAGAAGCTCCTTGCGGAGTGATATGATATCTGATGAAAAGCCTCTGATGTTAAGCACATCGGGGGCTTTTGAAATATACCGGCGGGTATATTATCAGTCTGAATATACATGGGGGTATATAAGCACCGGTATTGACTTTACTTCCTGTATATGGTAAAATACTACTATAGCTGACGTCACTATCGTTGACATAAGGAGGCTGATTTTTATATGAAATTTTTTAAGAAGGCTGCGGCTGTGCTGCTGTCGGCGGTGCTCGCTGCTGCGGCGGTCGTCGTTCCGCCGGAAAAGGCTCCGGCTTTGCTGAAGGGGCTGATGAGCTCCGTTCAGGAGGAGACGCTTTTCGCTGACGCGGCTGAGTCGAACTACTCGATCAGATACTGGGTCACGGACACTATCACCGAGGTGTGCGGCGAGCAGGTGAGCGTGTACCACAGGAACGTTCCGTACTACTTCTGCTTTGAGGTGTACAACAAGGAGACCGGTGTGCCCGATGAGGAGAAGGATTTCAAGCTGGAGATAAGTCTCACGGACCCCTCCGGCGAGGAGCTCGCGAGTGCGGAATACCAGTCCAAGGACGATTATTACTATACCTACAACGATCAGAAGATAAACCATAAGGGTACCTCGGGGTGGGTGAAGTTCACTCCGCAGAGTATCGGAGATGTTGCGCTGAAGCTCACTATCTCGGGTGAGCTCTCGGGTACATTCGAGAGGACCTATAATGTCAAGAAGCCGCACGTCAATCTGCACGTCTGGGTGTCGGACAGCGCTTGGGGGACAACTCCCTCGGTATTTACGCTGGGCAGCAAGTATTACCTCTGCTCTGAGCTGACTGACCTCGATACCGGCGAGAGGCTCGACTACCGCGTAGGCGGCTATACTGCAACAAGTACTATCTATGACCCTGCCGGCGAGGTGAAGTATACTGTCACCCGCGAGGAAAGCGATTCGCGGCGCACTTACGACTGGATAGCCCATACCTGCGGGACTGCCGGTATATGGAAGGGCACTCTGAAGCTCGAGGGCGATATTGAGTACGAGCTCAGTGTGACATGGAACGTAACTGACCCGAGCGTCACGGTGACGACGACCGCTCCTGCAGTGACTGCGACCTCTGCGGGGACGACGTCTCCCTCCGTTACTACGGAGCCGGCTTTCAGCTGGGGCGAGGACAACTGGAATTTCAGCAACAACAGCACCAGCTTCCCGGAGGGGTATGCAGTTGACCCTGCGGTCATCGACAAGCTCTGCACCGATTTCAAATTCACAAATATCGAGCGCGAGATCATGAAGTACCGCTGCTCGCGGTCGCAGTTTACCTCGTGGGGAGGCTCGTGCTTCGGCATGACGGCTTCTGAGATATTCGTCAAGCAGGGACTGCTCGACCTCTCGCAGTACGGCGGAGTGAGCACAGTCAACGGCAACAGCGCTTCAAAGGCGATGATCTCTCTCATCAACTTCGTGCAGAATATCCAGAACGTGCCGTACTATGCGCAGATAATGCGCTTCAATTCGATGCTGACCGTTCCGGCGTCTGTTCCGCAGTACGACTACATAGACGATATCATCGACGCTGTTGTGAATGATGGGCATATCGTGTCGCTCGGCTATGCCATCAGGACCGAGCACACCGAGGACGACAGGGTGGTAAGCTCGACCGGCGGACACGCTGTTCTCGCTTACGGCATCGAGGACTGCGATTACACCGATAAGACTACCGGGCTGACCTACGACAGGCGTGTGCTCATCGCAGACCCGAACCGTCTGGGCAAAAATATGCTCACGGACGAGTGCTGCCTGTATTTCAGGTCAGATGACCACAGCTGGGTCATCCCGTATCAGAATTACACCTATACGTCTGGCGGCGTCGAGTATACGTCGTCATGCTACTGGAACGCCGGCTGCGCTTACAATGAGCACGGCTTCCTCAGACGTATCATCAGATTCGCGTCCAAGAGGAACGTCAGCGATCTCGCGATGACGGGCGAGATGAACGAGAAGATGAAGGGCAGATATCTGCCCGGTCTTGCGCTGTTCACTCCTGCGGCGGCTCCGCGCTTCAATAAGGTCGAGGGGACCGGGAATCCCGCCTATGATGCGATCGGCGGCAACCAGACCGCGATAGCGTACTTCAACGACGGCGCTCCCTCGGCTGACCAGCTGGAACACTTCAGGTCGTTCGTGAACGAGACGGCTTCCTATGAGATGATATATTCCTCCCCGCAGAACTTCGACTTCATCATGGATTACCCGGACTTCGCGTATATATCTGAGGTGCAGAACGGCACCTATGCGCTCTTCGCGCCGGACGGGTTCGTCGGGCTCAAGGGCTCCGATATGAGCTACAAGATGTCCATGACTGAGAATGAGTCCACGAGCAAGACTACCGACTGGTATACAGTTATCATTGAGGGCTCGGGAGCTTCCAGGGTGTCGCTCGACGCCACCAAGGGAAGGTATTACTTCCTTGAGTCCGATGATCTGCACGACATAAGCGTCATCGCGTACAACGATGACGATACCGCGACGCTCAATTTCTCGACGGACTACACGAAGGTAATGCTCGTTGAGGACAGCGCGACGGTCATCGTCGCGAAGGCTGACCCCGACGGGGACGGCGTTTTCGATCAGACTATCGCCAAGAGCGGCGCGGAGGTCACTTCGGTAACGTCCACGACGACTTCGACTGCTGCGGCGACGGTGACGACTACTACCACCACGGCGGCGGCTTCTTCGTCGGCTTCCGGGGCTTCGTCCACATCTTCGTCGGCGGCTTCGTCAACTACTACCACGGCTGCGCAGACTACCGTTACTTCGACTACGACGGCTCCTGCTTCTGCGACCACAAAGCCGACCTCCGGAAAGTGCGGCGACAATGCGACGTGGAGCTATGACGCTTCGACATGCACGCTCACTGTGAGCGGCACGGGGGATATGTACGAACATTCGCAGATGTTTGATATTCCCAATTGGGACGACTATATGTGGTATGCCAAGAAGATCGTCATTGAGGAGGGGATAACCTCTGTCGGCAGTTATGACTTTGAAGGGTTCAGGGTCTGCGAATCGGTATCCATTCCGGAGAGCGTGAAGAGCGTGGGGGATTTCGCTTTCTTCTACTGCAAAAAGCTCACGTCCCTGACCTTCCCTGCCGGGGTCGAAAGTATCGGGTTAGGTGCGTTCGGATCGTGCGACATTCTTTCGTCTATCACTGTTATGAACTCGGAATGCGATATATTCGATCAGGCTATCTACAAGGCGTGTGACGGCGTGAAAGTATACGGTATGTCCGGCTCGACGGCACAGGCTTACGCAGAGAAGTACGGGTATACGTTCGCGGCGCTCGACGCGGAGGGGCTCTTCGGCGACGCCAACAGCGACGGTCTTATCGACGGTGCGGACGCTTCGTGGATACTCTATGCGAATGCCAACGGCGTCGATGAGTTCCTCACTCCTGCACAGAAGGCGGTCAGCGATATCAACGGCGACGGCATCTACGACGGCGTGGACGCTTCGCTGATACTCAGCTATAATGTCTATGCTGCCGGCAACGGAACGGATACGCTCCAGGTCTGGTACAGCAAGCTCTGATAATGAACGGTCCCGGACTGTCTGACTCGGCAGCCCGGGACTTTTTTTGCTCCGGGTGCGAGGGGAGTTCGTGCGCTTTGTATTGACAAGGGCTGAACAGTGTGGTATAATGAAATGTGGTTTATATGTCTAATTCACAGGGAAAGGACGTTGAATTATGTCAGATGTTTTTATCAGCCACAGTACGCAGGATAAGGCTGCTGCGGAAAAGGTCGTTTCTTTTTTAGAGGAAAAGGGTCTGAGCTGCTGGATCGCGCCGCGTGATATCGTTCCCGGAAGCGACTGGGCGGCATCTATCAGCACGGCTATCACTACGTCGAAGGTCTTTCTCGTTATCTACAGCGCGAACAGCGCCGGCTCAAATCAGGTATCGAGGGAGGTAAGTCTCGCTGAGTCCAAGAGGAACATCTTCGTTGTGCCCTATAAGATCGACGATACGGAGCTTTCCGGTTCGTTCGAGTACTACCTCACCGGGGCGCACTGGATCACTGCTGACTACAGCAGGCAGGATTACAAGCTCGAGGAACTGTATAATATCATTGCCGGTATCACCGGGAAAAATGTCCAGAACATCACCAATAACACCTACATAGATCACCTGCATATCCACGGGGAGGGCAACCTGCCCGAGGAGATACAGCATAGCGTTCAGTCTGCTCAGAATGCGGCGAGCCCGTTCGCTTCTCCTGCCGCTCCCGCTGCAAGAACTGCTGCTCAGGCTCCTGCCCCGGCGGCTGCGCCCAAGAAAAAGGGCGGCGCTAAAAAGTGGGTGATCATTGCCATTGTGGCGGTCGTTCTGATCGCTTCGATAGTCGTCGCGGTGATCGTTCCTATTATCAATTCCGACAGCGGCAGCAGCAGTAAGTCGTCCAAGAAGACCACATCCTCTGCGTCCGATGACGACGGGGAGATAGATTCCAAGGACGATATCGTCGGAAAGTGGGAGTGCTGTTCGATGACTTCGGAGGGGCTGACCATTACCGGTGAATATGAAGGTGTGCCGATCGCTGCTATTTTCCAGTTTGAATTCGATGAGGACGGTTCGTTCGTTCTTTCTTCGCCCGTTTATTCGGCTTCGGAAACTTATGATGGCACATGGAAGTTCAAGAATGATACGGTCAAGCTGACTATTGACGACAGATCCGAGACACTTGAGATCGACGGCGAATACCTCCTTTTCGAGGACGAGGGTATGATGGTGAAGCTCGAAAAGGTCAAGAAGTTCACCAAGTATGACCCCGAGTGATGTGACGGTTACCGTCAGGATAAGATGAATACATAATAATGACCGCACCTGTCTGGGTGCGGTCTTTTTTGTGTGGATATTGTTTTTGTGAGAGGCGGAGTCTCCTGCACAAGTGTTCCGTATGCAACGTGTCTGCAAGCGGTGGCTCAGGGCTTATTATTGCGGAGATACCGCGCCATAAGTGACATTAAATCATACTTTATCGTCGTTCTGCCGCGCTCGTCTGCTGCGAGCTCGCTGAACGGCATGAGGCAGGTGTGCACCTTCTTGTCGTCGCTGCGCTCACTGCCGTTCTTCCAGCCCTGCGACGCCACAAAGCAGCACCACCGTCTGTGCTCCAGCGACGCTATCTCCCGCGCAAAGCTGTCCTGCATGAGCCCCTGCATGAGCTCCTCCTCCGTGCCAGGCAGACGCCACAGCCTGCCGTCGTACTTCATCAGGCTGCCGTTCTCGCCGATGAGACTGTCTATCTTCGCGTCGATGTCGCTTATGCCGAGCTCCCTCGCCAGCCGCTCCACTGCCACGCGCTTCACATACTCGTGTGCGGCGAGCGCCTTGCTCGATTCGCGCTTGAACAGCGAGGTGCTCGTCCAGAGCTCGTCGGCGGTGCGCTCCTCGCTCTTCCACGCTTCCTCGTCGCGCGACAGTACCATGATGCCTGAGTAGAAGCAGTGGAAATCCTTCGCAACGCGGTCGATGTCCTTGCTCAGTATGAGGTCGAGGTCAAGGACGCGGCTCTTGTCTTCCAGCAGTCTGACGCCGGAGAAGGTGCGGTCGTTCTTGTTTATGTACTTCGCGAGGCGGCGGTCGGAATCCATTCGCAGGATTATCGGGGTATTCGTGCTGCCGTTCTCACTGAACACGTTCGCCAGACGCATTGCGCAGTTCACGCCCGTGCTCACGTCGTCTATCGCGATGACGGCGTAGGTGTAGGGGCGGTCGGCGTTGCTCGTTTTTATCGTTTCGATGAACTCCCTGAACTTAACGTTGAGGTTGTGGCAGTTGATGGTCAGGCTGCCGTCCGCTGCCTTCTTCGAGAGGCGTATGGTGCTGCCGTCCTGCACGAAGGTGTCGAAGCTGAGGCGGTTCGTGAATATCTCCATTTTGCTGGTGATGTCCTTGTCGTAGACGTCTATTACGACGCTGTTGCTGCTGTGTACCACGCTGAGGTCGAGGGCTTGCAGGAGAGTCTGCTGACCTATCGTGCCGAAGCCGAGTATGAGCATTTTTACGTCCCAGTCACGGAGGTTTTTATCGGTGTCAAGGTAGACAGTGTGCAGGGGCGTTTCGGAGAACATCTTGCCCACTTGCAGCTCGGGGAGACTGACGATGTCGAGGTCGTAGCCGTAGCGCTCATTTTTGCCGACCTTGTAGTAGTCCGCGATGAGCTCGTTTATGCTGTCGTCCTCGCAGCGGCAGGTTATCTTCGCGCCGCGCTTCAGCACGAATCCGCCGTCGCCGCTCCTCAGACTGAACATCTGGAGCACCGAGAAGTTGCTCACGGAGCTCTCGCCGAATATCACGATGTTGTCAGCACGGTCGGTGCCCGCTTTTTTCAGCAGGTAGTGCAGCTCCTCCTCGTCGGCTTTCAGGACGTTGAAGCTGTGTACGCGGCAGCCGTTCCTGCTCAGTCCGAAGCGCTCCTCGGAGGTGAGCTCCTCGCTGGTGATGATGTTTATGTTCCTGCCCTTTGCGCTGGACGCGGCGTAGTTGGCGATCATGCTCCTGACCTCGCTGTTGTAGCCGAAGATCACGATGTTCTCGGACTTGCGGCGTCCCTTCAGATTGAACACGAAGCGCAGCAGCTTCTCGAGCGTGCGGTATACGAACGCGAACGTGCAGTACGGCGCTGTGAACACTGCGACACCGTATGCGTAGCTGACTCCGGTCCTCAGAGGGGTGGGGTCCTTGTGCATGAAGGCGATGGCGTCCTTGAGGGTTATCGTAGGTTTGAAGGCGAAGGCGTTTATGCCGTTTTGCAGGACGAGCAGCAGCTTGAAGAAAAGCTCCTCGTGCTGGTAGTATATGAGTCCCTCGGTCGTCGCGATGATGAGCGACAGCACCGCGAGTATGAGCAGCAGCTTGCTCGTGCGGAATCTTGTTTTTTCTTTCATATCAGTATCACCATTTCCGGGCGGGGATTTCGTTTCGGTACTCCTATTATACACCCTATCGCGGGATTTGTAAAGGGCGGTGCCCCCGGAGCGGCGGCGTGCGGGGTTTTCGGCGGTGTATGGTGCTTTTTTTATATTTTCGTTGAAAAATGCTCGAAAGGTGTTGCTTTTCGAGGCGCGGTGTGGTATAATGATCTTGTAATTTTTGGCATTATTGTGCCATGGGAGGTTTATGCAATGGTTTGGATCATTTTGTTCATCGTCGTTGTCATGGGCATTACGCTCGCTGTACTGCTTCCGGGTGCCATTGAGGACGGCAAAAAGAGAAAAGCGGCTCTCGCTTCCGGTGATCTCATCAAGAGAAATCCTTCTTTTTACAAGGACAAGGAGTTCTTCAAGGCGAATATACAGGATCAGGACGCTTTCTTCAATGCGCTCTCCGAGGCTGTCAAGAGGACTCAGGTGTGCTCGTTCTCGGGCAACTACAACAGCTCCGTGGTCTACCGCGGGAACAGGGGACAGTGGAGCGCCTCGCTCGTTCGTCTTCAGTCCGACGACGGCTCGGTGATGTTCTCATTCGGGCTCTCGAATTATACCAGCGGCGGCCGCACTGAGAGTATGCAGCTCGCAAGAATGTCGATGGATCTCAATTTCCTGCTGACTGCTATCGAAAAGACCTTCGTGCAGTTCGACCCGCAGACTCAGGTCAACGTTCAGGCTATCAACTTCAAGACTCATTATTGATTTCAGGAGGATACATTTATGGAAACTTTTGGTTTTATTATTATTTTGCTCATCATCGCTATCCCAATCTATCTGCTCAAGAGATTTATCTCCAGAAAGATCAGTCAGGGCGTTGACAACGCTTTCAACAGCATCTCTGCTCACAGGAAGAACAAGCAGTATCAGCAGCAGGGCCCGCAGAACCTTGCGGACAGATTTGCAGGTGCTCAGGCTCAGCAGCCGCAGCAGCCCGCTCAGCAGCAGCCGCAGGATCCGCAGAATCCCTTCAACGGCTGATCCCGGGAGGCTCACAGTATGCGCAGAATTTTTGCTGTCATCGCGCTGCTCGGCGTGATGATGATGTGCTTTACAGGATGCGGCGAAAAGGACTTCGACGGCAAGTGGGACTGCGTCGAGGCGGAGGTAGATACTTACGGCGGCGCTCTCACGGGAGCCTATAATGCTATTGAGCAGAACGGCGGAGTAAGTCTGCTGTGTGAGGTCAAGATCGACGGCGACGACGTTACCTATTCCGAGAACGCGCGTGAATATAAGGTATCGGACGTTCAGCGCAGCGGCAAGACTATTACTTTCACTGTGACCGGCTCATACGGCGTCAAGGATACTGTCACGCTCAAGCTCAAGGACGAGGGCAAGACTATCATCGCGACGAGAGACGAGAACATTTACACACTCGAGAGGGCAGATCTTTTCCACAAGGTGTTCGCGCAGCTGCCGATATGGGTGTACCTCATTCTCGGGGGCTTCCTGCTCCTCGTTATAATCGGCAAGATACTCGCTGCCAAGGATAAGGCTAAGAGAAAGGCGCCGCAGGCTGCCGGTCAGTCTATCCAGCAGCAGATGTTCGGCAGCGCTCCGCAGCAGAGGCCGGTACAGCAGCCGGTACAGAATCCTGTCCAGCAGCCGGTGCAGAGACCTGTCCAGCCGCAGCAGCCGAACCAGCCCTATTACGACCCGGAAAATCCTTTCCAGAATCAGAATAGATGAATCAAACGGACGACTTTCACGGTCGTCCGTTGCTATAGGAGTTATTATGAAAAAGTTTTTTTCTGCCGCTGCGGTCATAGCAGCTGCTGCGCTCCTTTCGGGGTGCGCGAACAAAAATGAGGACGCTGAGCTGTCCGGAAAGGACAGTCAGCCGGAGGTGAGCTTCTCTGCATATGACTTCTACAGCGAGAGCTCGGAGGAGATAGTCTCCGTGGACAGCGCCGATGAGTACGACGGCATCATTTCCGCTTCGGAGGCGGTCGGGGACGCTGAGGACAGAGGCTTCGATCAGAGGGAGCTCACTTACTATTTCGATGTCAGCGGTGAGTATCTCGGGGATACCCAAGCGACGGAGGATTCCGACGACAAAGCTCCGATGTATCAGACTATGTATGTCACGGAAAACGGCGACGTGTGGACGGTGTATTTCATCGGCGATGAGGTCTATGCCTGCCCGGTATCGTATATCTATGAGGCGGAGCTCGACCATGAGATAATCCTCTCCGAGAGCGACAGACTTGTGAGCTACGACGATTCGGAGAACAAGTTCTACACGACCGTGCCGAAGAAGTCCGTCGTGGAGCTCGTCGTGGTCGATGAGGTGAACGCTGAGACACTTGAAAAATATACGGCAGAGGAGTTGGAGAAGCTATGAGAAAAACTATCGCAAAAATAATGTGTGCGGTGACTGCGTGCGTCACGCTCCTGTCTGCACCAGCTTTCCCGGGGGCGCCTGTCAGCGCAGAGACTGCCGGTACACAGTCTGCCGGCACATATGTGCTCTCAAAGCCTGTGGTAGTGGTCTCGCTCGGGGATTCGTATTCGTCAGGCGAGGGCATTGAGCCGTTTTATGGGCAGGATCTCTCGTGGGAGGAAAAGGTGAATTGCGAGGACTGGCTCGCGCACCGCTCGCAGCTGAGCTGGCCGGGAAGGCTCCAGATACCAGGAGTGTCCGGGAAGCTGGCAGATTACAAGGTCACGGGAGAAAATCAGAATTGGTCTGATGAATGCAGATGGTACTTTGCCGCTTCTTCGGGAGCTGTTACGCTCGACTTTTATGAAGATCAGGGCAAGGATATCTATAATAAAGATGAGCTTGGTAAGGAACGTCTGCACAAGTCTGTTCCGAGACAGCTCGATGTTTTCGATACTGTAGCAGCAAATGGCGATACAGTGGATTATGTTACTATGACTATCGGCGGCAATGATATCGGATTTGTTGAGATCGTAAAGTGCTGTGCGGGAAGCTCATATCTGGATCCCGGAAGCAAAAAAATAGATGAAATGATAACCAAGATATGGGAATCATGGGATGACTGCTATCGTCCAAATATCAAGGGCGTATACGAATCTGTGCTAAGGCATATAGGTGATGATGCGTATCTGATCGTTGCAGGATATCCCAAGCTGTTTGAGCAGTCTGGCAAGGGAGCTCTGATAAGTCAGTACGAAGCGCAAACAGTTAATAAAAATATAACTGCATTCAATATTCGTATAAGCAGCCTTATCGACAGCATGGATAATTCACAAATTGTCTTTGTTGATGTTGAGGAGGAATTCGACGGACATGAGGCGTATTCCGATGACCCGTGGATACGCGAGATAACCATTTCAAAGCAGGATGAGGACCTTGAGCAGGACGGTATAGGCAGTGCGTACTCCATGCACCCGACCGACAGAGGCGCGCAGGCTTATGCGGACTGCGTGAATGCTGAGATCGCCGAGATCGAGGCGGAAAAGGCGGAGCAGTCCGGCGGGGAGGCTGTATATGGCATCACCGGCGCTGAGTGGGTAGTTGACCCCACGATAGAAGCTGATGATATCATCGTGGGCGATAAGTTCTCGTTCGGGGCGGGGTACTCGTGTCCGTATGTTTATATCGAGAGCGGCGGCAAGTACGGTCTCATAGACTATGACGGAAATATTGAGGTCGAGCCGGAGTACGACAGCTTCAACGGCGGTGATTTCTACGGTCTCGACGATTTTGTCGCGGTATATGATTCAAAGTCCGGCGACTCGATGTTCGCGCAGAACTATAATACCAGTGACAAGGGCAAGTGGGAGATAGTTGAGCAGAAAAAGGCTTTCGGTCAGCCGGGGATAGGTACATGGTCGATGACATATTTCATCGACGAGAACGACGGGGAGCTGTACCGATACGGTAATCTCGGCTACGATCAGCCCGAGGAGATCACGGACGGCCCCGATACCTCGTATGTCGTGCAGAAGATAGACTGTGTTCCCGCAAAGTACGGCATAGGGGATTCCTCTGCGTCGGACGAGAAGTTCTATCTCTATAACGATTCCTTCGGATATGTGACTGACGGCTACAAGTATGTTTACTCGAACGGCTATGGAGTCTGCACATACTCCGGCGGTGTCGGAGAACGATATGATGTGTCCGGCTATAAAACGGTCGCTTTCTCTAACGATATGAAGAAGTGGGATATCTATGATTCCTATGGAGAGCTCATTGCGTCCGGTCTCGAGCCGTTCGGCTGCAACCTCGATCTGACTCCGTGGTGGTCGCCGGCAACTGCGTTCTTCGATGACAGCGACGACTACGATTCCGCCGAAAATACCCGCGGGAAGGCAGTGCCCTTCTGCGCGACCGAGGGCTATATAGCTGCGAAGATAGACGGCAAGTGCGGTTACCTCGATATTGACGGGAATGTGGTCGTTGAGTTCGGTATCCTCGACGATGTGCGTCCTGTCCACAACGGTAAGGCGTGGGCGAAATTTGAAGGAAAATGGGGCGTGCTCCAATTCGATGACCTCGTCTGAATGGGTTTGATCAAAAGACCTCCGGAATGCTCCGGGGGTCTTTTTTTGTGGGATGTAGGGGCGGCGTTGCGTTTTAATGCGAAATTTGGAATTTTTTGCGGCGTTTTTTGTAGGGGCGCCGTTCCGGCGCCTACCGTTTTTTGCGTTGGTCGTCCCCGCCAAAGGGACAACCTCAACAGGGGCGGGAACGTTGATATTATGCCGGCTGTCCCCGCCCCTGTGCGGTTTTCCCTTTGGAGATCCTTTTCCCCTTACTCCACCCCTGCCGTCGTTTTCTTCCTCCGCGAACACCTCCGATGTCGCTGGCAAGGAGCTGCGTAAAACGCGGTACGCCGTGGACGCCGTCCCCTGCGACCTGATACCTGATGCCTGCAAGGTCGGGCGGATGATATCCGCCCCTACAAATGCGTCGTATGCGATGTACTGGTAAGGGTGTTGTTAAGAGTGAGCGAGCGGAGCAAGCGGCAACGTGTCCGCC
>JAFRXR010000040.1 GCA_017443395.1 Ruminococcus sp. | reverse complement strand
TGATTTGCAGAAAATGCTATATGCATAGCTGAGGGCGTCTCCTTGTTGCCACGTCGGATAATCTTGTCTGCGACCGGTGACTGGCGCACGGCGCGGAGCCCCTACAATATCGCTCAGCGAAAACAATTCCGAATTCCGAATTAATAATTACGCATTATTCAGATGCGTGTTCCGCACTTCTCGCAGAAATTCTGTCCCTCGTCGAGGTGCGCACCGCAGTTCGGGCAAGCCTTTCCGGCGACAGCAGCCTGAACAGGTACAGGGTCGTTGTAGCCCTCGATCACGGGAGCCTCAACTGCCTCGACCTTCGCGCCGCAGTTGTCGCAGAACTTCTGTCCCTTTGAGACCTCAGCACCGCACTGCGGACAGGGCCACTTGTCCTCCATCGAAGCGAGCAGCTGTCTGAGCTTGTCCGCCTTCTCTCTCTTTGCAGCGATATCAGCGAACGAAGCCGCGAACTTGTCGTCAGCCTTGTCCTTGTTCTCCTCGAAATAAGCCTTGCCAATCGCTGAGAAGGACTGCTCCACCTCTGCTTCGAGCTGAGCTATCTCCTTCTTGACTCTCGACTTCTCAGCGAGCTTCTTTGAGCCGTCGGAAACGCTCTTCGCGCCGTTAGAAACAGTCTCGCCGACCTTGCCGGCAAATCCCTTTACAGAATCCATAAATCCCATGGTAATGACCTCCTGTCAATTTATATTACTTATATTTTACCACATCGTGCGTGATAAGTCAAGTGTAATTCGGGCGGAATTTCACGAGCTCCACCGCGCCCGTCGCACGCCTTGCAGCCTCCGAAAAATCGCTGCATACGGACGAATGCAAAGTCATTATGCAGTCGTCGGCGGAGATGAGATCCCCGACCTCGTGGTGCATGACGATACCCGCGCTCATATCTATCGGAGCGTCCTTGGTAAGACGTCCCGCGCCGAGCAGCAGCGAAGCCATGCCCAGCTCCTCGCAGTTCACGGATTCGAGCCTTACCTCCTCCGTCGCGCGGACATCGTAGGTGTACTCAGCCTGCGGCAGCAGCGAGGTGTCATCGCATACACGCGCGTCGCCGCCCTGTAAACGAATGGTCTCGCGCAGCACCTCGAGCGCCCTGCCGGAGCCTACTGCCTCCTGTGCCATAGTCCTGCAAGCCGTGATATCGCCCTTTCCTGCGAGCGCGAGCATCTCAGCGGTGAGGTCGAGACACAGCTCGTACAGCCTTCCCTTCCGCTCGCCGCGGAGTATCTCCACAGCCTCGCGCACCTCGAGCGCATTGCCGATACAGCACCCGAGCGGCTGGTCCATGTCGGTCACTACGGCGCGGCACTTCTTCCCGGCGCCACTCCCGACGCGCTCCATGAGCTTCGCGAGCTTGCCCGCGTCCTCCTGATTCTTCATGAAGGCGCCCGACCCGCATTTGACGTCGAGCACAAGGCAGTCGGCGTTCATCGCAAGTTTTTTGCTCATGACGCTCGCGCAGATCAGCGGGATACTGTCCACCGTGGCGGTGGAGCTGCGCAGGGCGTACATTTTTTTGTCGGCGGGACAGAGGTCGCCGCTCTGCGAGATTATCGAGAAGCCGGTCTTGTTGACGATGCTGGAGAATTCGGCGAAATGCAGCTCTGTACGGAACCCCGGTATGCTCTCGAGCTTGTCTATCGTGCCGCCTGTGTGACCGAGCCCGCGCCCGGACATCTTCGGGACAGCTATCCCGCAGGCAGCCGCGGCGGGTCCGATGATGAGGCTGGTCTTGTCGCCGACGCCGCCCGTACTGTGCTTGTCCGCGGTCACGCGCCCGATACCGCTGATGTCGAGGACGTCACCGCTGTCGCGCATGGCGAGGGTAAGGGCGACTGTGTTCTCGTCGGACAGTCCGTTAAGGCAGACCGCCATGAGCCACGCCGACATCTGCGGGTCAGCGATCTCTCCCGAAACATAGCCGTTTACGAGCCACCGTATCTCCTCCTCGGAGAGCGGCTTGGCTCTTTTTGTTTTATTGATGATGTCAATTATGTTCATGGTCCACCTCCTATGAGCTTATTTTACCACATTAATAATAAAATTTCAAGAGTTTTCTGTAATTTTTTACTAATTTTTCACAATAATTTTAATACCGTGACGCATATCACGAACGGTACTCCCAGCACAGCGCTCCCGCAGACGTTGAAAAGGTTCAGCGGCAGCTCCGCCCCGACGATGTACCCATACGAATCCACGAGGAAAAGCGCAATGATCCCCGTAACAGAGCCGAATGCGAACGACAGCAGCTTCCGCCTGCGCCTCATGTAGTAGACCAGCATTATCACGGCAGCCGCCGCACAGATGATGTTGAAGATAGTCTCAGTCCCCATTTTTCAGCCTTCCTAAAGCAATATGTACCCGAGCGCGATGATGAGCCGTATGTCGCCGCCCTCGCGCAGGAGGAGCAGCAGAAGCGCCCCGATGAGGAGCCTGTCTCGGTCGAGGAGGGAGCCCTTCCCGAGAAGCTCGCCGAGCAGCCTCCCGACGTCCGGAGCCGGCTTTCCGGAGGGCTTATCCGGCGGTATATCGGCATTCTGCGAGGCACGGCTGTGCATTTCCTGCGAGCGCCGTATCGCCTCCTGCCGCATTCTGTCCATCTGTCGGCTGTCGTACATCGCCACCTCTCACCGCTCCCCTGCTTTAAAGAATATCATCGAGCAGACCGCTCTCCCGCGCCGCGCTCCAAACCGCCAGCAGCCGCAGCAGCTTCACCGCCTTATCGACCTTTTTCTGCCGCTCCTCACCGAGATGAGGCTTCAGCGCGAGCAGAAGATCGGCGTTCGGGTCGCTCTGTGAGAACGCGCCCATGAGCCCGCTCAGCTTGGTCAGCCCCGAGAGATCAGGCGGAGGAGACGCGCTCCCGCCGCCCTCCTGTGAGTCGCCGGACATTATCATCTGCGCGAGCTCCGAGAGCTGCTTCACGCTCTCCTCGTCGGACAGCAGCTCCCCTATCTTTCCCATGACGTCGTCCACGCGCCCTCACCTGCCTCCTCCCGACAGCTTCTCGTAGAGCGCCTTTGCCTGCGGAGTGCTCATCATTCGCTCGATGAGCTTGGGATTGTTCACCGCCTGCCGGAACCTCGCCGCATCAGAGCTGTTCATGGCGCTGAGCGCACTGTCGAATTTACCCTCCTCGAGCTCCTTCCGGAGCTGCTCCTGCGGCACGCCTATCTTCCTGCTGATAGCGCCGAGAAGTCCGTTCATCCTGTTCGGGTCAATATTATTTGTATTCATGTCTGCCTCCTGATATCCCTGAGATTACAATTTTGTTATGCAGCAGCGGTTGAAATCTGCCGCGGAATGTGGTATGATGATATCATACTGAATTATGGAGAAATTGCAATGCGTATCATAGTCTTATCTGATTCCCACGGGAATTATCCCGCCCTTGAGAGCGTCATCATGCGCAACACCGATGCCGACTGGATCTTCCACCTCGGCGACGGCGAACGCGAGCTCGACCGCTTCGTCCTCTCGCATGAGATACTCGCCCCGAAGATAATACACGTCGCCGGCAACTGCGACTTCCGCAGCCTCAGCCCCGAGGTCTTCACCCTCCCCGCCCTCGATCACAAGATACTCGCTGCCCACGGGCACCAGTTAGGCGTGAAGGGCTCCCTCGAGCGGATAAAGTCCCTCGCGCGGCAGAACGGCTGCGACATCGTCCTCTACGGACATACCCACTGCCGCTTCTGCAGCTTCGAGGACGGGCTCTACATTATGAACCCCGGGAGCTGCTCCTGTCCCCGCGACGGCAGCAAGCCCTCCTTCGGACACATCGACATCTCCCCCGCAGGCGTCGTCACCAACATCGCTGACGTCTGATACGGTATATTATATTCACTTTGCCGCAAAACTGACACAGGAGGCTGAAAAATGGAAAAAATGACACACGAAGAGCTGAACGATATGTTCCGCAACAGAAAGGCGATGAAGCTCATCGGCAAAGTCAACACTGTACTGTTCTGGCTGGGCGTGATACCGGGCATAGCGCTGACGGCTGGCTCGGCGCTGTATGTAGTGCTCTCGCTGATGAACCCCGCCTCGAGCACGCTTCTCCTCATCATCAGTATGCTGCTGTGCGGAGCGTATTCGTGGCTGATGTTCTCGGGTATCGGCGACCGCAGCACGTTCCATATGATACTCGCGCCGATAATGATGCTATCATCAAGCATGGTGCTCGCATTCTCCGAGGGCGGCTGGGAGCAGGGATTGTCCTCTTTGCAGATGCTGTACTCTCCGATAGCTATAGGAGTCGCGGTCACGGCGGTAATAACGTTCAGGAAGTACAAATACCTCTCCGAGCAGCCGGGCTTCCCCTACTTCGACGAGGCACTGAAAATGAACGACGAAGCCTCCCGTGAGGGTCAGTTCCACAGTGATTACGCCGACAACCTCAGGGAGTGGCAGAAGACCTCCACCTCCGACATGGAACAGGCTCAGGTCAGCGGAGTCATCGCCGCAAAGGAAAAGACCTCCTCACGCGACCATATGCGCTCCTCCGACGGCGCACACGGCGGCGACCTCACCGTCAAATCCGGCGAGAAGCCCCGCGACTACTACGCCGAGCTCCGCGACCGTGAGATGAGGGAAAAGGCACGTCTCGCGCGTCAGGCTGAACTGGCGAAAAACGCCGAGACCATGCGCAAAAACCAGAAGCTGTACAGGATACCGTACATCGTCTACGCGGTACTGTGTGTGCCGAGCATATTCGCGGTGCCCTTCCTTGCGCCGCTGTTCAGCAGGGCGGACTTCGTCTACGCTCTCGCCGACGGACTTGCCCTGAAGCTCGCGGCGCTGGTGCTCGCCTTCATAGGCACGCGGAAGCGTCAGGACGTCCTGTGTGCGTGCGCGCCGGTGCTCCTTCTGATGAACGCGATAGCAGTGCGCTCGCCCGCGGTGCTGTGGCTTTTCAAGGTCACGAAGCCAAGGCTGAACATCCTGTGGTTCATCATCTCGGCAGCGGCGTGCGCGCTGACTATGTATGCGAACCGCGTCTACAGGCACCTCGAAAAGCAGTACGGCTTCCCCTACTTCAACGAGCGAATGCTTGCCCGCGAGCAGAGCGAGGTCAGGCGCAGCACGGGCGAGGTGACCGACACGAAGATAAAAGCACTGGAGCAGCCTGCAGTTAACGACATGGGAATACCACTCGCACCGCGCACTGCGGACACTCCCGCCCCCGCCAAGAACGGGTATATGGACGAGCTATAAGCGCTTTCGCATAAATCAGGTATCAGGTGTAGGGGCGACCCTTGCGGTCGCCCGTTTTGGTGTCAGGTTTAGGGGCGGATCCATGTGTCCGCCCATTTTTGCGCCCTGCATATTGCCTATGACCTGACACCTGATCGCGCTTGACAAAACTGCGGAAATAGTGTAAAATGTTGTATATGTATGTCCGAAATCCTTTTTTCAGGAGGTCATTATGGATCAGAACAACAATCAGGGACGCCGCAAGAACGTCACATCAGGCGGAAGCGGAGTCCACAAGCGCGGCGACGGCCTCGGCACGGGCCCCGTCGGCAACAAGGACTACTCAGGTAAGAATTCATCGAGCACAGGCGGTCCCAAGAGGGCTGCTGCGATAGGCGGAGGCGGCGGTCTCGCTATCCTCGCTATCATCGCAATGCTCATCTTCGGCAAGGGCGGCGGTCTCGGCTCGCTCCTCGGCGGCGGCGGTACTGCCTCCACCGATACCTCCAGCTTCGGCAATGTCTCCACAGGCGGACACTCGGCAAGCTCTGCCGTGAGCGTTGACAGCTCCGTTGCGAGCGGCTCCCGCGAGAAGCGCACCGTCATCAAGGGCGGCGGTCAGGACAAGGTCACGATCATGGTGTATATGTGCGGCACCGACCTTGAGTCCAAGTACGGCATGGCTTCAAACGATATGCAGGAAATGGCTGCCGCGACCTACGGCGACAATGTAAACATCATCGTCTACACCGGCGGCTGCTCCGGCTGGAAGACCTCAGGCATCAGCAACAAGGTCAACCAGATATACCAGATAAAGGACGGCAAGCTCCTCACCCTCGAGTCCGACATGGGCTCCAAGGCGATGACCAACCCCGACAACCTCGCCTCGTTTATCCAGTACTGCGCTGCCAACTACCCTGCTAACCGCAACGAGCTCATCTTCTGGGATCACGGCGGCGGATCGGTCAGCGGCTACGGCTACGACGAGAAGAACAAGTCCGCGGGCTCGATGAGCCTCGACGGCATAAACAAGGCGCTCAAGAGCGGCGGCGTGACCTTCGATTTCATCGGCTTCGACGCCTGCCTCATGGCTACCGCCGAGAACGCCCTCATGCTCAACAGCTACGCCGACTACCTCATCGCCTCCGAGGAGACCGAGCCAGGTATCGGCTGGTACTACACCAACTGGCTCACAAAGCTCGGCAGCGACACCTCGATGTCCACACTCGACATCGGCAAGCTCATCGCTGACGACTTCGTTGACGAGTGTGCACGCAAGTGCAAGGGTCAGAAGACCACGCTCTCCGTCATCGACCTCGCCGAATTCTCGAACACTGTCCCCGCAAACATCACCAGCTTCTCCAAGTCTGTTTCGAGCAAGATCAGCGCGAGCGACTATCAGTCTGTCTCCGACGCAAGATACCGCACCCGCGAGTTCGCGGAGAGCTCCAAGATAGATCAGGTAGACCTCGTAGACCTCGCCCTCAATATGGGCACCGAGGAGGGCGTACAGCTCAGCAAGGCTATCCAGGGCGCTGTCAAGTACAACCGCACCTCCACCAACATGACCAACGCTTACGGCGTTTCGATCTACTTCCCCTACAAGCGCACGTCCTACGTTGACCCCGCTTGCAGCACCTACAGCGCTATCGGCATGGATTCCGAGTATTCGCGCTGCATAAAGCAGTTCGCCAGCCTTGAGACCAGCGGTCAGATCGCTGCCGGCGGTACTGCCTCGCCTCTCGGCTCGCTCTTCGGCGGAAGCTCCTCGGGCGTATCCGGCGGCTCTGACATCATCGGCTCACTGCTCTCCTCCTTCCTCGGAGGCGGCGGCGACAGGAGCATCGACGGTCTCGACAGGGACAACATCTCCTTCATGGACGAGGGCGACGTTGACGAGGCTGCTGAGTACATCTCCCTCAACCACCTCGACGTCTCGAACCTCGTGTGGGAGCAGTCCGACGGCGAGTACAAGCTCACCATGCCGGAATCCCAGTGGGCAATGATCCACGACGTCGCGCTGAATATGTTCTACTTCGACGGCGAGGGCTATATCGACCTCGGTATGGACTATGTCTTCAAGAGCTTCGACGGCAAGACCCTCGTGGCTGACACAGACCGCAACTGGCTCGCGATAAACGGACAGAACGTAGCGTTCTACTACCTCGGCAAGACCAATGATACGATAACGGGCTATGTTCCGGCGTTCCTCAACGGCGAAAGAGTAAACCTCATGCTGGTGTTCGACAACGATAACCCCAACGGCTACATCGCAGGCGCTACCACCGACTATATCGGCGGCGAGACCAACACCGTCGCCAAGGCTTACACAGAGCTCCAGACCGGCGACCAGCTCGAGTTCATCTGCGACTACTACACCACAGATATGAAGTATCAGGACTCCTACCTCCTCGGCGACCCTGTAACGGTCTCCGACAGCATGACGATCAGCAACGTCGATGTCGGCTCGGGCGAAGTAAGACTGATGTACTGCCTGACCGATATGTACGGACAGGACTACTGGACTGAGGCTATCATCAAGTAACGATACAGAACGGGCGGCAGCTGCTGCCCGTTCTTTGTCTGAAATAATGAAAAATCTGCAAAAAACCGAAATTTTTGCTTGACAAATGCTCCGGTTTGTGGTAGAATAGTTTTGCCGCTTGTAAACGGGCTCTCCAAGATGTGTTCCCACACGCCCGTCGCAGCGAGTTTATTGAAAAGGCAGGTGCCACAATATGTACGCAGTAATTGAGACCGGCGGAAAGCAGTATCAGGTAAACGAGGGCGATGTTATCTACATCGAGAAGCTCGCTGCCGAGGCTGACGAGACAGTTACCTTTGACAAGGTCGTAGCTCTCGGCGCTGACGATGGTATCAAGGTAGGCGCTCCCTACGTTGACGGTGCAGCAGTTGAAGCTAAGGTAATTAAGAACGGCAAGGCTAAGAAGATCACTGTTTTCACCTACAAGCCCAAGAAGGGTGAGAAGAAGAAGCAGGGTCACAGACAGCCTTACACACAGGTCGAGATCAAGTCCATCAAGGCATGATCAAAGCACGATTCTTCCAGTCGGGCGGCTTTCTCACAGGCTTTGAGGTGAGCGGTCACGCAGGCTTCGCCGAAAGCGGAAAGGACATTGTCTGTGCAGCGGTATCCTCCGCAGTGCAGCTCACTGTCAATCTCCTCGACGAGCTCGGCTTCACGCCGGACGTAAACGTCGGAGACGATGTTATCCGCTGTATCTTTCAGGGAGAGGATATCCCTTCCCGCATGGCAGAGCAGCTGAGGCTCCACTTTGAGTCGATACTTGAGGAATTCCCCGGCACTATCAAAATCACTATTTCGGAGGTGTAAGTATGTTAAAGATCAGTAT
>JAFRXR010000008.1 GCA_017443395.1 Ruminococcus sp. | reverse complement strand
TCGACCTCGAGCTCCCGAGAGACCAGCTCATCGTCATGACAGGTCTCTCGGGCTCGGGAAAGTCCTCGCTGGCGTTCGATACTATCTACGCTGACGGTCAGCGCAGGTACGTCGAGAGCCTTTCGTCCTATGCGAGAATGTTTCTCGGACAGATGGAAAAGCCCGATGTGGACAGCATAGAGGGTCTCTCCCCTGCTATCTCCATAGACCAGAAAACGACCTCCAAGAACCCACGTTCAACGGTCGGTACGGTCACGGAGATATATGACTATCTGCGTCTGCTGTACGCGAGGATAGGTGTTCCGCACTGCCCGATATGCGGGCGGGTAATCTCGCAGCAGAGCATTGACCAGATGGTCGATACTATAATGGAGCTCCCCGAGGGGACACGTCTCCAGCTGCTCGCACCGATAGTCCGCAACCGCAAGGGTCAGTACACAAAGGAGCTCGACAGTGCAAGACGCTCGGGGTTCGTCAGAGTACGTATCGACGGGATAATGTATGAGCTGACCGAGGAGATAAAGCTCGACAAGAACAAAAAGCACAACATCGAGATAGTCGTTGACCGTCTCATCATAAAGGAAGGCATCGCCTCGCGTATCACGGACAGCCTTGAGACAGTTTTCGGTCTGACTGAGGGGCTGGCGATAGTTGACGTCATCGGCGGCGAGGAGATGATCTTCTCGCAGAATTACGCCTGCCCGGAGCATAACATCAGCGTCGGCGACCTCGAACCGGTGATGTTCTCGTTCAACAACCCTATCGGCGCGTGTCCGAAGTGTACGGGTCTGGGCGTTTTCAGGCGCATAGACCCCGATATAATCGTCCCCAACAAGGAGCTGAGCATTCTCGAGGGCGCTATCAAGGCGTCCGGGTGGAACAGCCTCGACGAGACCTCAGTCGCGCTCATGTACTACCGCGCTATATCAGACAAGTACGATATCCCGCTCGACGTGCCGGTCAAGGAGCTAAAAAAGGGTCAGCTCGATTTGTTCCTCTACGGCACAGGCGACGAAATGCTCGAGCTGCGGCGTCCGAGATCGCTCGGAGGAGGGACGTACCGCACCCCGTTCGAGGGCATTGTAAACAACCTCGAGAGGCGCTACAAGGAGACCAACAGCGACTATTCGCGCAATGACATCGAGGAGTGCATGAGCGAGGTCGAGTGTCCGGTATGTCACGGAAAAAGGCTCCGCGACGAGTACCTCGCGGTCACGGTCGGCGACAAGAACATCAGCGAGCTGACCGATCTTTCGGTGCGGAGCGCGTTCGATTTCTTTACGGATATAAAGCTCTCGAAGCACGATAATTTCGTCGGGGAGCGCATAATAAAGGAGATACGCGAGCGCCTCGGCTTCCTGAAAAGCGTCGGGCTCGAATACCTCACGCTGTCACGATCGTCTGGGACGCTCTCCGGCGGCGAGAGCCAGCGCATACGTCTTGCTACGCAGATAGGATCGTCGCTCGTGGGAGTGCTCTATATCCTCGACGAGCCGAGTATAGGTCTGCACCAGCGCGACAACGACAAGCTCATCGCTACGCTGAAACGTCTGCGTGACCTCGGAAATACGCTCATCGTCGTTGAGCACGATGATGACACCATGCTCGCTGCCGACTACATCGTGGACATCGGTCCCGGGGCTGGTATAAACGGGGGGCAGGTAGTCTTTGCGGGTACCGTGGACAAGCTGCTGAAGTGCAGAGAGTCCATAACGGGGCAGTATCTCAGCGGCAGAAAAAAAATAGAGATCCCGAAAAAACGCCGCACCGGCACGGGGAAGTTCCTCACTGTGCACGGCGCTGAGGAGCACAATCTCAAGGGTGTCGATGTGAAGATACCGCTCGGCAAGCTCATCTGTGTCACCGGTGTTTCGGGCTCTGGCAAGTCCTCGCTCGTCAACGAGATAGTCTACAAATACCTCGCTGGAAAGCTCAACCGCGCGCGTATCAAGTGCGGAAAATTCGCCGGTATGGACGGTGTCGAGGAGCTCGACAAGGTCATCTGCATCGACCAGTCCCCTATCGGGCGCACGCCGCGCTCGAATCCGGCGACCTACACAGGCGTGTTCACCGATATCCGCGACCTCTTCGCGAAAACCCCCGACGCTAAGGCGCATGGCTACACGAGCGGACGCTTCTCATTCAACGTCAAGGGCGGGCGCTGTGAGGCGTGCGAGGGCGACGGTATCATCAAGATAGAAATGCACTTCCTGCCCGATATCTACGTACCGTGCGAGGTATGCAAGGGCCGCCGCTACAACCGCGAGACGCTCGACGTCCACTACAAGGGAAAGTCCATTTACGACGTCCTTGAGATGACCGTGGACGAGGGTGTGGAGTTCTTCGAGCATATACCGAAGATCGCGAAGAAGCTCAAGACATTGCAGGAGGTCGGGCTCGGCTACATCAAGATCGGGCAGCCGGCAACGACGCTCTCCGGCGGTGAGGCTCAGCGAGTCAAGCTCTCGACAGAGCTCTCAAAGCGCGCGACCGGCCGCACTATCTATATCCTCGATGAGCCGACGACAGGTCTGCACACCGCAGACGTCCACAGGCTGATAGACGTCCTTCAGCGGCTCACGGATCAGGGGAATACAGTGCTCGTCATTGAGCATAATCTGAACGTGATAAAGGTCGCGGATCACATCATCGACCTCGGTCCCGAGGGCGGCGACGGCGGCGGCAGAATAGTCGCGCAGGGAACCCCCGAGGAGGTCGCGGAGTGCGAAAAGTCTTACACCGGGCAGTACCTTAAAAAATACCTTAAATAAAATGTATGAAGCTGTGTCTCCTGCACATAATATCTGCGGGAGATGATAAGATGATGAGAAAAAAGCGGGAGATACCCGTTCCGGATCCGAATGCAGGAGGGCTCGAATACGTCTGTCCTGCGGCTTCGTGGGGCGATATGACGGGACTTATCCCCTCTTCGCCCGTGCATGGCAGCGAAAGCGACAGCTATGCCGACGTTTATCCCTTCAAGCCGGCTTATGGCGGCGAAGCTCCGGAAATATAGCCGAAAGCGGACTGTAAAAGGTCCGCTTTCGTTATTGTGTATAAATTGTCAAGCACAGATTTGATACATCATACAAAAATGCTCCGGGATACTTTAATTATTGGTTAAAATATGGTATAATCTTTGTGGTTAAAAACTCTTAAAGAAAGAGGTGGAGCGATTGAAGAACGGTGTTAAAATGCAGGACATCGCTACTAAGCTCGGGGTGAGCATCGTGACTGTGTCGAACGCGCTCGCGGGACGTGACGGCGTCAGCGCTCAGATGAGACAGAAGATCTGCGAATTGGCTGAGGAAATGGGCTATAAGCCGTCGAATACGAAGACCGGCGCACGAAGGGCTGCTGCCCCGAAGATCGGCAGGAATGTGGGCGTGCTGACGTCCGAGAGGTTCGTGGGCGGACGCGGGTCGTTCTACTGGGAGCTGACAGCGTCTATCTCCAACAAGCTCGCTGCGATGAACGTATGCACGGTCTATGAATGCGTGACCGCGGACGCCGAAAATTCGGCTTCAATGCCAAATATGATAGCCGAGAGCAGCATTGACTGCGTCATCGTCATCGGACAGATGAAGCGAAACTACGTCGCTATGCTGAGCCATATCTCGCTGCCGCTTCTGTTCGTCGATTTCTATGACAACCGCTACCCCGTGGATTCGGTAAATTCCGACAGCTACTACGGCGGATATATCCTCACGGACTACCTTGTCGGGAAGGGTCACAGGAAGATCGGATTTTTCGGCACTATGAACGCTACAAGCAGCATCAACGACCGCTTCCTCGGGTACATAAAATGTCTTATGGAAAATGAGCTCGAATACCGCAAGGAATGGACTATCGAGGATCGCCTCGAGAACGGTACGATAATCGAAAAGATCAGCTTTCCGGATCAGATGCCGACTGCCTTCGTCTGCAACTGCGACGAGACAGCCTTCCGCGTGATATCGGCGCTGAAGTCCAAGGGGGTGCGTGTCCCTGAGGATATATCCGTGGTCGGCTACGACAATTACACCGTCGCAAGCATTTGTATCCCCACGATAACGACAGTCGAGGTGGACATCAACAAAATGGCTGAGGAGGCTGTCCGTATCATCGAGCGGAAGCTCAGTTCACCGGATTACCGCGAGGGACGCTGCATTATCAGCGGGCGCCTCATCGAGAAGGACAGTGTGCTCGACATCAGCGGCAGGCACTGAGGAGGACATAATGCTATTCACTAATTTTAAGGGACATTTCGGGACGATCTGCCAGCACCGTCATCAGGTCATGAAGCACTGCTTTCGCGCTGGGATCTTCTGGCGAGGTATCACACACGATCTTTCCAAGTTCTCACCAACTGAATTCATTCCCGGAGTGCTCTATTTTCAGGGTGACCGCAGTCCCAATGAGCGTGAGCGTGAGGTCGAGGGCTGCTCTAAGGCGTGGATGCACCATAAGGGTCGGAACCGCCACCACTTCGAGTACTGGACGGACTACAGCACCGTCACGAAAAAGCTCGAGCCGATAAAGATGCCTGATGTCTATATCTTCGAGATGTTCTGCGACCGCGTCGCGGCATCAAAGACCTACAACAAGGACACCTATACCGATTCCATGCCGCTCGCGTATTTCCTCCGCGCAAAGCCGAGGAGGATCATCGAGAAGGAAACGTCCGAAAAGCTCGAATGTCTCCTGCAAATGCTCGCGGACAAGGGCGAGGAGGAGACGTTCAGGTTCATCAGACGGCAGGTGCGCATAAACCGTATCAAAGGGAACAACAGGCAATGGCAGCACTTATAAGCGAACGCTTCGCCGCGTGGGAAAAGGAGTGCGACGAGCGCTTTGAGCGTCTGCGGGCGAACGAGTCCGAGATAAATCGTATCGCCGCAAGGGCTTACGGTCTGGAGGGCGAGGTCACGATCGTCCCCGAGGACAGACAGATATCCGTCCGTCGGGCTGACCTCTCCCGCGAGCTGCGCTCACTGCTGAGCTATGCGGTGGGGTGTATGTTCGGGAGGTATTCGCTCGGCGAGGAGGGACTGATCTTTGCCGGCGGAGGATTCGACATCACACGGTATAAGAGGTTCGTTCCGGCTGAGAACGGAGTCATTTTCGTCACTGAGGACGACATCATGCCGCGGCTGAGGGACTTTCTCGCTGCTGCCTACGGCGAGGAGACTGTTCCGGATAATCTCCGGTATATTGAGGAGAATCTCGGGCGGGAATGTCTGAGCTATCTGCGGGGAGAGTTCTTCCGGGACCACTGTACGGTCTACAAAAAGCGCCCGATATACTGGCTCGTCAGCAGCGGTCGGCGGGGGGCTTTGCGTGCGCTTACATACATTCACAGATTCGGTGAGGCTGAGCTCGGTATCCTTGCGGAAGAGACCGAGAGACTGCTCATGTGTGAGTCACGAAAGGGGTATATTCAGGAGCTTTGCGATTTCAGGGATCACCTCGCGGGGCTGGTGAGCTGCGGGGCTGAGATAGTCCCCGACGACGGTGTTGCCGCGAATTACCGCAGGTTTTCGGCTATACTCGCGCGTGCGCCTTTTTAAAGCGTCCATACATAAAACGAGCCCGGGAGCGTATACTCCCGAGCTTTTTGTGTCCTCAGACAGGGATTTTTCCGTTGAGCTTGTCGATAATGATCGGCAGCTCTGCGTCGATGACGTCGTTTTCGAGCTGGCACGTTCCCGCATTCGCGTGACCGCCGCCGCCGTAGCTCAGGCAGAGCTCACCGATGTTGAACTTCGATGCTCGGTTCACTATCGACTTGCCGATCATGACCGCTGTGTTCTGCTTGCGGAAGCCCCATGCAACATGCACGGACAGCTCCGTCTCGGGCCACATCGCGTAGACCATGAAGCGGTTCCCGGCGTATATAGTCTCAAGACCGCGAAGGTCGATGACTGCGACTTTCCCCTCGATACGGGTCACCTCCAGGAGCTGCTTCTTGAATAGCTCCTGCTGCTCGAAATACAGATCAACGCGCTCCTTTACGTCCGGGAGCTCGAGCACCTGGTCGATGCTATGGTCAACGCAGTAGTCGATGAGCTCCATCATCAGGGCGTAATTCGAGATGCGGAAGTCGCGGAAGCGTCCCAGTCCTGTACGCGCGTCCATGAGGAAGTTCATCAGCACCCAGCCGGTGGGGTTGAGTATCTCATCTATCGTAAAATCGGCGCTGTCGCCCTTGTCAACTGCCCACATTATCTCCTCCGAGACACGTGTAAATGTCTTCGAGCCGCCGTAGTAGTCGTAAACGACTCTCGCCGCGGACTTTGCTTCGCCGTCGATGATGTACTTACCCTCGTAGTCCTCGGGGCGGTTTCTCAGGAGCTCGCTCTCATGGTGGTCAAAGGCAAGACCCACGCGCTTGTCGAAGGGCAGGTTCGTTGTTATATCGTTGTCAGAAAGCTCGACCTTTCCGTCCTGAACGTCCTTCGGGTGGACGAACTTTATCTCGTCGATGATGTTCAGCTCCGTGAGCAGCATCGCGCAGACGAGACCGTCGAAGTCGCTTCTGGTGACAAGTCGTTTCATTATGTTTTCCTCCTCACGGCAGTATATTTTCTTATAGTTGAATTATAACACATTAGCCAAGCAATGTCAACCAAAATATGTGAATATTTTATAAAAATCCGGCTATGACACAAAAAATACCGTCCCATGAAGGACGGTATCTCCCTTAATTTATGGCAGCGTGTAACCGTACCTCGGCTGCCAAAGGTTTTTGCCGGGCGGAGCGCCTGTAATGTTTTCCTCCTCTGCCGATCATCAGACATTGAACACTGACGGTAACTCATATCCAAAAATGAATAACGGAAAACTCAGACAATGAACACCAACAACTCGAATCAAAAAAAGTTTTGGTGCACCGCGCCAGCCGGGATATCCTCAGAGCTCTATCTCGAGCTCCACGGTGTTGTTCACGAGGTCGAGCGCGGTCTGTGCCCGTGAAAGCTCGTCGGCGAAGGTATTGTAGTCCCTTCCGACCTGTTCGATGTCGTAGTTGGCGTAGCGGTAGTCGATTATCGACGAGCCGCGGGAATATGCCGAATTTTCGCGCACCTTGGGCAGTACGTCCCTCATACCGGAAAGCACCGCGCAGCGCCTTGAAAGCTGCGGGAGATAGATGAGCATCTCGTCGATCGTCATATCGAAGCCGGGGATCTCCTGCGTGGAGTTGAACACGTTCAGCGCGTGCTTCACCTTGCGTATCTTAGCCTCTATCTCGGTCTGTGACTGCTGGGAGGCGGCGTAGTCGTACTCCGGGCGGACGGACTCAGGGTCCTCGCCGACCGAGGCAAGAAAGCTGCGGGAGTTTTCCTCACGTATCTGGACCGCCCTGAGCTCCTCGTTGAGCTGTCTGAGCAGCTTGGCTGCCTGTGCTGATGTCATTTTCATGCTTGTGTACCTCCATTATCTTTTTTATCGTCGTTTGCGGGAGCTTTGTCTTCCGCCGGCTTTTCGCCGTTCCTGCCTTCCTTCTCGTCGAACTTCTTCCTGATGTTGTCAATGTCCTCGGTGGTACCGCCGCCGGCATCGTCCGGAGCGCGGAACTCGCCCTTGTCAACGAGCCGCATGAATGCGTCTACAACGTCGCTCTGGAGCTGTGTCCCGGAGACCTCCTTCATTATCGAAACGACCTTATCGAAGTTCATTCGCTTGCGGTACGGACGGTCTGAGTACATAGCGTCAAAGGTGTCAGCGACTGCGATTATCTGAGCTACGCGGGGTATATCGTCTCCGGTGAGCCCCTTGGGGTAGCCCTTTCCGTCGGGACGCTCGTGGTGAAAGCCTGCTCCGACCGAGAGCTCGGGCATGATGCTGATGTCCTTCAGCGCATTATAGCCGAGGGCTGAATGCGATTTGATGATGTTGAACTCCGTATCGGTCAGCTTGCCGGGCTTGTTCAGCACCTCCGGCGGGATACCTATCTTGCCGATATCGTGCAGGAGCGCGATGTTGTAGTACTTCTCGACGGTCTCCTCGTCGCAGCCGAGCTCACGGGTCAGCATGGAGGTGTACTCCGCAACGCGCGTGGAGTGACCGTTCGTGTATTTGTCCTTCATATCTATAGTCTTCGCGAACGCTTCGACGATCTCACGGATCAGGAGCTTCTGCTCTTCCTCTTTTTTCTTGAACTTGCGCATTCTGTAGCGTATGTACAGCAGTGCGAGCAGCGCTATGAACAATCCCACTACAATGAATCTCAGCAGCTTGAACCACAGCTTCTCGTGGATTGCTTTCTCCTTGATGATACGGACGTTCATTACCTTGTCGCCGTGCTCCATGGGGTCCTTTATCTCCATGACGAAGGTGTAGGTGCCGCCGGGGAGGTTGGTGTAGTCAACTGCGGTGAGGTCACTGCGCTTGACGGTGGTTGAGCTGTGATCGAAGCCGTCGAGGGAGTAGGTGACCTGCGGGTTGATGAGGGAGTAATTGAAGACAAAGCTGTGGATAGTGAGCTTTGTCGTGGACGAGGGTATGTGGAAATCACCGCTGCCGTCGGGGAAGACGTACTTTCCGTCAGCCTGTATGTAGGGCACCGCCATGCGCACCTCGGAGATGTTCTCAAAGGTAGTTTCGATGTTGACCTTCGCCACGCCTGTCGTTCCGGCGATGTAGAGGTCACCGTCAGCGGTCAGTTCGCTGTAGGAGTTGGACGTCGCTATGCAGGGCAGACCGTTGTCTCTGCCGTAGAACACGGGCTCGAAGCTCTCGCCGCTCGTGAGGTCGTCTACCGTAGAAACGTAAATGCCGCTGCTGCCGAGTATCCAGACCTCGCCGGCACTGTTCTCGTACATATCGAAGTTGTTAGAGTAGGGGAAGTAATGCACCGTCGTGACGTTGTAGCTCTCGTCCATGTACGCGATCGAATTGCTCATGACTACCCAGTAGATGTCCTTGACTGTCGATCGCTTCAGACGCATTACAACGTCGGACTGGAGACCGTTGTCAGTGCCGATATGGGAGACCTTGTGGCCGCTGATGATGTATATACCGTCGCCGTCCGTGCCGAGAATGATATCTCCGTTCGGAGCGTCAGTGACCGTGAGTATCTCAGTGTTGCTTATGCCGGAGCTCTCGTCGTAGATCTCAGTTACCTTGTCGTCCTTTATTATAACAAGTCCGCCCGTACAGGCTACAAGGAGCGTGCCGTCGCTGCGTTCGTAGACGGTCCTGACGCGCTCGGAGGGCAGTCCTTCGTCTACACCGTATGCCACGACGCTGAGTCCGTCATAGCAGATGAGCGGATTGCTGCCGAAGGACGATATCCATATCCTGTCCTGACTGTCATGGATTATCGAGCGTATCTTGCTGCCGCTCAGGAGCTCGATGAGGTCGTTCGAGCCGAGATCATCCCCGGACGCTGTTTTGGCTGTCGTGAGAGGAAGAGAGGCTAACTTGCCGTACTTTCCGAGGACGGTGAGTCCGCCGTTCTTCGTGCCGACAAAGAGCTGATCCTTGTACAGACAGGTCGAATTCACGACCGTTTCCGGAAGCTGGTAGCGGTCAAAGATGTCCGTGAACTGGTTCGGGACTATCTTCATTACGCCCTGCTTAGATGAGGCGAACCACAGGTTTCCCTGATAATCGACCATTATCTGCTCGATCGAGCTGTTCATGGGGACGCCGTTCACTTTCTCGAATTTGCCGTCAGTGAGCGAGCCAATGCCGTTGTCGGAGCATATCCATATGGAGCCATTGTAGGATTCAAGGTGAGTTATGTATTCGAGCGGCGAAACATCGTACCTGGTCACGTCATCGAGCCCTTTGTCGAGCTTGCCGTGGTAGACCTCAGAGTCCTTCGTGCCGATGTAGATGTAGCCGGGGTTCTCGGGGTCGGGCATCATGGTGTGTATGCTGCCTATGTTCATCTTTTCGCCGTCGTAGAAGCCCGTGAGCTTCCTGTTTTTCATCGTGAAGATAGCGCCGTTCATTGTGACGCCGTAAACCAAGCCGTTCTGGTCGCAGCGGAGGTCTCTGATGTACTCCTCGTTGATCTGCGGCTCGTCGATGTTAATCATGTTCATGTCCTCGTCGATGCAGACCATGCCGTGCGTGGTCGCGACGTAGATATCGCCTTTTTTGTCCTCGACGATATCACGTATGGACAGTGATTTCAAGCCGTCATCCTTGTTGTAGACCCGGTATTCGTTGTGCTCGCGGACGAAGACACCGCCGTCATTAGTGCCGATCCACAGCCTGTCCCTGCTGTCAACGTAGAGGCTTACAACAGATGCGATGCCTGTGGTAGAGTCGACACGCTCAAAGGTGTTGCCGTCGAAGCGGATAAGACCGCCGTAGCTGCCTATCCAGATGAAGCCCTCCGAGGTCTTTGCTATAGCGTTCGCCTCGGACGTTGGAAGGCCGTTGTCGCTGTTGTAGAGCACAGCAGAATAGCCCTCCTTGGCGCCTGTCGTATCGACGGATATCTCTACCTCCTCGTCCTCCGCCGTATCTGCGCTGACGGTCATTCCCGCAGAAGCTGCCGCGAGCATCATCATTATAGCGAGCAGCAGGCATAATGCCGCCTTGAATCGCCCTGCACGGATACTACAGATACCAGTTTTCATTACTGATCCCCTCCTTGACGGTCTATGTTATATTCATTTTACCACTTTTCACAAAGAATTGCAATAATTATGACTGATAAAACGAGCTCCTTCTTCAGCAAGACAATGATCATAGACTACACAAGCACCGTTTCACCACAGTGCTCTGCGTATAGAGCGTATGCACACTCAGACAAAAAAAGTTTACAAGTTTATACTTGCTTTGAGGAAAATAGAGTGTTATAATGTATATAACTTAAATTTGAGGAGGGTCGATCATGTATCCTGAGTATTTTCACATCGCCTTTTATTCGTCAGCAGTACTGATCCTCATAACAACCCTTTTCTTTACGTTTTTACAGCAGCGTACTGCGAAGGTACACAATAAAATGTTCATAATGACGACTATAGTCCTCCTCATCAATGCTGTGACTGAGCTCTGCTATGAGCTAATGCTTCCGCACAGGTTCGATTCAGACTCTGTTTTCACGATGATCCGTGTATCGCAATACGTCTATTTCCTTATGCATGCGCTGCTCTGTCCGTGCGTTGCTATCTACGTCAACCTTGTTACCGGTGCGTATCTGCGCTTCAACAGAAAAAAGCGCATGATCTACATGATACCCTACGTCATCACTGAGATACTGATCCTCATGAACCCGTTCAACGGAAGGTTCTTCTACTTCAATGATGACAGGAGATTCGTCCGCGGTGACCTCGAGATCATACTCTATCTCTCGGGAGCGCTGTATCTTTCGATATGCTTCTTCCTGTTTATCCACACATGGCGCGCTGTCGTCGTAAAGCGGCGCGTTGCTATCATCTACTTCTTCACTGTGACACTGGGCGGGATACTTGTCCAGTACTTTAACATCAACATAAAGTCAGAGCTCTTCGCTGAGGCTGTGGGACTGCTCGGCATAATGATGGCTGTCGAGAGCGAGGACGACCGCATAGACGTCGATACCGGTATCTACAACAGGCGTGCGCTGCAGCTCGATCTCAATAACTACATAATCAACAAGCGTGACCTGTGGCTGGTCTGCATCAAGATCACCAACGCTGACATAATCCCTCGTGTTACAGGCTCCGAGAACGTTGATATCCTCTCGACGCTCGTGAGCGAATACCTTCAGACCAAGGTCTCGAGGACCTATATCTACAATATGAACCCGCAGACCTTCATGCTCACGCTGCCCGACAGAAAGGTCGAGCAGGTAAAAAGCCTCGCCGGCGATATCGTAGCGAGATTCGAGCTGCCGTGGACTATCAACGACAACGAGTATATGCTCAAGGCTGTGATAATGTTCGCGGACGTGCCAAAGCGTATACCCTCCTCTGCCGACGCCTTCTACATGGCGGACAGTCCCGTCCCCGAGAGCAACGACAAGAAGATACTCTACGGAAGCGACCTCAACTACCTCCTGCGCCGCTCCGCGATACAGAACGCTATCGTGAACGGTCTCAAAAAGGACAGCTTCGAGGTCTTCTACCAGCCGACCTTCAATCTCTCCGACGGCTCACTGCACGGCGCTGAGGCTCTCCTCAGGCTCGATGACCCTGCCATAGGCAAGATACCGCCTTACGAGTTTATCCCCATATCTGAGCAGATGGGTCTCGTCGATGTGCTCGACACGTTCGTGCTCGGTGAGGTCTGCAGGCTGCTGAGCAATGAGCTGAAAGATGATGGATCCGTTGAGGCGATAAACGTAAACCTCTCCGTTTTGCAGTGCCTGAAGCCGGGCTTCATCGAAAGCATCAATCAGGAGGCGGACAAGTACGGCATCGACCGCAGACGAATAAACTTCGAGATAACCGAGTCCGTCGCCGCCAGCGATTATGACCAGCTCGCTCAGATCGTCACGGAGCTGAAGAATTCGGGGTTCCGGTTCTCGCTCGACGACTACGGCACCGGCTATTCCAACGTTATGTCGGTATTCTCAATGGACCTCGACATCATCAAGATCGACAAGAGTATCCTCTGGAGCGCCATGGAAAACAAGCTGGGGCGCATACTCCTCGAAAACACTGTGAATATGGTGCGTGAAATGGGCAGAAAGATACTCGTTGAGGGTATCGAGACAAAGGAGCAGCTTGAGCTCCTGCGCGAGGTCGGGGTGGATTACTTACAGGGCTTCTATTTCTCGAAGCCGCTCCCCAAGGACGAGTTCCTCGCGTTCATCTCCGAGCACAGCAGGGTAAAGACATGAAAATACCCGGAAGCAGTTCATTCAGCTTCCGGGTCATTTTTATACCATTCCGAGCCATTTGTCGTACACTCCCGGCACGAGCGACGTCGCAAGTATCATCGACGCGGACGCGAGGTCGAGCAGTGCGTGAGAGAGCATTATCGGGAAGAGATCGCGTTTTTTGCGGTAATGCAGGCAGAATATCACGGTCAGCGGGAGGAATGAGATGAATCTGTACAGCATATATCTCCCGTCAAACAGCGTCGGGATAAAGCAGTGCTGGAGCGCGTAGATAAAAGCTGGTACAGCCACAGCGGCATACTTGTTTGAGATGTTGTTCACTCCGCAGCCGAGGTAAAATCCGTCCTCCGCGAACGGAACAGTCGCGGGAAGAAGTATGAGGTTCAGTACGGCGAGCACTGCGGGAATGGGCGAGATTATCTTCACTGAGACCGCAGGCATGATCTTGCCGTAGCAAATAAGTCCCGCGAGGTACATTCCTGACATTCCTAACGCGAAAAAGCCAAGTACAAGGAGGGCGGTCTTTCTGACTGGTCCCCTGCCCTTTTCGTAGTTTATGAGCTTGCTGTAGCTGAGTCCTGCACGCTTTGCAAGCAGTATCAGCAGCAGGATAGTGAGTATGTTGACGGCTGTCGCGACTATCGACCACCAGTTAACGATACCGGCAAGCTCACGGTCGGTCACTGCTGCTCCTGCGAGGAATATCAGCAGGAACATGATACTGCGTACAGGCAGAAAATATGCTAAATAAGACGTCTTTTTCTCTGTCATTCCAATTCTTCTCCCCTTCATCGAATAACACTATTATACACACTTCCGGAATATTTGTCAATAAAAACAGAACCGCCGCAGCATCATACTGCGGCAGTATCTGTATATGAGGTAAAAACTAATGTGATCTTATGCCTTGAAGATGTACCTCAGGAAGTTATACATATGCGGGTCAACGGTCGCATTGCCGTGATCGCCCTGCGGAATTATCTGCCAGAGGTGCTGAACGCCGTTGGCTTCAAGCGCTTCGTGGTAGGTCTGCGGGAATGTGCCGACAACGCCGTCATTCTGAGCTGCTGAAATGAGTATCATCTCCGGCATTGTCGAAGGCTTGAATTCGCCCGGCTGCATTACGCCCTCGTGATCCATGTAGTTGTCATGCGCCTTGAAGATACCCGGTGCCGGGCAGGCTGCGCCGACATAGCCGTAGTACTGCGAATGCGAGATACCTGTGTAAAGGGCCTCGCGTCCACCCATCGAGAAGCCGGTGATAGCTGTGTTCTCTCTGCCGGTAGCGACTGAGTAGTGCTCCTCCATGTAAGGCATGATGCTGTTCTCGATATCCTCGCGGATAAGGTCGTACTTTCTGTTGGATTCATTGGTGAAGCCGGGTGAGCCGGAGCCGGTGAACATCGCTGGGAATACGACAATCATTTTGACTGCTTCGCCGTCCGCGATGAGATTGCCGACCATTGTCGGGACGCCCATGCCGGGCATGGAGGTCTCGTCGCCAAAGATACCGTGGAGGACATAGAGGACAGGGTACTTTTCGTTCTCGTTGTATCCTGCCGGGAGAAGGACCTGCATATTCTTGTTCGTGCCTGCGTCCGTGGAGTAGTAGGTGACCTTCTCTAACTTTCCGTAGTCAACGCCCGCGCGGGTCTGGGTGAAATTGCTTGGAGCATTTATCACCATATCAGAGGCGATAGATTCCATGTAATTGCCGCCGGAGGAGACCTTTGTGGTAGTAGTTACCGTATTAGTGGCAGTGGTGACAGTTGTGGTCGTGGTAGTTGTCCTCGTCGGGAAGGAATCAGTCATTCCGAGGAGGAACTTGCTCAGCAGGACTACGTCATTGACTGCGAAAGTGCCGTTGCCGTCAACGTCTGCTGCGTCGATGTCGAAGCTGCCGGCAGGAGCGCCGCTGAACTGCTTGACGAGAGCCTGACGAGCGAGCATGAGGTCGAAAATGTCGACGTCACCGTCAGCGTCAAAGTCTCCGGGTGCTGCGGGAGGGACGGGATCGCTCTGCAGCGAGCCGTTGATGACTCCGCCGCCGGTCGTGACCTTGGCGGGAGCTCCGTTCTCGGCGACTGTAAAGCTGTCGATGTAGAAATCGGCGTTGTCGTCCGGTATCTCAAAGTATACCGAGAAGCTGTCCGCGCCGGCGGGAATGGTGTAGCTCGTATTTGAGACAGCTGTCCACTCACCGCTGTTTACGGGAGTGAGGGCTATCTCATCGTAGCTGTGCGAGCCGCCTGTGACGTAATCGAGCGTCATCTTGACGCTGAGCACACTGCCTGTGGTCTGGAGCACTGCCGCGCTGAAGCTGTATGAGCTGCCGGCGGTCAGCGACGCAGAAGCTGCGAGCTCCGCGCCGTTCCATGACTGTGTTCTTCCTTTAACAGCAAGAGAGCCTCCGCCCTCGTAATAGTTTTCCTTGTCTACCGCAACCGATGCGTTTCCCCTGCCGGACCAGCTGTCCGTACCGTTGTCAAAGCTGCTCGAGATGAGAGCGTCTGCCGCAGATACTCCTGCGGGCACTGATGTCAGCGCCAGAAGTGATGCCACCGCTCCGGCGGCTAATTTCCGGCAAATATCCTTCCTCATTTTAGGGTTTACCTCACTTTCTGCACGATACTGCTGCTTACAAAAGGACGAGGGATCCTGTTTTACACATAGATTTTACACCTTTAGTGCAGAAACTTCAAGCTGATTATTGCGATTTTCTACATAAACTGTTCATAAATTGCGTTCTTTTTTCACAATATGACGGTGATTATAATATTGCCCTTAAATAATTAATATTGTGTTCATTTTTCAACATATATTTGTTCACATATTAATGCTATAATACAGCTATAAGGTGTGCCCGCCTTTATCGGGCAGTCTATTGATGAAAGGTTGGTTACTATGAAAAAGGAACTTTTAAAGCTCTTGGCTGCTGTCACTGCTATGTGTATGCTGGCTTCATTTGCCGGCTGCTCGGACGATGAGGACGATGACGACGACTCCAAGAAGAGCAAGTCGAGCGTTTCC
>JAFRXR010000039.1 GCA_017443395.1 Ruminococcus sp. | reverse complement strand
CTTGATATTCTCCTGAGTGAAGCCAGTGGGTGGTTTCCGGTATTGACGGCGTACTGCTCCGCGGGGAGACCGAAGGAGTCGTAGCCCATCGGGTGAAGGACATTATACCCCTGCATACGCTTCATGCGCGAAACTATATCCGTTGCCGTATAGCCCTCGGGATGACCCGCGTGGAGACCCACTCCGGACGGATACGGGAACATATCGAGCGCATAGAACTTAGGCTTGCTGAAGTCCCAGACGTCGGTCTTGAAGGTCTCGTGCTCCTCCCAGTATTTCTGCCATTTCGGTTCGACCGAACTGAAATCGTATCTGCTCATATCTATCATTCCTTTTCAATAATTAACAGTATAAGTAATTTATATCATTCCCCCGCCTCCGGCGGGGGAATGATATACGAAACATATTATATATACTTCATTGCCGGATCAATAACGTTCTGTTATTACTTTCCGAACAAGCTCCCTATCTCGCTCCACTTATTAGTGAAGTGCTCCTTTATCGCGGGGACCGTACAGAGTGCCGCCGCGCAGCCGATATCGATGAGCCCCTCGAGGAGGTATATCCAGTTGCTCCCGATGTTGGAGATGTTCCCCGGGAGGTACACCACCGCCACAACGAGGAGGTACGCCGCAGCGCCGTAGTTGACGAACTGCAGGCCCGTGAACATAGCCGCACCGAGCACCAGCGCAAGGATGATCGCCCCGATATTCAGTCCGCCCGCGAGGGTCATGTTGATTATCGCCTTGACTACGAGGTAGCCTGTTATTGCCATGCAGAGGTTCCTGCCCTGCGCGTTGTTAGTTCTCATCAGCGTTCTCCTTAGTGAGGAGAGAGCTGATATCGACAGGCTCGCCGTCAGCCCAGAGGCTCTCGAGCTTGTAGAAATTACGCTGCTCCTTGTAGAAAACGTGAACGATGATATCCGCGTAATCGAGGATTATCCAAGTATTGCCGGTGTCAGCCTCACGCCGCTCCGGCTCAATGCCCTTCTGCGAGAGCTGGAACTCCACCTCGTCCGCGAGGGTGCGTGTGTGGGTGTTGCTGGTACCGTTGACAATCACGAAATAGTCCGCGAGAATGGTTATGTCCGCGACCCTGAGCGCCTGTATATCCTCGCCGCGCTTGCTGTCGAGAGTTTTAACGATAAGTTCGAGCTTTTCTCTTGTATCCATAATACTTCCTTTCATCAGCCGCGTTTCGGCTCACTGCTGTTGAGCAGATCCTCGAGGTCGTCGCCGGTATCGTCGTAGGCTGTATGCTTATAGTCGGTTACATACTCTATCAGCGAGGACTGATCCGAGGTTATCACATTCTGATACGGACGGAAGTGCTCGTTGAGTATATCGAGAGTAGCCTGCTTGTGAACGGAGAACACATCGTAGCCGTTGTACTTAGCCTCCTCGCCGGGGACCATAGTAACGTAAACGCTGTCCATAGAGAGCGTGGAGCAGAAGTCCGCGAGCATACTGATATTCTCGAGGCTCAGGTCGGTGTAGATGTATTCGTTGTCGTAGATCTCCTTGACGTAGCTGTAGAGCTTGATCTTGCCCTCGTCCTTTACGATGTTGAGCAGCTTGTTCATAGCGGCAGCCATGAATCTTCTCTGGTTCTGAATACGTCCGATGTCGCCCTCGAGCCATGCATGGCGGTATCTTACGAACCACTCAGCCTGCTCGCCTGAGAGCACGATATCTCCCGCAGGGATTACCTTTCCCGCCTCGTAGACGATCTCGTTGTCGAGCTCCATGGGGATACCTCCGACGAGGTCCACCATGCTGACGATATCGCCGCAGCCCGTGGTGACATAGCAGTCCACAGGAATGCCGAAGTTCTCCTCAACAGCCGCAACGACGCGCTGTATCGGGGTCTTGTCGGGAGCGCCCTGACCGTAAATGCTGTTGAACTTGCCCGTGAGCGAGGACGTATAGTCCGGCAGACAGCAGTCACGCGGTATCTGGAGGATATTGAGCTTTGCAGCCGCGATATCGAACTCACACACCCACATAACGTCGCTGTTGAGGTTCTCCTCGTCGAATCCGAGGAAGAGCACGGTATACTGACCCTCGACCTTCTGCGGGAGGTCAAGACCGTCGGTAAAATCGCTGTGCACGATGTTGGTATCTACGTTATAATCCTTGTCAGTCTTCTCGAGCTCGCCCTCCTTGTAAGCGAGGGGCTGCCAGTTCTTGATGAACGTGATGATCGAGACGTTCCTGTTGTTCTTCTTGTCGTTGATTATGGGCAGATTAAGTATCAGTGCGCCGATTATGAACAGGCTCGCCGCAATGGCGATGAACTTTATCAGTGCATCCTTCCAGCGGAACCTCTTCCCCGCGCCCTCCACAGCGAACTGCGGCACCTGCGGGTCATACTGCGGGACGTACTCGTCCGGGTTCGGCAGAGCCTCATGCTGCGGGACGTATCCCTGCTGCGCATACCTCTGCTGATCCGGCAGAGCCTCGTGCTGGGGGACGTATCCCTGCTGCGCATACCCCTGTGGATACTGCTGAGCTTCCTCGCTCTGCGGAGCCTCGTGCTGCGGGACGTAAGCCTGCTGCGCATACCCCTGCGGATCCGGCTGAGCCTCGTGCTGCGGGACATATCCCTGCTGACCGCCCTGCTGCGGCGCTGTGTATCCGGGAGCCTGCCCGCTCCCCTGACCGTTTCGTTTTATCCTGACGAGCTTCTTCACAGGCTTGTCCCTGTGTATCTCTGCGTCAGGGTTCATCTCCCCGTTTGTTTCAATATCGCTCATTTTTGTCCTCTTTTCAGATTTGTGCTGTTTTTCTCTTCTCTGTATAGTCTGGTATAGAAGTTATACCCCTCGATAGTGCAGACCGGGATTACCCCGCCCTTTTTCACTACCGATCTTATAGCGAACGCAAAGCCCTCATACATAGCCTCGTTCAGACTTGTGTACGCGAGCCTGCGCATCTTGTCAACGTCCTTGTAGTCGCGGTCGGCTGAGATGAGATCCCCGAGGTAGACTATCTCCTCGAGTCTGGTCATGCCCGCCCTGCCGACTGTGTGGTACCTCACGGCATTGAGGATATCAATGTCCTCCACGCCGAACTCCGTCTTGAGCAGATAAGCACCCGCGACGGCGTGCCACAGCGACTTCGTCTCGAGCTCCTCCCTGCACACCGCAAAGCTGCTCTGAGCCGCGAGAGCATACTGCTCCGCGTCCGGAAGCTCCTTGCACACGTCATGGAGAAGTCCGGCAAAATAGGCTTTGTCAGGGTCCTCGCCGTACTTTTCGGCGAGCCTTCTGCACTCCTCCGCAACGTTCAGCGAATGTGCATATCTCTTAGCCGAAAGCTGAGCCTTCAGATATTTCTTTTTATCGTTAACATCGTAAAGCAACAGATCACCTCATGCTCTGTATAATCCCTTTTGCCTAATATATTGTACTACATTTTCATCAATATAGCAAGTGAAATCCTGATTTTTTGCAATTTTTTTTCTTATCTCGGTGGAGCTGACCTCAACGGCGCTGCTCCTGCTAATGCATATTTCACCGAATTTCCGGAGCTGCTCCGCCTTTTCCTCGAGCAGACCGATGTCCCCGTTCTCTCTTGACACCGCCGCAAGAGTGACCTCCCGCATGATGTCCTCGAACCGGAACCACTTATCGAAGCTCAGCAGCATATCGCTGCCGATAAGGAGAAAGAGCTCCTCATCCGGGAACTTTCTCCGGAAGTGCTCCACGGTGTATATCGAGTAGCTGACCCTGTCGGTATCGAGCTCATAGGTGCTCACGCGCAGACGCTCGTCGCACTGTGCCGCGAGCCGCAGCATAGCGGTCCTGTCCTCCGGGGAGGCGTACTCCGCGACGGAGCGGTGCGGGGATATCCTCGAAGGCACGAGGTATACCCTGTCCAGACCCAGTTCGTCAGCGACGGTCCTCGCGAGGTGTATATGCCCGTTATGTACGGGATTGAAGCTCCCGCCGTAAATGCCTATGCGCACAGCGCACCTCCTGTCACTTCCACGGCTTCACGCCGTCCGTCCAGCCTTTAGCCTTCCAGTAGTCCATATCCGCCTGATTCCAGCCATTTTTCTGTATCATGCTCATGAGCCTGAAGAACGCCCGCGTTTTCAGCGGCACGGGAACGTTCCCCTGCCTTCTGATTATCTTTTTGGCGATGCTGTCCGCCTTTGCAGCGACACTCTGCTTTCTCTTTTCAGGAACGCCCTCCCAGTTCACAGCCCTGACAGCCATGCCGAGCCTATAGGTCTGAGGTATCCCCCAGAAGAAGCAGCTGTCCGCCATATCCTTGAGTGCAGACTTCATGCCCGCGCCGGCAGCCGTCGCAACGACGACAGCCTGCTTGCTGAACATCTTCTCGTCAGGGCGGTGTGCCATCCAGCGCCAGCCGTAGTGGTCGAGGAGCGCCTTCATCTGCCCCGTGCAGTGGTAAACATACACCGGCGACGTGAGTATCAGCACGTCCGCGGCGTCTATCCTCTCGGTTATGGGA
The DNA here is from genome assembly GCA_017443395.1 of Ruminococcus sp. Taxonomy (GTDB): domain Bacteria; phylum Bacillota; class Clostridia; order Oscillospirales; family Ruminococcaceae; genus Ruminococcus. Next base: position 14,328 of record JAFRXR010000039.1, on the reverse strand, counting down.
CTGAGCTTCGCAAAGTGCGGACAATTCTCCGCCGCCTTCATGAAGCAGTTGGTGCAGCCGCAGCAGAACTCATTGAAATCCCGCGGCAGGAGCACCTCGCTGATGTCCTCCGGCTCAGCGATCTTATCCGCGACCATTCGCCCGATAGTGTACGTCGAGCCCTTGTGGTTCGTGCCGCTTATGATGAGAACCTTCACTCCGCGCCCCTCACTTGTTCGCCTTGGGGATATTCTCGATGACAGGCTCCTTGGGGTTGCGCCTGAACAGCACGAACTTGCTGCCGATGACCTGCACTACCTCGGACTCCGTCGCAGCAGCTGTCTCCTCAGCCGCCTCACGAGCAGTATATCCCGAATTTTCGAGCACCCTGAGCTTTATGAGCTCTCTTTTGCGCAGCGCCTCGCCGATGTCCTTTATCATCGCCTCGTTTATGCCGCCCTTGCCTATCTGGAAGATAGTCTCGTAGGTCGAAGCGATACCGCGCAGGTACGCCCTCTGCTTGCTTGTGAGCATATCATTCACCGTTCCTTTCGTTCAGGAATCGGTACAGCTCCCGGAGAGCCGCACCTCTGTGGCTTATCTTATTTTTTTCATCGGCAGAGAGCTCCGCCATAGTGCGCTCCCCGACCATGAACACCGGGTCGTAGCCGAAGCCGTTGCTGCCGCGCTTCTCATAGCCGACAGCTCCCCTGCACTCCCCCGCGAACACCTCTGCGGTGTCCCCGTCAAGGAGAGCTACATTGCACACGAAAGCCGCCCCGCGCTCCTCCGCGGGAACGTCCTTCATCTCGTCAAGGAGCTTCGCGCAGTGCTGACCCTCCGGAGCGTATCTCGCCGAGTACACGCCCGGACGTCCTCCCAGAGCGTCCACGCAGAGACCGCTGTCGTCCGCTATGACAGGCAGACCAACTATCTCAAACACCGCCCGTGCCTTTATCATCGCATTTTCCGCGAAGGTCGCTCCGTTCTCCTCAGGCTCGCAGTCAGCCCCGGCGTCACGCTGTGACAGCACCTCTATCCCGAGCGGCGCAAGTATCTCCCGCGCCTCGCGGAGCTTATTGGCGTTATTTGTCGCCATGACCAGCTTAGTTATCATCGCCGTCGTCCTTTCTGCCGAATAGCCTGCTGAAGAAACCGCGCTTCTTGGGCTGCTCGGGAGCCTCCTCCTGAGCCTCATCTGTATCCTCATCGTCCTCAGCCTCAGGCTCGTCCTCCTCAGCTTCGTCCGTCTCAGTCTCGTCCTCGTCCGCAGCTTCATCGGACTCCTCTTCCACAGCCCCGGACTCTTCCTCCTGAGGCTCAGCTTCGTCTGTTTCCTCAGACTCAGTCTCCGCCGCGTCCTCGGTATCTTCCTCAGCGTCCTCGTCGTAGTCCTCAGACGGCACGAACACGCCGTACTCGTTGTAGTAGCCATTGACGTACTCCTCCTCGCCGTCTTCCTCCTCGAGCTCGTACTGCTCGATGTTGATGTCGAAGAGCGCGTCCACGAACATATGGCTGTTGAAGGGCTGGAGGTCGTCGATCTTCTCGCCGACACCTATGAGCTTTACGGGAATGCCGAGCTCATTCTTTATCGAGATGACGATACCGCCCTTAGCCGTACCGTCGAGCTTTGTGAGCACAATGCCCGAAATGGGCGCAGTCTCGCTGAACAATCTCGCCTGATTCACGGCATTCTGACCGGTCGTGGCGTCGAGCACGAGGAGCACCTCGCGTGAGCAGCCCTCCGCCTTGTTGTCGATTATGCGGTTGATCTTCGCGAGCTCGTCCATGAGGTTCTTCTTATTGTGCAGACGTCCCGCAGTGTCGATGATGACAGCATCGCAGCTGCGTGCCTTAGCCGCCTCGAGGGCGTCATAGACCACAGCCCCCGGGTCAGAGCCCTCGGCGTGCTTGACGATATCCACGCCCGCGCGCTCGGTCCAGACCTGTAACTGATCTATCGCCGCCGCACGGAAGGTATCCGCCGCCGCCACGAGGACCTTCTTGCCCTCCTTCCTGAACTGGTGGCAGAGCTTGCCGATAGTGGTGGTCTTGCCTGCGCCGTTGACGCCGATGACCATGATGACCGCCGGTGTATCCTTCAGGTCGAGCCCGGTGTCGTCGCCCATTATCTCAGAGATGACCTCATAGATCAGCTCCATGACCTCATGCGGGTCAGTGATACCGCGCTCCTTTATCTTTTTGCGCAGTCTGCCGCAGATCTCCTGCGACGTCTCCACGCCGATATCGCTCATTATCATCTGCTCCTCGATCTCGTCGAAGAGCTCCTCGTTTATCTGCGTAAAGGAATTGAATATCCTCGTCAGACCGCCGATGAACGAATCCTTGGTCTTTTTGAGACCTCCCGCGATCTTATTGAATATGCCCATAGAGCACCTCCGGTTCTGTTATTGTATATCTGCGGCGTCCTCCTGAAAGTCCACCTGCTCCATTTTCAGCAGCTTGGAGATACCGTCCTCCTGCATGGTGACGCCGTAGAGGACATTCGCCTCCTCCATAGCGCTGCGCCTGTGAGTAACGAGCACGAACTGCGTTGTGTCGGTGAATTTTTTCAGGTACTGCGCGTACTTTCTTACGTTTACCTCGTCGAGTGCCGCGTCGATCTCATCGAGAATGCAGAACGGCGCCGGACGCAGCTTGAGTATCGAGAAATATATCGCGATAGCGACGAACGACTGCTCTCCTCCCGAGAGGGAGATGAGGTTCTTGATGACCTTTCCGGGCGGCGCCACGCTTATCTCAATGCCCGAGCCGAGCACGTCGTCGGGGTCGGTGAGTATGAGCTCCGCCTTGCCGCCGCCGAACAGCTCCACGAATATCTCCTTGAAGTTGGAGTTGATGACCGCGAAGCTCTCGCGGAAAATGCGGCACATCTCATCTGTGAGCCCCGCGATTATCTTTTCAAGCTCAGTCTTGGAGCGCTGGATATCTGCGAGCTGCTCCGACATGAACTTATAGCGCTCCGAGACTTCCTTGTACTCCTCTATCGCCTCGACGTTGACGTTGCCGAGAGCGCGTATCTTGTTCTTTATTGAGGTGAGCTCCTGCTGAGCGGCAGTCATATCCTCTATCTTCTCAGCGATAGCCGCAGCCTCCGAGCGTGTGAGCTCGTAGACCTCGAGCAGCTGACGTATAATGCCGTCCGAATCGCGGCAGACCGTATCCCGCCGCTCCTCCAGCCTTGTGACCTCGCCCGAGAGCTTTTCCTTCGCCTCGTTTATCTGCTTCAGACCCTTTTGCAGCTCATTGACGAGCCTGTTCTGCTCAGTGTGCGTGGTCTGGAACTGCTTTATACGCTCGAGGTAGACCTCAGTGTTGTCCTTGAGGGACGCGAGCTTCCCGCGTATCTCCCCGATATCAGCCTGCTTCCGGGCGATAATGCCGTTCTGGCGTGCGATCTCGTCCTCGAAGCGCCTGCTGCCGCTTTTGAGCTCGGACATACTCTGGTCGATACGCTCCGCCTCGCGCTCCTGCGCCTGAACGTCCTTTGCGAGCTCCATTTCACGAATTTTCAGCGAGGACAGTCTCTCCGAGAGCTGTTCTCTCTGCTGACGCAGCTTCTCGCGGGTATCCTGCCCCTGCGCGAGCTCCTCCTCAGCCCTGCGGATAGTCTCCGCGAGGTCAGCGAGCTCCTTCTCGGAATCTGTGATATTCTGCTTAGCTTCGGCTATCCTGCCCTCCGCCTCGGCGGTGAGCTTCGCGGAATTCTCCGCCTGAGCGCCGAGCTGTCCGATGAGCGACCGCAGACTTGTGAGCTCCGCGTTTATGCGGACCTTCTCCGCCTCCGCAGAAGCGAGCTCCTCCTTTGCAGCCTCGGTGTCGAAGCGCAGCTTCTCAGCCTCCGCACGGAGCTTTTCAGCCTTTTCGCGGAGTATATCCCTCTCGCCCTCGAGCTTAGCTATCTCCGCGTCGAGGGAGTCTATCTCGTTCTTTCGGGTGATGATACCGCCGGACTTCTGCGCTGAGCCGCCCGTGAAGGAGCCTCCCGCGTTGATGACCTGCCCGTCGAGGGTAACGATCCTGAACTTGTACCCATACTTCTTTGCGATCATGGTCGCGGAATCGATGTCCTCCGCGATGACTATGCGCCCGAGCAGCGACGAGATGACCCCGCTGAATCTCGGGTCGAAGGTGACGATTTTATCAGCGTTCGCGATGAAGCCCTCGCAGAAGCCCAGCCCCTGCTCGTTCAGCTCCCTGCCTTTGACTGATGTCAGCGGGAGGAAGGTCGCACGGCCGCCGTGCTGCTCCTTGAGGAAGCGAATGCAGCGCTTTGCGATGTCCTCATTCTCGACGATTATGTTCTGCATGGCGCCGCCGAGAGCTGTCTCGACCGCCACCGCGTACTTCTCCTCAACGCCGATATTCTGCGCGACAGTGCCGAAGATACCGCCTATCCTGCCCTGCTTCGACGCCTTGAGCACCTGCTTGACGCTCCCCGCGAAGCCCTCCATGTTGTTCTCGAGGTCGGAGAGTATCTTCCTGCGCTGCTGCTTATCCTTGAGCTCGTAGAGCGCGCGCTCGAAGTCAGCCTTAGCCTTCTCGAAGCCCTCCCTGCGCGAGCTGTAGAGCCTTTCCAGACCGGACAGACGGTTCGCCGCGGAGGTCATTTTCTCCTCATTTTCAGCGAGCTCAGCCTCACTCTCCGTGAGCTGTTCCCTGTACCCCGCGAGGGCAGCTTCCTGCTCGCTGCTGCTCATGCGGAGGTCCTGCAAGCGCCTCTCCTCGTCGGCGATGACAGAGCGCGAGGACTCCCCGGAGAACCTCAGCTCGCTCTGCCTTATATAGAGCGAATTGATCTCACTTCCCGCCTTATCGACGGTATCCCCGAGCTGCGAGCTGTCTTTCTCAGCCTGCTCGAACGCCTTCCCGGCTTCGGCTATCTCGTCGGCAAGGAGCGCACTCATCTTAGCGAGCTCATCGAGCTTGCGCTCCGCGGTCCTGCGCTCCTCCATGAGGGACGCCTTCATCTCCTCGGAGCTCTCGATGCTGCGCTTTGCAGCCTCGATAGCCTCTTGACAGTGCTTGATATCGTTCTCGAAGACAGCGATCCCGGACTTCATCTCCGAAGCCTCCTGCTCCTCCTCGAGCATTTTTCTTCTCAGCTCATCGGAGCGCACCGTACACTCCTGCATGGTGCGGTAGCCGTCCTCTATCTTCTGCTCCTCGGAGCGTATATCGTTCTCGATGTTCTCATACTCGCCGCGGCTCACGAGGAGCTTCTCGTCGAGCTGATCGAGCTTGACCTTCATCTCGTCGAGACGGTTTATCCACACTGATATCTCGAGCTTTTTGCGCTCCTCCGCGAGCTTTATGAACTTCTCCGCCTTCTCGGACTGTATCCTCAGCGGCTCGACACGTCCCTCCAGCTCGGAGAGGATATCGGTAAGTCTGAGGAGGTTCTCCTGCGCGGCAGTGAGCTTGCGCTCCGCCTCGAGCTTCTTGTAGCGGAACTTCGAGATGCCCGCAGCCTCCTCGAAGATATCGCGTCTCTCGCTGCTCTTCGCCCCGACTATCTCCGCAATGCGGCCCTGACCGATAATGGAGTAGCCGTCGCGTCCGAGACCCGTGTCCATGAAGAGCTCATTGATGTCCTTGAGTCGCACCTGACGCCCGTTTATGAGGTACTCGCTCTCGCCGCTGCGGTAGAGCTTTCGTGTAATAGCGATCTCCTCGCCCATATCGGGGAGGGTCTTGTCGGTATTGTCTATATTCAGCGTAACTGCGGCAAAGCCCATAGGCTTCCTCGCAACAGTACCGGAAAAAATAACGTCCTCCATCTTGTTTCCGCGCAGAGTTTTCGTGGACTGCTCGCCCAGCACCCAGCGCACAGAGTCACAGATATTACTTTTTCCGCTGCCGTTCGGACCGACGACCGCAGTCAGTCCCTTGTCAAAGGTCAGGCTTATCTTGTCCGGGAAGGACTTGAAGCCCTGTATTTCGAGTGATTTAAGATACATCTGTTCACCTCCTGAGCTCGCAGCGATACTTCGGGACGCTCTCGTCGCCGACTACCCTTATCTCCGTGCCGCGCTGACTGAAATACCCGCAGTTGGACTTTTTATGTCCCAGCGCCCTGCTTATGCACGAAGGCGCCACCGCGAACGTCGCAGTCTCCGGTATCACGGAGCACGCGCTCAGCTCAAATTCCATATTGTGTCTGTATATCATGCCCTCGCAGAGCTCGCGGAAAGCCGGGTGGTAGAAGCCGCCGACCATATCCTTCTCCACGAACTCGCTCGCGTGCAGTCCGCACTTGATGACTCTTATCCCGCAGCTGTCGAACATCGCAAGTGCCGACGCCGCGACCTCCACAGCCGTATCGAAGCTGTACGGAGCATACTCTCCGCTCTCCATGAGCTCCGCGAGCCTTGTGCCTTTGAGCACCACTACCGGGTAGATACGCGCCGTATCTGGTCTGAGAGCGGCAATGCGCTCAATGGTCTGCCAGTCGCGCTCCGGCGAACTCTTGTAGAGCCCCGTCATCATCTGGAGCCCCAGCTCGAAGCCGTCCTCCTCTCCGCCGAAGGACCTTATCAGCTCACACGCATTCTCCACGTCCTCCGCCGAATGACCGCGCTCGTTCGCCTCGAGAACCTCGTCGCACATCGACTGCGCCCCGAGCTCGATAGCCGTCACGCCGAAGTCCCTGAGCGTGAAAAGTATCTCCGGGTCGATGCAGTCCGGACGTGTGGAGCAGCGTATCCCGCGGAATTTTCCTTCCCCGACGAATTCATGCGCCGCCCCGAGCAGCTCGAGCATATACCCGCGCGGTATCGCCGTAAAGCTCCCGCCGAAGAACGCTATCTCAGTGTTGGCGGGGTCTCTCACCTCGCCCAGTGCCTTTTCGCATATCTCCCGCACCTCGTCCCCTGACGGAGCGTGCTGAGCGCCGCTTATGGTGTTCTGGTCGCAGAAGCTGCACCTGTGCGGACAGCCGATATGCGGCACGAAAATGGATATGTTACTGTGCTTCATAGCCCATTAGCTCGAGAGCTTCCTTTGCAGCGAGCTGCTCAGCTTCCTTTTTGCTCTTGCCTCTGCCGCTGCCGATGACCTGAGAATTGAGCCGCACCTCGACCACGAAGCGCTTGTTGTGGTCGGGACCCTCCTCCCCGATGAGGACATACTCGACCTTCTCCTCGGGGTTCTTCTGTACTATCTCCTGGAGCACGGTCTTGAAGTCGTTGAAAACGGGCTTTTTCGCATGACGGATATCCTCGGGCATGAACCGCAGGATATGTCTCGCAGCGGGCTCCATGCCGCCGTCGAGGTAGACAGCCGCGATCACCGCCTCGAATGCGTCCGCGAGTATCGAGGGACGCTCTCTGCCGCCGGTATTTTCCTCACCCTTTCCGAGGAGGAGGAAATCCCCGAGGTGTATCTGCTGCGCGAAGACGTGCAGCGACTTCTCGCAGACGAGCGACGCCCTCATCTTGGTGAGCTCGCCCTCCGCGACGTTGAGATTCTTATACAGGTAATCCGAAACGACTATCGACAGCACGCTGTCCCCGAGAAATTCGAGTCTCTCATTGCTGCCGCTGCCGTGCCTGCGCTCGTTGGCGTAGGACGAATGCGACAGCGCCTGCTCGAGGAGCCCCTTGTCCTTGAAGCTGTACCCGATAGCCTGTTCGAGTTTGCTTAGATCTTCCATCATATCACTCCATTTCGCCGGACGGCAGCTTGGCAGTGCAGCTCTCGATCACGCCCGTGACGTTCCCGTCAACGCACTGCTTGGCTTGCCTTACGGCATTGAAAAACGCTGTCCCGTCGGAGCTCCCGTGAGCCTTGATAACGGGCTTCCTGACGCCTAAAAGCGCCGAGCCTCCGACCTCCTTGTAGTCCATCTGCTTTTTGAACTGCCTGATCTTGCCGAGGGAGAACACCGCCCCCAGCTTTCCCGCACCGGAGAATATCCACCGGAGCTTTCTCCCGAAGAACGAGCCCATGCCCTCGTAGAGCTTGAGCGCGACGTTCCCCGTGAAGCCGTCCGTCACGATGACCTGACACTCTCCCCGCGGCATATCTCTCGCCTCTATATTCCCGACGAAGTTCACCCCGGACTCCTTCAGCAGCTTGTATGCCTCGACCTCAAGGCTGCGCCCCTTGGTCTCCTCGGCACCGATGTTGAGCAGTCCCACCTTGGGGTTCTTTACGCCCATGACCTTCTCCATGTACGCGCTGCCCATGACGGCGAACTGCACGAGCATCTCAGGTCTGCACTCCGTATTCGCGCCCGCGTCGAGCAGCACGAAGCTCCCCTTCTCACCGGGCATGACGGGAGACGGTGCGATGCGTCTGATACCTTTGATACGCTTGACGATGAAGGTCGAGCCCATGACGAGCGCCCCGGTGCTCCCGGCGGAGACAAAGGCGTCTCCCCTGCCGTCAGCGAGGAGCTGCAAGCCCACAGCCATCGAGCTGTTCTTGCCGGACTTGATTATCTCCTTCGGTTCCTCATGTATATCAAAAACATCATCGGTATGCACTATCTCCATACCGTCGAGACTAATGGAATTGTCCGCCGCGCACTTTCTTATCTCAGCCTCGCGTCCGGTGAGGACTATCCCCACGCCCAGCTCGCTGACCGCCCTTGCGCAGCCGCGTATGACCTCGAGGGGAGCGTTGTCCCCTCCGAAAGCGTCAACTATCACCCTAACAGCCAACTCTGCTCAGCTCCTTTCCGAGAGCCTCCACAGCTCTCGCAGCGTAAACGCCGTACTTTTCCTTTTTATCGCGTATCCTGACGCCTATATCGGGGAGTATCCCCATATTCGCGCCCATAGGCTGGAACTTCCCGCTGTTGAACGGGTCACTGACGTACCTGCACAGCGCCCCGGTCATAGTCTCCGCGGGGAGCTGTATCGGCTCGAGCCCGCGCAGTCTGCGTGCCACGGCTATACCCGCGATGAGCCCGCTCATAGCGCTCTCCATGTAGCCCTCCACGCCGGTTATCTGCCCCGCGAAGCTGATATCCTGCCGCGAGCGCATAGAGAAGTCCGCGTTCAGCAGCTCGGGGCTGTTGATGAAGGTATTCCTGTGCATGACGCCGAACCTCATGAACTCCGCGTCCGCGAGACCTGGTATCATCGAGAAGACGCGCTTCTGCTCACCGAATTTGAGATTCGTCTGGAAGCCCACGAGGTTAAAGAGCGTTCCCTCGCGGTTCTCGCGCCTGAGCTGCACTACCGCATACGGACGTCTGCCGGTGTGCGGGTCAGTGATACCGACGGGCTTCATCGGACCGAACCTCATCGTATCCACGCCGCGCCGCGCGAGCTCCTCTATCGGCATACAGCCTTCATACACGCTGAACGGGTGTGTCTCGAAGTCGTGCAGCTGCACCTTCTCCGCACCGATGAGCGCCTCATGGAAGGCAAGGTACTCGTCCTTCTCCATGGGACAGTTGACATAGTCCGCCTCACCGCGGTCATAGCGCGAGGCATAGAAGACCCTGTCCATATCGAGGCTCGCCGCAGTGACTATCGGCGCCGCCGCGTCGTAGAAGCTCAGACCCTCCCCGCAGAGACCGCGGATAACGTCCGCCATAGCACCGGACGTAAGAGGACCCGTCGCGATAATGCATATCCCCGCGGGCAGCTCCGTGACCTCGCCCTCGATGACCTCGATCATCGGATGCGAGCGTATCTTTTCCGTCACAGCGTCGGAGAATTTTTCCCTGTCCACCGCGAGCGCACCGCCAGCCTCGACAGAATTCTCCTTCGCACACGGAACAGTGAGCGAGCCGAGCATCTCCATCTCATGCTTTAGCAGTCCCGCCGCAGACTCGAGCCTTGCCGCCTTGAGCGAATTCGAGCACACGAGCTCCGCGAAGCCGCTGTACTTGTGTGCCGGGGAGTATTTCTCCGGCTTCATCTCATAGAGCTTGACGGGTATCCCCTGCTGAGCGAGCGCCCATGCAGCCTCGCAGCCGGCAAGTCCCGCCCCGATGACGTTCACCGCCGCACTCACTTTTTCAGCTCTCTTTCGTAGCCGCAGCCCTCGCCCTCACAGACGAGCCTGCCCGACTTGCCGCCCTTCATGAAGAGTGATCTGCCGCACTCCGGACACTTCTCCCCGGTCGGCACGTTCCACGTCATGAAGCTGCATGCCGGGTAGCCCTCGCAGCCGTAGAAGCTCCTGCCCTTCTTGGACTTTTTGAGCAGCATCTTCTTTCCGCACCTCGGGCAGCAGCCCTCGGTCTCGGTGACTATCTTCTTGGTGTTCCTGCAATCCGGGAAGCCCGGGCACGCGAGGAACTTTCCGTACTTGCTGTACTTGATGACCATTTTCCTGCCGCAGTTCTCGCAGACGACGTCCGTCTCCTCGTCAGGGACCTTGACGCGCTTGCCCTCCATAGCCTCCTCAGCCTTTTTGAGGGTCTGCGAGAAGTCGTCGTAGAACTCATGCAGGGTGCTGACCCAGTCCTTGTTGCCGTGCTCGACCTCATCGAGATCGTTCTCCATATCGGCGGTGAACTTAGCGTCAACGATATTCTTGAAGTGATCCTTCATCAGCTCAGTGATGACCTCACCGAGATTAGTAGGCTTGAGCGCCTTGCCCTCGTGCTCGACGTATCTGCGCGAGGTAATGGTGGTGATAGTCGGAGCGTAGGTACTCGGACGTCCTATGCCGTTCTCCTCGAGCGCCTTTATGAGGGAAGCCTCAGTATAGCGCGGAGGCGGCTGAGTGAAGTGCTGATTCCCTGCAATAGACTTCAGCTTCAGCTTATCGTTCTCGGAGAGCTCGGGGAGCATTTTCTTGCCGCCGTCCGGGTCATCGCTCGACTCCACATACAGTGCCATGAAGCCGTCGAACTTGACGGAATACCCCGAAGCCCTGAACGTACAGCCGTTCGCCTCGATGTCAGCGGAAACGGTATCGAGGAGCGCGTTCGCCATCTGGCTGGCGATGAATCTCTCCCATACGAGCTTGTAGAGCTTGAACTGATCGGAGGTAAGGCTCGCCTTTACCCTCTCCGGAGTGAGCTCCGGCGTGGAGGGACGTATCGCCTCATGCGCGTCCTGAGCGTTGTTCTTTGATTTATATGTCCTCGGCGACGGCGGCAGATACTCCTTGCCGTATACCGTACCGATGTACTCAGCCGCCGCAGCCTTAGCCTCATCGGAGATACGCAGGCTGTCCGTTCTCATGTACGTGATGAGACCGACAGCGCCCACGCCCTGAACATCAACGCCCTCATAGAGCTCCTGCGCAGCCTTCATGGTACGCTTTGCGCTGAACCCGAGCTTGCGGGACGCCTCCTGCTGGAGTGTGGACGTGATGAACGGCGGAGCGGGCTGCTTCTTTGTGATGCGCTTCTTCACGGACTTGACGGTATACTCCGCGCCCTCGAGCCTTGCGAGGAGCCCGTCAGCCTCAGCCTGATTTGGTATCTCGAGCTTTTCCCCGTCAACAGCGACGAGCGCCGCCTCAAAGACCTTGCGTGAGCTGGGCGCAGTGAACTTCGCGTCGATAGACCAGTACTCCCTCGGCACGAAAGCGCGTATCTCGTTCTCGCGGTCAACGACGAGCCTTACCGCAACGGACTGTACACGCCCCGCAGAGAGACCTCTCTTGACCTTCTTCCAGAGGAACGGACTGAGCTCATATCCCACGAGCCTGTCGAGGATACGTCTTGCCTGCTGCGCGTTCACGAGGTCTATGTCGATCTTGTGCGGATCGCTCATGCCGTTCTTGACACCGGTCTTGGTGATCTCATTGAACGCAACGCGGTTGTTGTCGTTCATATCGAGCTTCAGCATCTGTGCGATATGCCATGATATCGCCTCACCCTCGCGGTCGGGGTCGGTCGCGAGATATACCCTGCCGCACTTCTTTGCGCGCTTCTTGAGCTCCTTGATGACGTCCTCCTTGCCCTTCATATCGGTGTACTGAGGAGCGAAATCGTGCTCCTTGTCAACGCCCATCTTCGACTTCGGAAGGTCTCTGATGTGACCCATCGACGCGATCACCTCATACCCCGGACCGAGGTACTTCTGTATAGTCTTCGCCTTAGCCGGCGACTCAACAATGACCAGATCTGACATTTATCCTACCCTCTTATCAACATAATTCAAACATTTTTCCCGCCTGCTGCCGGACGATACCCAGTATCTCGAGCTCTGTGAGCTCAGTCATGAGCTCGGTCTGCCCGGTCCCGAGCCTTGCAGCGATCTCGTCCGCATGGAGAGCACCTCCCGCGAGCAGCTCAGCGATATCCCTCTGCAAGCCGGCAAGCCCCTCCGGAACAGCCTTTGCAGCGGGCTCCTCACGCTTATCGGTGAGCTTCTTCTCAGCCGCTGCGCGTGCAGACCTTCCTGCGGACTTTTTCGGCGGTTTTTTCTTCTCCGGGACGTTGAGCTCCTCTGCGAAGGCGCTTATGCGGACCTCCTCCCCGGAGCCGGGAGCGGAAGCGATACCGAAGTAGTCGAAGATATCCTCGACCCCGTAGAGCGGCACGGCACCGGAGCGCAGCACCGCGATATTCCCGGAGAACGCCTCATCGAAAATATCGCTCGGCGGCAGACAGAATATCTCCCTGCCCTGCTCCGCGGCGATATTAGCGGTTATCAGCGACCCGCTGTTTATGGTCGCCTCAAAGATCACAGCCGCCCTGCCGAGCGCCGCAAGGATACGGTTGCGCTTGGGGAAATTCCCCGCGAAGGGCGAGGTGCCCGGCGGGTACTCCGAAATGAACGCTCCGCCCGCGTCGAGTATCGCCTGACGGTGCTTAATATTCTCCTTGGGATAATCAATATCCAGCCCGCAGCCGAGCACGCACGCTGTCGGGGAACCGACCTCAGCCGCAGCAAGGTGCGAGGTGATATCCACGCCGAGCGCGAACCCGCTTACGATGAGCACGCCGTTCTGCGCGAGCCCGCGGCATATCTCTCTCGTCGCCCTGAGACCGTACTCCCCGGCTTTTCGTGCCCCGACGGACGTCACCGACATCTCAGCGCCGAGGCAGCCGATATCGCCCTTATAGTAGAGCACAGCCGGCGGGTTGGTGATATACCTGAGCGGCGCGGGATAATCCGCGTCCGTGTAGCAGACCACACCGATGCCCTTATCCGAGCACCGCTCCATGAGCTTCTCCGCGTCGGAGATATCGGTCCCGCGCAGATTGCGCAGCTCGCGGTCGGTCATATTCAGAGCAGTCTCCCCGCCGGAGAGCTGTTCATAGGCTTCCTGAGCGCTCTGGAAGAGGTTCATCGCCTCCCAGACGCGCCGGCTGCCGGCTCCGAAGATCATAGTCAGCCAGACCCAGTATCTTTTCTCGTCCACAGTGAAGTCCCCCTTTATTTAGCAAGCTCCCACATCATTATCCCCGCAGCCATAGCGGCATTCAGGGAATTTATCGTACCGCGCATAGGTATCGTGACCCGCTCCGTACACCTCCCGGAGACCTCCCGCGGCAGACCGTTGCCCTCATTCCCGATGAACACGGCGCACCTGCCCGAAAAGCCGCACCGGCTGATGTCCAGCGCGTCCTTGTCTATGACCGCCGCGTAGGTCGAAACGCCCGCCTCCGCGAGCATAGCGAACAGCGCGTCGGTGTCGTTCTCGACGGTTATGTCCACGCGGAACACCGACCCCATAGTCGAGCGGATCACCTTGGGACTATAGAGATCGCAGCACCCCGATAGTATCACGCCGTCCATGCCGAGCGCGTCCGCCGTGCGTATGACCATACCCGCATTGCCGGGGTCCTGAAGCCCATACAGCACGATATACCGCCCGTTGTCCTTAAATACGGGCTTTTTCTTCTCAGGTATCCTGCACACCGCGAACACGCCCTGCGTCTTCTCGGTGGAGGAAATTTTATTTCCAAGCTCATTTGAAATGACAATAGTCTTTGTATCCCTCAAATCAGCCTGAAAAAGCTCCTCCCCGAAGCGCTCCTGCGCCTGCTTTGTGACGATGAGGTGAGTTATCCCGCTGTCCTCGCGGAGCGCGTCCTCCACGATACGCAGTCCCTCCAACACGAATAAGCCGTACTCGACCCTTTCCTTTTTTGAGGAGGAAAGCTTCTGATACAGCTTGATAACAGGATTATCCTTTGATGTTATGATCTCCAAATATCTGGCACCTCGCTTCCTGAGATGCGGAGCGCGGGGCAGGCAGAGCTGCCCGCCTCCTACAAGAAAACACGCCCTTAATAATAGGAGCGTGTTTTGTCTTTCTTAAAGAGCTGCCTTAGCCTTGTCAGCGATAGCTGTGAAGCCAGCCGCGTCGTTGATAGCGATCTCGGAGAGCATCTTTCTGTTAAGAGTGATGCCAGCCTTCTTGCAGCCGTTCATGAATGTAGAGTAGTTCATGCCG
>JAFRXR010000038.1 GCA_017443395.1 Ruminococcus sp. | reverse complement strand
TCACCTGCAAGCTTCAGGGGAATGATTCTGTGGTTGCCACGGGCCGGATGATTTGCACGACCTGCATAGCCCTCGTTTTCCTTGCAGAGCAGACAGCTTGGGTAACCGACAGTTTTTGCATTCTTTGCGGCGGCAATTGCTTTTGGATCTTTTTCCGGTTTAGAAAGATTTATGGTGATGTCGAGTTCACCGAAATCACTGGCATACTTCCATTTCAGATCCTTCGCTATCCTGCCTGCCCTCACATAATTCAGACGCTTGCTCAGGTCATAGTACCAGTCCGTCGCTGATTCCGGTGAATCAGCATAGCGCATGCGGAATCCGGAGTTTACCTCATGAGGCATGGGAGTGAGTATCCCCATGAGTCTGGTGTCGAAGAGATCCCGGGAATTTGCAGTGTCCGGTATCATCCCCTCCGCACAGGCATAGTCTGTCAGGCTGTCAAGTATCTCGTCGATGCCTGCTCCGCCGGAACTGATGCCGCCGGATACCTGCCAGTCGGTCAGTGAGAACACTTCCATGAACCGGTTGCGGACAACGTATATATCCTCCGGAGTGATAAGCCCGTATCTCAGGGCGTAATCTATGAGTATTTGTATTTTATCGCAGATCATACAGCACTTCCAATCTGATATTCTATCTCTCATTAGTTTAGCATAATGGGCAATAAAAGTCAAGACTAATGAAGAAATAGCAATATAGTGCAAATTGCAAAAATCCCCCGATGCACTTACGCATCAGGGGATGATCTTACATATCAGACATTAAATCTGAACAGAACGATATCGCCGTCCTGCATCACATATTCCTTGCCTTCAAGTCTTACAAGGCCTTTTTCCTTTGCTGCTGCCATTGAGCCGCAGTCCATGAGGTCGTCGAAAGAGATGACCTCTGCGCGGATAAAGCCCTTCTCGAAATCCGTATGTATCTTGCCTGCTGCCTGCGGAGCCTTTGTGCCTCTGGTTATCGTCCATGCACGGACCTCCTGCTTGCCGGCGGTGAGGTACGAGATGAGCCCGAGGAGCGAATAGCCCTCCTTGATGATACGGTTCAGTCCCGAGACCTCCAGACCCAGCTCGCTGAGAAACATCGCCTTGTCCTCGTCGCCCATGTCCGATATCTCAGCCTCTATCTGCGCACATATCGGCAGCACTGCTGAGTGCTCGGATTCCGCGAGCTCACGGACTTTTCTGTAGTTCTCGTTAGTCTCGATGTTATTGGTGAAGTCCTCCTCGCTGAGGTTCGCAGCGTAGATGACCGGCTTTGCGGAGAGCAGCGGGGTGGTCTTTATCAGCTCACGCTCCTCCTCGGTGAAATCGAAACCGCGAGCGGACTTTCCCTCTTCGAGGTGTTCCTTCAGACGCTCAAGAAACTCAGCCTCAGCGAGGTATTTCTTGTCGCCCTTGGCTGCCTTTTTCGCCCTGTCTATGCGTCTCTCGACCATTTCGATGTCCGAGAAGATGAGCTCGAGGTTTATCGTCTCGATGTCACGCAGCGGGTCGATGCTGCCGTCAACGTGGATTATATTCGGGTCCTCAAAGCAGCGGACAACGTGGACTATCGCGTCCACCTCACGGATATCCGCAAGGAACTTGTTTCCCAGTCCCTCGCCCTTGGAGGCGCCCTTGACAAGTCCCGCGATATCTACGAATTCGAGGGTTGCGGGAGTGAATTTGTCCGGCTCGTACATCTCCGCGAGCTTATCGAGCCTCTCGTCCGGGACCGATACGATACCGACGTTCTTCTCGATAGTGCAGAACGGGTAGTTCGCAGACTCCGCGCCTGCGTTCGTGAGTGCGTTGAACAGCGTGCTTTTGCCGACATTCGGCAGTCCGACCATACCTAACTTCATTTGTGATCTTTACCTCTCTTAATTGTTTGCATATATTATCCTCTTGTTGTTAACAAGCGAATTTATCGTGGAATTCTGTATCTGCATATCCCCGCTGCCGGTGCCGATGTCCTTCGGGGTGCCGGCGAGCATGGTGAGCGATACTGACGAGTCGATGATCGCGAGATTTCCCGAGCCGTGCGCGTCGCCGATACCAGTGACCTCGTCGCCCTCGGAATCTATGATTATCTCTGCGTCCTTGATCTTGGTATTGACGCTTCCGCCGACCGCACCAATACAGGTGTGCTTCGCGGAGCGCATACGCATATTGATCCTGCCCTTCTTGATGAGGACGCTCCCCTCTCCTTCCTCGAGCACGCCAATGCCGACTGCCTGTGCGCCCGTGCAGGACATCTCGATGTCCGCGGCAGAGGTTATCGTGGCTATGCCCTTGACGCTGCCGATACCGGTGACCTTGATACCGGAGATAGTGATGTCGAGCGAGCAGTTCTCGGATATCGCGATGTCGGCGTCGCCGTTGAAGCTGCCGATAGCGAGTCCGTTGTGGGAGTACATATATATCTTCACGGTGCCGGAGCGGAGGGCTATCTCGGAGTCGTCCTCGTTGAAGCCACCGCCTATGCACAGTGACTCGACGCTGTTGGAGATTATCTCGAGCGTACCAGCCATGTCTATGGCGATGTCGCCGTAGCTGTGGTCGAAGTCGTTTCCGATACCGATACCCTCAGAGGCGTAGCAGTCTATAGTGAGGCTGCCCTTGCCGGTCAGCTCGAACTGGCTCCCCATTGGGACGTAGATACCCGAGTAGCCGAGCTTGTTGTTCTTCACGAGGTTCAGCACCAGACGGGCGTACTCGCCCACACTGATAGTCGGCTTGCTGTTGCCGCTTATCATGTTCACGTTCTTCAGCGTGAGCTCACAGCTGTGGTTGTCCATGATACTGATGTTCATCTTCACGGGCTTATCGGGGTCGCCGACGATCGTGAGCTTGCTCTGGTAAACGTGGATATCCGTGTACTTCTCGAGCGCGAGCTTGAGGAGGTCTATCTCGGAGTCATTCTGAGCGGCATATATCTTCTTCACGCCGTCCGGGCGGGACTCGAGGTTGGTCTTGATGATCTCGTCCTTTATCTCGGCGGAGATGCTGTTGAGGAAGAGCGGCTTCGGCTTGGAGGTGTAGTAGCCCTGAACGAGGTCAACTCCCAGCCTGATGACGGTTTTCAGCTCCTGCACGGTCTCGACGCCCTCTGCGAGAGACTGGAGCTGGTTGTCCTGACAGAACTCGATTATCGACGTTACGAGCTGCTGCTTTTTGAGGTCGTTATGGATATCGCTGATGAGCGAGCGGTCTATCTTTATGTAGTCGGGCGAGTAGTTCAGCAGGTTGGAGCTGTTGGAATAGCCCGTGCCGTAGTCGTCGATAGCGAGCTTGGTATGCGTGAAGCCGCAGCGCTTCTTGAGGGTCTCGATGCCCTCGGGGGTAGCGGAGCTGTCCTCGACTATCTCCACGACGGTCTTCTCGATGAGCTCGCCGTAGGTGAGGTAGAGCTCGTTGAAGTCGTCCTCGGTGAGGAGGGAGTTCGCGAGGCAGTTGATGAACAGCTTGCGGTTCTCGAATATCTGCTGGTTGTCGCTGAGCAGCTTCATGGTGTTGAAGAAGGTCAGCTTCTCGACGGCATAGAGGTTGTTCTGCTCGCCGGCGATGCGGAGTATCTGGTTCGGGGTCATCTTGATGTCGCCCGTGGTGCGCATGAGTGCCTCGTAGCCGACTATCTCGCCGGTATGCGTCTCTACGATCGGCTGGAGGTAGTAGGTCAGCAGATTCTCCTGGATTATGCGTGAGAACAGCTGTGCGTTCTTGTAGGAATCCTTCTCACGGACGTAGTTCTCCTCGGAGAACCAGTTTATGACGCTCCTGCGGCCGTTCTTCGCCTCATACAGCGCAAACTCGGAGTAGTTCACGAGCATATTGAAGTCCGCAGCCTCCTCGGGGTACGACGAACAGCCGATAGACAGGCTTATGCTGCTCTTGTCGGAGATGTCTATGATCTCACCGAAGTCGTCCGTGAGTATGCACTTCTGCACGGCTTCGTCCATGCCGTTGAGGATATTGTATATGCTCATCTTGTCGCACTCGCGGAAGAACGCACATATCTCGTAGTTGGACTTCGAGCCGATGATGACGTTCTCGCTGGAGAAGCTCTTCAGCGTCTCCGCGACGGAGGTTATGCAGTTGTTGGTGTTGTCAACGGTCAGGTATGAGCCGAGCTTGTCTATGCCGTTGATGTAGATAGTCGCGAGGCAGCCGTGCTGTATCTCGGGGAGGAGCTTCTTTATCTTCTGCGAGAACGACGGATAGGACGGCAGCCTCGTTATTGGGTCGTAGTCCACGAAGCTCTTGCTGTCGCTTATCTCGGATATCTGGCGGGTGAAGTCCTGCACGAAGCCGAGCCACTCGTCGCTGCTCTCGTAGATGTTCATTTTTATGTAGCGCGTGACGCTGCTCTCCGAGAAGCGGTAGATGTGTCGCTGACCCTCGACGGGGCTCTTTGATATCTTTTCGAGCAGGTCGAAGAACTCGAACTCGTTGAGCTTTTCGCTCTGGCAGCCGAGCATACGGCAGGCTGCTGCGTCGAGGTAGGCGGCTTTGTCCTTTGCGATATAGGTGAACGCACCGATGTTGCCGACGAACTGCTGGAAAGCCTGCCAGTCGCGGCTTAGCTCGGGCGGATCCTTTTTAACGTTGAAAATACTCATAGGCGCTCCGATACGCAGCCGTTTTTGAGAGGAAAGCTGCGCCCCTGCATTTCCGGTATGCAGAAAACCGTATATACAGTTATTATACCTCTTTCCCACACAAATGTCAATGAACAAGGTTTGAATTTTCACATAAAAAAGGGACGGCGCTGACCGTCCCCTGATGTCTATTCCACTTCAAACTCCTCCGCGCGCTTCACCAGCTTTATGTCCACGAGGGCGTCGATGAGGGTGCCGTTCTCCGCGTATTCCTCGGAGAAGACCTTTCCCTCCGCCCGTATCCTGCCGATGAAGGCAGTCTCACTGTACGGCACGAGCAGCCTCATGCGCCGCGCTGTCTCGGGGAGGTTCTTCATTATGCACTCAAGCAGCCTTGCGAAGCCGTCGCGGTGCTTCGCGCTTATCATGACCGTGGTGTCGTCCTCAAAGACTGTGTCCGTGAACTGTGCGATGTCGCACTTGTTCAGCACGTCGATCTTAGGGATCCCGTCGCAGCCGAGCTCCGAGAGCAGCTTCCTCGTGACCTCAGCCTGTTCCTCGCGCTCCGGGGAGGAGAGGTCCTGCACGTTGAGTATTATGTCCGCAGAGGCAGCTTCCTCCAGCGTCGATTTGAACGCCTCGACCAATTCATGCGGGAGGCGGCGTATCAGTCCGACGGTATCAATGAGCATGACGCTCCGACCGTCCGGGAGCTCTATTGAGCGGGAGGTCGTGTCGAGCGTCGCGAAAAGCTTGTTCTCCGCGAGCACGCCGGCGTCGGTCAGCGCGTTCAGAAGCGTGGACTTTCCCACGTTCGTGTAGCCGACTATCGCCGCGCACAGCACCCCGTCCTTCTTCCTGCGCGAGCGCGAGAAATTACGGTGCTTCTCAAGTTCTTCGAGCTCAGCCTCGAGAGCAGATATCCTCCTGCGGATATGGCGCTTGTCGGTCTCGAGCTTAGTCTCGCCGGGACCTCGCGTACCTATGCCGCCGCCCAGACGCGAGAGCGACGTACCCAGACCAGTCAGGCGCGGCAGACGGTATTTCTGCTGCGCGAGCTCGACCTGCAATTTGCCCTCTTTCGTGCGGGCACGCTGCGCGAAGATGTCGAGTATGAGGGTAGTGCGGTCTATCACGCGGACTTCAAGGATATCCTCGATGTTGCGCACCTGAACGCCAGTCAGCTCGTGGTCGAAGATGACCAGTTCGGCTTCGAGAGGGGCAAGGTGCTCCTTCAGTTCCTCAAGGCGACCCGTACCCATGCACGTCGCAGAGTCGAAGGTCTGGCGGCGCTGTATCATCGTCCCCACGACCTTTGCATTGGCGGTCTCCGCGAGCTCGGCGAGCTCAGCGATAGAGACCTCCGCGTCGAATTCGCCCGTGTCCACGCACGCGAGCACCGCCCTCACGGGCTGGTCGTCAGTCTTGTTCTCGTACATATCTTACCCCTGTGCCGCGAGGTTGGCGACCTCCTGCGGCGTGAAAACGTATTCCTTCCCGCAGAAATGGCAGCAGACCTTTGTGTCCCTGCCCTCCGCGGCGATGTCCTCGAGCTCCTTTTTTCCGATGCTCAGCAGCACGCGCTCAGTCCTCTCACGCGAGCAGTCGCAGTGGTAGACCGGCTGTGCGGTGTCGAGCTCGTTGGGTTCGAGTCCCGCGAGGAGCATTTCTGCGATCTCCTGCGGCGAGACGCCCTCGTCGAGCAGTGCAGAGACCGGACGCATTCCCGCGACGTTCTTTTCTATCGTGGAAATGCACTTCTCGTCCGCGAACGGCAGGAGCTGCACGAGATAGCCTCCCGCTGCCTTGACGGTCAGGTCGGTGTCCACGAGCACGCCGAGCGCACAGACCGTCGGGATCTGCTCGCTGGTCGCGTAGTAGCTCGCGATGTCCTCTGCGATCTCGCCCGAAACGAGCGGTATCACTCCCACATACGGCTCACGCAGCCCCATGTCCTTGACCACGGACAATGTTCCGTCACGTCCTACTGCTCCCGCGACATCGAGCTTGCCTACGCAGTTCAGCGGTATCTCGACTACCGGATTGCTCACGCTGCTCTTGACATTTCCCCAGCTGTCCGCGACCGCAACGAGCTGTCCCGCAGGACCGTCCGCGTCGATGCGCAGGGTGATGCTGTCCTCCTCGCCCTTGAGCATATAGCCCATCAGCGAGGCGGCAATGCTGAGCCTCCCCAGACCAGCCGTAACGACCGCCGAGGTCTTGTGTATGCGCTCTATCTCCGAAACGATGTCCTTGGCGTCGAGGACTGCGGCAAAAGCCGAGCCGTCCGCCGATATCGCCCTGTATAAATTTCCCATGCTATCTTCCTTTCATATCTGCTGTCCGCTGCGCACGCACCGTGCCGCGTAGACTATCCTCTGTGAGTCTGGTGTTGGCGGATTGAAGGTGTCATCACCGTACTTTGCAATGAGCTCAAACCCGGTCTCCGCAAGCAGCCGCTCGATGTCCTCCTCGCTGTAGGCGCGCTCGGTGAAATCGTCGCTGCTGCGCGAGTACAGCCCGTTTTCCTCCAGCTCGAAGAATTCAAGGTGCATTTTAACCGAATCGTCCGAGCGGTCGAGCGTATTCTCCCAAACACAGTAGACGCTGTCTGTCTCGTAGGTGAAGGTGTTGTCCGCGAGGATATCCCTGTGCTTGTGGAGGGTGTTGACGTCGAAGATGAACAATCCTCCGACCTCCGAGAAGAACGCGACATTCCCGAACACCTTCCGTACATCGTCGAGCGAGCTGAGGTGGTTTATGCTGTCAAGTGCGCAGACCGTGATGTCCACCGTCCCGAACATATCGAGCTTCCTCATGTCCTGACAAAGGTACTGTATGTCCAGTCCGCTGTCGAACTTCTTCTCTATCGCCATGCCGAGCATCTCATCGGAGTTGTCCACTCCTATGACGTCGTACCCCAGACGCGCCATTTCCTGCGAGATACTGCCTGTTCCACAGGCGAGGTCGAGGAGAATGCTGTCCTTGGTGGTCTTGTATTTCTGTATTATCGCGCGGAAGTACTCCGCGCGTTTTTTGTAGTCGATATTCGCAGTGAGCTCGTCGTAGTATCGCGCGAATGCGCTGTAGCCGCTCATTCTGTGTCCTCCTCTCCGAAGTCGTCCATTATCACGACGCCCGTTCCGTCATAGACCTCGTCCCCGTTTTCGTCGTATACGTATTTGTCAACGGCGCGGAAGCCGTCGTCTGCTGTGTAATAATGAGTGTGCAAGGTCGGCACAAGCTCGCCGTCCCTCCAAACATAGACGTAATACTCATAGGTCTCGTCATTCCACAAGCCTGTATACCCGGTGATCTGCAGATCTGTGCAGTTATCCGGCGGGAAATAGAACGTCACGCCCTTTTCGTTGAGCGTATCCCACGGGACATAGAGCTCGGTGTCGGGGTCAAAGCGGTAGTAGAAAAAGCTGTTCCACTCGCCTGTCTGAGGAAATTCAGTCGGCACTGCAAGGTCGTCAAAGCCGTCATAGTCGTAGTCCTCAAAGCGGAGATAGTGCTCCGGCGGCATGACGTCAAATTCGTGATGTGCGGTCGTTTCCGGGTGGCTGCGGACGTATTCCCGCAGCCCGTCCACGAGCTGCAGCAGCGTGTCGTTCTCAATGCTTTGCAGGACTTCCCTGCCCTTCATCACGTCTATCGAGGTCTCGGTCACACGGAAGTACCGCGGGTCAGTCTCAGTCCGCAATATATCGCCGCTTCCGGTATCATAGCACGTCCGGCAGACCATGTACCGCTGACCGTCGCTGCCGTACTCATATTCGTCCTCGACGCCGTTGTAGTCATCGTCACGGTACTTGTCCACGAAACCGACCGGAACGAGCACATCACCGCTCCATTCGTAGACGGTCGAGGTGCTGCCGTATCGGCTGGACATATCAAGCTGCAGCTGACCCTCGCCGCAGACGGTCATCGTCCAGCCCCTGCCATCTACGAGTGCGAGCGCGTCAGATATGCCGAATTTTCCGCTCTCAGGGTCATACAGCCAGTAATCGCCGCCCATGCCGCTGCATATATCCTTGTCGGGGACAAAAATGTCCTCATAGCCGTCGAAATCATAGTCAGCGACGACCGGGGACCTGAACTCCGGCAGCGTTTCCGTGCTGACCGTCTGCACCTCCGCGCCGTCCATATTCAGCAATATCCCGCCGTCTGTGACCTCATAATCGAGTACTCCGTGCGGCAGCTCAGTAGTCTCCGGCTCGGTCGTCTCCTGCGCTTCTGTGGTGACCTGTGCAGCCGTTGTCTCAGTTGTCTCAGGTACATTCACTGACGAGCTGACGTTATTCTCCGCGCAGCCGGCGAGCGCGGCAGTGAGCATGGATATCGCTATATATCGCAGTTTCATTCGATGTTTACCTCCTCAGTGCCGAGCCAGCCGCCGTCATCGCCGATGAGCGCCTTCTCCCGCTTATAGAGCACATCGCCGGACGATGAACACAAATAATAGTTAATGTAGATCTCGCCGTCGCTGCCCTGATACTGCTGCTCCCACGAAACTGCCGAGAGCTCATCGCCTATCCACTCATAGGTCGTCACTTTATGGTCGACAGCATTAGCTCTGCTGGAGATCGTAAGAGTTTTATCGCTCTCATTCGGAACAGCGTGCAGAGACACATCATTCAGCTCCTGCCAGATGACAAAAAGACCGAGCCGCGGCTCAAATCGGAAATATTCGCCCGCGGTATTGGGTCTGAAAATTATCTCCGGAACGAACAGGTCGTCCCAGCCGTCAAAGTTATAGTCCTCGTGATATAAAAGCTCCGCAGGGTCGCCGTCATAATCAAGCAGCTTCGCTGTGTCCACGTCAAGAAGCTGAGCTGTAGTGCCGTCATAGTACACCCACACGCCGTTTTCATCGACCTTGAATGTGTAATGCGACATTACCTCCGCGGGGTCTGCGCCCTCTGGTACGGGAAAGGTCGGCGGTGCGTCGCTGTAGCCGTAGTATTCGTCTGTGGCCTCCGGCTCGGTGGTTTCAGGCTCTGTAGTCTCCGGCTCGGTCGTCTCCTGCGCTTCTGTTGTGACCTGCACAGTCGTTGTCTCAGTTGTCTCATTTACAGACTCCATTGAGCTGTCCGACTTTTCCGCGCAGCCGGCAAGCACCAGTCCGCACAAAGCGCAAAGCACAGCCTTTTTCATACCTTCCCCCACTTTGAAAAAGGGCGACCGCAGCCGCCCTTTCGTCTCTTATTTACCAGCCATGTCCTTAGCCTTGCAGCACTTCTTGTACTTCTTGCCGCTGCCGCACGGACACGGGTCGTTGTCGCCGACCTTCTTAGCCGAACGAGCCGGCTCGTCGGAGAAGCTGCCGTCACCTGCACCCGCATTCGGTGCGTCAGGCTGAGCGACCTGCTCGCGCTCGGGAGCCTCGTTCCTCTGGAGCTTTACCGTGAGGAGCATACGGACTGTGTCCTCGTGAATGGACTCGACCATCGCGTCAAACATCTCGAAGCCCTCATAGCGGTACTCGATAACAGGGTTCTTCTGACCGTAGGAGCGGAGTCCGATACCCTTCTTGAGCTCCTCCATATCGTCGATGTGAGCCATCCACTTGGTATCAACTACCTTGAGGAGGATAACTCTCTCGAGCTCACGCATTACCTCCTCGCCGTACTCAGCCTCCTTAGCCTGGTAGATCTCGCCAGCCTTGGTGTTGAGCGCGGTGATGATGTCCTCCTTGGATACGGAAGCGAGCTCGTCGTCGTCAAAGTCGAGATCCTCGGGACCGATGAGCCAGCCGAGGAAGTAGTCCTTGAGACCAACGATGTTCCACTCGGTCTTTACGTCGTCGTCGATGAGGTAGGAGTCAACAGTGGTCTTGATGAGATCCTCCATCATCTTGAGAATGCTCTCGTGGAGATCCTCGCCGTCGAGCACCTGTGAGCGCTGCTTGTAGATGATCTCACGCTGTGTATTCATAACGTCGTCGTAGTTGAGGACGTTCTTTCTGATGCTGAAGTTGTTGCCCTCGACCTTCTTCTGCGAGGACTCGATGATACGGGTGAGGAGCTTGCTCTCGATAGGCATATCCTCCTCGACCTTGAGCGTCCTCATCATAGCCTCGAGGCGGTCGCCCGCGAAGATACGCATGAGGTCGTCCTCTACGGAGAGGAAGAAGCAGCTCTCGCCCTCGTCGCCCTGACGTCCGGAACGTCCGCGGAGCTGGTTGTCGATACGTCTCGACTCATGGCGCTCTGTACCGAGGATATAGAGTCCGCCTGCCTCCTTGACAGCAACTGCCTTCTCCTTGACCTCAGCGTTGTACTTGTCGTAGAGCTCGCGGTAGAGCTTTCTTGCCTCGAGGACCTGCTGATCGTCGGTGTCTGCGAAGCCGATAGCCGCTGTGATGAGCTCCTCGGGCATCTCGCGCTTTCTCAGCTCAGCCCTTGCGAGGAACTCAGCGTTACCGCCGAGCATGATATCGGTACCGCGTCCAGCCATGTTGGTGGCGATAGTTACGGCGCCGTACTTACCTGCCTGTGCAACGATCTCCGCTTCCTTAGCGTGCTGCTTGGCGTTGAGGACCTCGTGCTTGATGCCCTTGCGCTTGAGCATTGCGGAAAGGAGCTCGGATTTCTCGATAGATACCGTACCAACGAGGATAGGCTGACCCTTCTCGTGGCACCTGATGATCTGCTCGATGATAGCTGCGTACTTGCCCTTTTCGGAGCTGTATACCTGATCGTTGTGGTCGATACGGATAACGGGCTTGTTTGTCGGGATAGAGATAACGTCGAGCTTGTAGATCTCCTTGAACTCGTCCTCCTCGGTCATAGCGGTAC
>JAFRXR010000037.1 GCA_017443395.1 Ruminococcus sp. | reverse complement strand
TTGAAAAAATGAAAGATTGTAACATTACTGTAAGATTGGCGTGCTAAGATATAGTCACAGTAAAGAAAACGGAGGTCAACATCATGGAAAACAACATCATCTTAAAGGCTGAACACCTTACTAAAAAATACGGCAGCGGCGACAATGCAGTCCTCGCGCTCGACGACGTCTCCCTCGAGGTGCGCCGCGGTGAATTCGTTGCAGTGACAGGTGAGAGCGGCAGCGGCAAGACCACTCTCCTGAACGTCATCGGCTCGCTCGACCTGCCGACGTCCGGAAGCATACTCTTCAACGGCAACGATCTTACTAAGATGAATGACGATCAGCTCTCCGCCTACAGGCGCAAGTCCACGGGCTTCATCTTCCAGAATTACAACCTTATCCCCGTGCTGAACACCGAGGAGAACATCGTGCTCCCGCTCAATCTTGACAACACCGACCCCGACATGGATTACCTCGAGGAGCTGATGAAGCTGACAGGACTGCTCGAAAAGCGCCGCAGCTTTCCCCACGAGCTCTCCGGCGGTCAGCAGCAGAGGGTCTCCTTCGCCCGCGCACTGATACACAAGCCCGACATGATCTTCGCAGACGAGCCCACCGGCAACCTTGATTCCCGCAACAGCCGCGAGATAATCTCCATATTGAAGGGCTCGATAAAGAGGTACAACCAGACCCTCGTCCTCATCACTCACGACCCGACTATCGCTTCGCAGGCGGACACTATCTACCGTATGACCGACGGCAGGCTCACTGAAAGTGAGGGGACGCTCAGATGAAACACCTTGTATCATTATCGCTCAAATACGTCCGCCGCCAGAAGCTGCGCAGCCTGCTGATGTTCCTGTGCATAACACTGTCGGTGTTCGTGCTGAATACATTCATCGTCTATTCTACGAGCTTTGTCCGCACTGCCTACAATGAGGCAGTCCTCGAACGCGGTGCATGGGAGGTAGAGGCAGGGGAGCTCTTCAAGGAGTGCGACAACGGCGCAGCGAAGAACGTCTCATCGTTCGAGGAAGCCGTGTTTATGGCAGACCACCACCTTGCCGTGAAGGATCTGTACTGCATCAAAAGACCCTTCAGCCATATCTCCGGCGGACGTGACGAAGACGGCTGGCAGGGCTTCTATGAGCTCACCTTCGATAACGGCACGACCCTCAGGACGCTCTCGGCAAGTCAGGTGAAGATCGAAGGAAACAGCTCTATCGCCGGTATGATCGTCCCGGATTATATGTCCGGCGATATCCCCGCGGATTCTGCCATAGTCCCGCAGTGGTTCAGTGACCTCGGCTACAAGGAGGGCGACACACTTACCTTCACGATCACCCCTATGTGCGGACAGGTAGACGAGAACGGCGAGAATGTCAGAGCAGTCCGCGAGGAGATAGCTCGTCTTAACGCTGAGAGCACGACTGAGTACAGATATATCTTCGATGACTATACCGGCGAGGAAAACACAGTCCGTGACGGTGTTGCTGTATCTGAGTATTCCCTGCTCAGCTATCTTACCGATTTCGGCAATTACGGCTATATGGATCTTGAACTCACCGATATCCAGTACGGCGAGCCTATGGAGATATCCCTGAAAATAGCCGGATTCGAGCCCTATGATACCGATACCTTGGCGCCTTACCTCGGGCTGATAACGTCAATTGATTCTCCCATAGACCTTTCAAAACTCGACCCGACGGTCAGCGGCAGACGCTTTGGCGATGTTGACAGCTACGAATACGTCTACATGATAATGAACCCAAACCGCCTCATTGACGACGACATGGCAATGCTCCTTGAGGATATGGGCTTCGAGAGCGAGAACGCTTATGAGGAAGCAGTCAACAACGAGCAGATAACGCTGAACGGCTTCGTGAATACAGTCGGACTGCGCTCAGTCAGCAAAATAGGCGACTACAGCCTATACATCGCAGCCTACTTGATACTTGCACTGATCGTATGGCTCATGGCACGCTTTGTCATCGACAACGCATTCGAGATATCCGTGCAGGAGCGCAGCTCACAGTTCGCAGCGCTGCGTATCATGGGAGCCTCCCGCGGACAGCTCACAGCGCTCGTGCTGTCGGAGGGCTTGTTCTACTGCCTGACCGCAGTCCCGATAGGCGTGACAGCGTCGATGCTGATGTGCCGCTCGGTGTTCAACTCGTTCAGGACATCTGGCTTCCGCAGCTGTGAGTTCCATGCCAGCCCGCTCGCGACAGTTATCGGCATACTTCTCTGTATCGCGGGGATAATCATTTCCTCCTACACCTCAGCGATGTGGGCGTCACGCAAGCTGTCCCCGGCGGAGGTCCTCAGCTACGGCAAGCCTAAGAGCACCAAGAAGCACCTTTTCAGCCGCCGTGAGAAGCCCGCAAAGCAGAAAAAGTCCCGCCTGAAGTCCGGCTCGAAGTCGTTCATGGTGCGCTACACCTTAAAGAACATCTTCCGCACTAAGAAGCGCTTCCTCATCTCGACGGTCGCGATGTCGCTCGGCGTCATAATGTTCACCTTCTGTGTGCAGCTCGCACTGTTCCTGCGCAAGGATATAACACATGAGCTCAAGAAGACAGAGGGCTACGACTTCTACATCTACAGCTACGATACCGACATGGACGACGTCATCACCCAGCTCGAGAACAGCCCGAATTTCTGTGATGTAGAGGTCGGGAACAGCACCTCTCTCGATTTCAAAGACCGCGAATCGCGCGAGAAGCTCGAATCGCTGCCCTGCAAGTCACTGACCGAGGAATACAGCAGCATTTCCGACATCTGTATCGGCTTGAACAGCGTCCGCCGCCAGACCTACGAGTATGAGGGCTTAGAGCAGCTACTCGGCATGACCTACGACGAGTTCCAGCAAACCGAATGCCTCTACCTGCGTCAGCGTATCATCTACTTCAACGAAGAGATCGACGCGGACGGCAATAACGTACCTCAGGAAGAAAGCCCGGAGCGCTTTGTATCTATGTCCGACCTCGGTCTCGGTGATACGCTCGAGCTTGACTGTGAGCAGCTCAGCGAGCCCGTGAAGCTCGGTGGAGTGCTGTATTCCGGCACATGGACGACGTTCTTCGCGTCGGACACATATATCCGCAGACTCATCTCCGAGTCCTCCCCGACGCTCAGCGGCTCGACCGACATTACCCTTTCCGTGACTGATCCGCAGCACTATGAAGCAGCCCTCACAGAGCTCGACAAGATCGGCAGCAGCGGCAGTATCGAGGTCTGTGACGAATACATGGGACACACCGGACTGCGCAGCTTCATCAAAACGATGATAAAGGTAATGCTCACGTTCATGCTGTCGGTATGGCTGACGGGAATATTCTCGATGATGAACACGCTGAATACGAGCGTCCTCAACCGCAGCGGCGAGCTGCTTATGATGAGGTCTGTCGGCATGACCAAGAAGCAGCTCTACGGCAATGTAATACTCGAAAGCGTGCTGTTCGCGGCGTTCTCGGCGCTGATTGGCACTGCGGTAAGTATGCTCGGCTTCTACGCGCTCGTCAGATACGCCTCGGATTTTCAGAATTTCCACTACTCAGGACTTGCGGTAACCACCATGATCGCGAGCTTCGCTGTGAACGTTATCATCTCACTTTTCGCAGCGATACCCGGCATACGCACCCTTACCCGCTCGATAAACCAGCATATATCCTGAGTATAGGTGTCAGGAGCTTGATCACAAGCGACTCTGCATAAAAACTTTGGCAGATGATTGACAAACCCATAAAAATATGCTATGATAAATGAGCAATAGGGATACGTCCCCGACAGTTCGTTTGCGCCATCCTGTCGTAAAACAAAACCAGGGCAATCGTAGAGTTACGGTAGCGTCTGTCTGTATGGGCAGACGCATTCTTTTTGAGGTGAGATATGTACAGTCTTAAAACACGGGCGGCGTTCGACAGCGCCCATTTTCTTGCCGGCTACAACGGCAAATGCGCGAATATTCATGGCCACCGCTGGGAGCTGGAGGTCTGCGTTTCCTCCGGCACCTTACAGCAGACCGGTGAGAAGCGCGGCATGGTTATAGACTTTGGCGACCTTAAGCACGCAGTCCGTGCCCTTGCCGACAGCTTCGACCACGCCCTGATCTTTGAATCCGGCTCGCTGAGGGACAATACCCTCGCAGCGCTCCGTGAGGAGGGCTTCCGCATGATAGAGGTGGATTTCCGCCCGACTGCTGAGAACTTCGCCCGGCATTTCCACGAAACGCTCACAGCGCAGGGACTTCCCGTGACGACCGTCACAGTCTGGGAAACTCCCGAGAACTGTGCGGTCTATGAGGAGGAGAGCAATGCCTGAGGTCATCGAAAGATTTGTGAGCATAAACGGCGAGGGAGCCCATGCGGGCGAGCTTGCGGCTTTCATCAGGTTCAAGGGCTGCAATCTCAGCTGCTCCTACTGCGACACCCGCTACGCCAATGCTCCCGACGCGCCCTGCGTTGAGGAGACCGTTCAGGAGCTCGCACAGTGGGTACACGGCACAGGTGTTGCGAATGTCACCCTGACCGGCGGAGAGCCGCTCCTCCAGCCTGAGATAGGCGGTCTGATAAGCATTCTTAGCAGCATGGGAAACCGCGTCGAGATCGAGACGAATGGCAGTATCCCGCTCGACACCTTCGCCGCAGCAAAGCACAGACCGATATTCACCATGGACTACAAGCTGCCGTCGAGCGGCATGGAGAGCGCGATGTGCACAGAGAATTTCCGGCTGCTCGGCGTCCACGACACAGTAAAATTCGTCTCCGGCAGCATGAAGGACCTCTCCCGCGCGGAGGAGATAATGAAGAAATACGACCTCATCGGGCGCTGTCACGTTTACCTGAGTCCGGTGTTCGGCGCGATAGACCCCGCGGACATCGTGGGATTCATGGCGGACAGAGGGCTGAACGGCGTGCGTATGCAGCTCCAGCTGCACAAGTTCATCTGGGATCCGTCGGAAAGGGGAGTTTGAAATGGATAGGGAAGCGATAGAGTATCACGTCCGCGGACTGATAGAGGCAATGGGTGAGGACCCCGAGCGCGAGGGACTGAAAAAGACCCCGAAGCGCGTCGCGAGAATGCTCGACGAGATGCTCGAGGGTCTGTCATATACGAATCACGAGATAGCGGAAAAATTCGGCAAGACCTTTTCCGTTGATGACACTGAGAGCGACAGCACGGTCGTCATGAAGGACATCACCGTGTTCAGCTTCTGCGAGCACCATCTCGCGCTGATGTACGATATGCACGTCAACGTCGCATACGTCCCGCGGGGAAGAGTCCTCGGGCTCAGCAAGATAGCGCGTATCTGCGACATGGCAGCAAAGCGTCTGCAATTGCAGGAGCGCCTCGGCAGCGACATCGCGGAGATAATCTCCGAGGCTGCCGGAACGCCCGACGTCGGCGTGCTGATAAGCGGCTGCCACAGCTGCATGACAGCCCGCGGGATACGCAATTCCACGGCAAAAACTGTGACCAAGACCTTCCTCGGCAGCTTCAAGACCGACCCCGAGCTGAAGGCGCTTGTGGAGGATTGAGATATGAAAGCACTGGTACTTTTCAGCGGCGGCGTTGACAGCACGACCTGTCTCGCTATCGCTGTAGATAAATACGGCGCAGACGAGGTCATGGCACTGTCTGTCAGTTACGGACAGAAACAC
>JAFRXR010000036.1 GCA_017443395.1 Ruminococcus sp. | reverse complement strand
GGATCACTGAGCTCGCGCGCCTGCTCGGTGACCCGCAGGACAGTGTAAAGGTCATACACATCGCCGGCACCAACGGCAAGGGCTCCTTCGGGGCTATGCTCGGGGCTGTGCTCAGGAAAGCCGGCTATAAGACGGGGTGGTTCTCCTCCCCTGCTATCACCGACGTCACTGACGGGTTCCGTATCGGCGGGGAGTGTATCCCGAAGGAGAGGTTCGCGGAGATCATTTCCTATGTGAATACTTTTATTGAGGAAATGGACGAAAAGCCCACGGAGTTCGAGGTGCTGACTGCCGCGGCGTATGAGCTGTTCCGGCAGGAGGGCTGCGATATCGCCATGATAGAATGCGGTATGGGCGGGGACAGCGATTCCACTAATATCGTCCGTTCGCCGCTGCTCTCGGTCATCACGAACGTGCAGAGCGATCATCAGGCGTTCCTCGGCGATACTATCGCGGAGATCGCCGCTCACAAGGCTGGGATAATCAAGCAGGGGCGCCCGGTCTTCTTCGGCGGAGAGAGCGAAACTGCCCTCGAGGTAGTTTCGGTCGTGGCGCATGAGCGCTCCGCAAAGCTCTATACTCCGGACTATTCGCAGATATCATGGGACGTCGGGGAGTCCTCGCTCGACGGTATCAGCTTCGTTTACCGCGGGCAGGAGCTCAGGGTCCCCATGCTCGGCACATACCAGTACATAAATGCCATCAACGTGCTCTCGTGCATTGATATCCTGCGCGGGGAGGGTCTCGATATCCCCGATGAGGCAGTCAGGGACGGTCTCGCAGGGGCGAGGTGGCACGGGAGGTTCGAGGTCATGCGCACTGAGCCGTGCGTAGTCTACGACGGGGCGCATAATCCCGACGGGATACGCCATGCTGCGCAGACGATACAGCGGTATTTCGGCGAGACTAAGACCGCGCTGCTCATCGGCGTCATGGCAGACAAGGAGTACGCGCTGTATGCCGATATGCTCGGCGGGCTCACGGAGCGCGTTTTCGCCGTGAAGCCCGATAATCCGCGCTCGCTCGACCCAAAGATACTTGCGGGGACGTTCGGTGAGGCAGGTATCACCGCTGAGGCGTTCGACGATCTGCGTGAGGGCGTCCGTGAGGCGTTTGAGTTCGCGAAGGGGCGCGGTATCCCGCTCATCGCGCTCGGGTCGCTATATATGTACCGTAAGTTCACTGACGCGCTCGCGGAGTGTGAATAAGACCTTTTGGGCGCCTGTGTGGGCGCCCCTTTTTTATGCGGCGGGTGACAGGGGTAGGGGTCGATGCCTACATCGACCCGGATAATTGCATAAACCGTGGGAAGCCGTGGGCGGCGTACCATACAAATGCGTCCGGGAAGTTAAAAGCGTGACAAAAAAGTCCCCAAGAAGGGGACGTTTTCTCATTTCTTGTTCTTTTTGTAGATTATCCACAAGCCCTTTATCAGCAGATCGCTGTCAAGGTTGATGTCCTTTCGGCACAGCGGTACCACAAGCTCTGCCAGTCCGCCTGTAGCCACCACCGTACACTCCTCGCCGAGCTGCTCCTCGATACGTTCTATTATCCCGTCGAGGGCGCAGGCGTTGGAATACAGCATTCCGCTCTTCATGCAGTCGATCGTGTTCGTGCCGATGATGTTCTCCGGCACCTCGAAGTTTATCTTCGGGAGCTGCGCCGTGCGCGTGATAAGGGCGTCGGTCGCCACTCCCATGCCGGTCATGATGAGCCCGCCGATGTAGTTCTTATTGCGGTCTACCACCGATACCGTGGTCGCGGTGCCCATGTCTATGATGATGAGCGGGACGGGGTACTGGTTTATCGCGGCGACTGCGTCCACCGCCTGATCGCTGCCGAGCTGCTTGGGGTTGTCGATGAGGATATTCAGCCCCGTCTTTACGCCGGGTCCGGCTATCATCGGGTCTACTCCGAACAGCTTGCGTATCGCCTCACGGACTGTGTTCACCACCGAGGGCACCACAGACGAGATTATCGCGTCGCCGATGTCGGTGAGGGAGAAGTCGTTCATCATGAGGATATTGCGTATCAGCACGGCGTACTCCGCGGCTGTGGCGTTGTGGTTCGTGGAAATACGCTCGAAAAGGGCGATATTTCCGGCGTCGTCCACGCAGCCGAATACTATGTTGGTGTTGCCGATGTCTACTGCTAAAAGCATTGTCATGCGCCTCCGTTCGGGATAGTTTTCCTTGTCCAGACTATTATACCACAATCATCATAAAAATGCAACTGTCCTACGTCTTGACATTTCATCAGGAATATATTATAATAGTAATAATGCTTTTTAATCAATAATCACTTTTAAGGAGAATATTACTATGGCTGCTAAAAAAATGTCCCGCGAAAGCTATGATAAGCTCGTCGCTGAGCTCAATGACCTTATCATCAATCAGCGTAAGGAAGTCGCTGAGAGACTCAAGGTCGCTCGTTCCTACGGAGACCTCTCCGAGAACGCTGAGTACGATGAGGCTAAGAACGAACAGGCTATCCTCGAGGCTCACATCGCTGAGCTCCAGCAGACTATCGACAATGCTGAGATAGTCGAGGACGACGATATCTCCGTTGATGAGATCGGCATGAGCTCCGTTATCAAGATAAAGCGCGTAGATACCGGCAAGATCGAGACCTTCACTATCGTTTCCACTAACCACGCTAACGTAAGAGAGGGCAAGATCTCCGATGAGTCCCCTATCGGCAAGGCGGCTATGAAGAAGAAGGTCGGCGACATCTTCATCGTTGAGGCTCCCGCCGGCGAGCTCCGTTTCGAGGTCATCGAGATCTCCAAGTAATCCCCGAAAGGACGTTGTAAAATGAGCGAAAATCAGGTAAATCCCGCTGCTCCCGAGGAGGAGCAGGCACAGGATATAAACATTCTCAAGAAGGACAGGCTCGATAAGCTCGCGGCTCTCCGTGAGGGCGGCTTCGACCCGTATCAGGTCACGAAGTTCGACGTGACAGGTCATGCGGCTGACTACAAGGCTCTCTACGAGAAGCAGGAGGCTGAGGTCATCGCGGCTGCCGGCGGCGACGAGGAAAAGATCGCAGCTGGGCTCGAGGCTCTCAACGGCAATATCATCCGCATCGCCGGCCGTATCATGAGCTGGCGCGACATGGGCAAGGCGAACTTCATCGACGTTCGCGACGCGAGCGACCGCATACAGGTCTATGTGCGCTCCAATGATGTCGGCGCTGACCTTTTCAAGGAATTCAAGAAAAAGTGGGACATCGGCGATATCGTCGGCGTCGAGGGATTCGTTTTCAGGACACGCAAGGGCGAGATCTCCATTCATGCGCAGAAGATCTCCCTGCTGTCGAAGTCTCTCCTCCCGCTGCCCGAGAAGTGGCACGGCCTCAAGGATCAGGATACGAGATACCGTCAGCGCTACGTTGACCTCATCGTAAATCCTGACGTAAAGGACACGTTCGTGAAGCGCAGCCAGATAATCCGCGAGGTAAGGGCTTACCTCGATGCTCTCGGATACACTGAGGTGGATACTCCTGTGCTCCATACGCTTGAGATTGGCGCGTCTGCACGTCCGTTCATCACGCACCACAACACCCTCGATATGGATATGTACCTCCGTATCGAGACCGAGCTCTATCTGAAGCGTCTTATCGTCGGCGGCTTCGAGAAGGTGTATGAGGTGGGACGTATCTTCCGCAACGAGGGTATGGATACCTCGCACAACCCCGAATTTACGTCAGTTGAGATGTATCAGGCTTACACTGACTACATCGGCATGATGGACCTCATCGAGAATATGTACCGCACTATCGCTGAGAAGGTATGCGGCACTGCCAAGATAAACTATCAGGGCGTTGAGATCGACCTCGGCAAGCCGTGGGAGCGTCTCACCATGATCGAGGCTGTAAAGAAGTACGCCGGCGTTGACTACAACGACTGGTCGGACGACGCTCAGGCACGCGCTGCCGCTAAGGCTAAGGGCGTTGAGGTCGATGAGGGGGACGCTGCTACCAAGGGGCACGTTCTCATCGCGTTCTTCGATGCTTTCGTCGAGGACAAGCTCATTCAGCCTACTATCATCTATGATTACCCCGTCGAGAACTCGCCTCTCGCCAAGAGGAAGCCCTCCGACCCGGCGTTCACAGAGCGCTTCGAGTACTTCATCTACTGCCGCGAGATGGGTAATGCGTTCTCCGAGCTCAATGACCCGATCGACCAGAAGGAGCGCTTCGTCAAGCAGGTCGAGGCTAAGCGCGCTCAGGGCGCTAATGCTGAGGTGGACGAGGACTTCGTTACTGCCCTCGAGTACGGTCTGCCCCCGACGGGCGGTCTCGGGTTCGGTCTCGACAGACTCGTTATGCTCCTCACTGACAGCGCCTCTATCCGTGATGTGCTCCTCTTCCCGACGATGAAGCCCATTCCCGCTAACAGCTGCCGCTCCGCTAAGGAAGAAAACGAGGGATAAGAAATCTCATCAGGACGGACAGGTTTGTTCGTCCTGTATTTTTCGGAGGACTTATGAAGGATAAGAATAATAAGGCTCAGCCGGCTGTCCCGCAGGACGATGAAAAAATAGACGTCAGCAAAAGCGTTTTCCAGAATATCCGCGAGATGAACGAGCAGCGGCTCGCTCAGGAACAGGAGCGTCAGGCGCAGATCGAGCGTGAGTACGCCGAGCGCGAGCGGAAGCGTCAGGAGGAGTACGACCGCCGCATAATCGAGGAGAAAAAGGAGCTCATGCGGCTCAAGCAGGGTCTCATCGAGGAGAGCGAGACCATCCACGAGGAACACGAGGAGGCTGTCAGGCTGTCGCCGTGGCAGAGGGTTAAGAACTTCATCTACCACAACAAGTGGTGGCTGGTCATCGCGCTGTTCTTCGCGCTGGTCGTGGTGGTGCTGGTGAACAGTATCGTCACCAAGCCGCGCCCCGATATGGTGGTGCTGGTGGTCTGCAACAACGACAAGATCGGTGAGGCGGAGGGTCTGCACACCTACTTCGAGGGCTTCGCGGAGGACTTCAACGGCAACGGCGAGGTGCTGGTGTCGGTCTACTATATGCCCCTCTCCGACAATACCTACAAGAACTAC
The DNA here is from genome assembly GCA_017443395.1 of Ruminococcus sp. Classification (GTDB taxonomy): domain Bacteria; phylum Bacillota; class Clostridia; order Oscillospirales; family Ruminococcaceae; genus Ruminococcus. The sequence continues at coordinate 22,079 of JAFRXR010000036.1, read as the reverse complement.
AGCTACGGCACCGACACAAAGCTCACCGTGGAGATGCAGTCCGCGGACGCCGTTATCGTCATTGCCGGGGACGATTACACGCAGAAGGTCGATGTGAAGAGTGTTTTCACCGATCTGTCCGATGAGTTCCCCGACAACGAGAATGTCAGGAAGTTTGCCTTCTACCTCAGGGACACGGACTTCGCGGAGAAGATCGGCGTTGAGAAATCCGCTGTGACGGACGATCTCTATATCGCGGTCCGCACGCCAAAGAAGCTGGCGTACTGCGACCTCGAGGATATGCAGAAGACCTATGACCGCGATTTTCCTGTGTTCAAAAGGGTCGTGGAGGATCTGTCGGAATAATGCGGAATGCGTAATTGCGGGGACAGGCGGTTTTTGTCGGGGTCGGTGCTCCAAAATGGCTGCCCTTGACAGTCATTTTTATTTATCCGGCAACATTTTTCAGCGCTATTGACAGTTTGAACAGAATGTGCTAATATAGAGATGTAACGTAAAAATCGTCAAAATATAAATATTTATGCCGAAATGTAACACCCGGACGAATACCCGGCTGTTGTCTATGAAAGCATAAATGCGAAGATATGCTTATCTCCGCTTCTGCGCAAAGGAGAATAAAAATGAAAAGGATATCAAGGATAACTCTCATGCTGATCGCAGCCGCTTCCCTGACTGCCTGCGGAACGGTGGGCGAGCTTTCAAGCTTTCCGATATCTGATCAGCCTGCGGCTCCTGTTTCGGGCTCTGAAACAGATACAGCTGCCGGCGTATCAGACGCTGATGCTGCCGCAGCTGACGATGATACCACTGCTGCCTCGGCTGCTGACAGCTCCGAGACTGTGACCGCTGCGGATACAGACACCGAAGAGACTTCGTCTCCTGCTGAGGAGAATACTACTGAGGGCAGTGCTGGTGAACCCGCGGCTGAACCCGCTCAGCAGCAGAGCACTCAGCAGCAGAGCACTCAGTCACAGACCTCGGATACATCCTCTGATGTGAACTACGGACCTGCACCTGTGCAGTACGATATCCCGGGACTTACCTATATAAACGGCACGCTTATCGCAAACAAGAGCTACAGCCTCCCTGCTGACTTCAATCCGGGACTTGATCCCACCTGTCAGGCACAATTCAACAAGCTGTCAAGCGCTGCTGCTGCGGAGGGACTGAATATCTGTTTGTCTTCGGGCTTCCGCTCGTATGACTATCAGGCTCAGATATACGATGACTACTGCGCACGCGACGGACAGGCTGCGGCGGATACTTATTCTGCCCGTCCGGGACATTCCGAGCACCAGACAGGTCTTGCTATCGACGTAAACCAGATAGACGACACCTTTATCGGAACTCCCGAGGCTATATGGCTCGAAAATCACTGCCATGAGTACGGCTTCATACTCCGCTACCCGCAGGGCAAGCAGGATATAACTGGCTATAAGTACGAATCCTGGCATATCCGCTATGTGGGAACAGACCTCTCCTACGCTATCCACGACAGCGGTCTCACTCTGGAGGAATACTTCGGTATAGATTCATACTATCACGAATAAAGGTATATAAATAATGATCCCCGGCTCAGCCGGGGACTTTTTTTGGTACATAAAAAAGGGCTGCCGGTGCAGCCCTTTAATTATGTGTTGCGATCATTATTCAACAGGTACGATCCAGCCGAATGTATCCTCGATCTTGCCCCACTGGATACCGGTCATAGTATCGTAGAGCATCTGCGAGATCTTGCCGATCTTGTTGCCGTTTATCTCCATTACCTTGTCGTTCCACTTGAGGTGGCCTACAGGGGAGATAACTGCTGCTGTGCCGGTGCCGAATACCTCGTCCAGCTTGCCTGCGTCGTATGCGTCGGCGATCTCCTGAATGTCGATGCGTCTCTCCTCTACCTCGATGCCCTTGGACCTGCATACCTCGATAGCGGACTTTCTGGTGATGCCCGGGAGGATAGAGCCCTGGAGCATGGGTGTTACTACCTTGCCGTCGATAACGAAGAAGATGTTCATTGCGCCTACTTCCTCGATGTACTTCTGCTCAACACCGTCGAGCCAGAGCACCTGGGAGTAGTTCTGCTTGTGTGCCTCGTCCTGTCCGATAAGGGAAGCTGCGTAGTTTCCGCCGGTCTTGGCAAAGCCCATACCGCCTCTTACTGCGCGGACATACTTGCTCTCAACGTAGATGCTTACGGGGTTGAGGCCGGTCTCATAATATGCGCCGGAGGGCGAAAGGATTATCATGAAGTAGTACTGTGCGCCGGGTTTAACGCCGAGGAACGGGTCTACTGCAAAGATGAAGGGTCTGATGTAGAGGGACTCGCCGTCCTTGGAGGGCACCCAGTCCTTCTCGATCTTGAGGAGCTCCATGAGGCACTGCATTCCGAGCTCCTCGGGAAGCTCCGGGATAACGAGACGCTCATTGGACTTGTTCAGTCTCTTGAAGTTCTCGAGCGGGCGGAACAGCTGTACCTTGCCGTCTGCGGTGCGGTATGCCTTCATGCCCTCGAATACGGTCTGACCATAGTGCAGGCACATTGCTGCCGGGGAGAGCTCGATGTTGCCGTAGGGCAGGATCTCCGGATCGTGCCAGCCCTGTCCCTCGTCATAAGGCATGAGGAGCATATAGTCCGTGAAGATGTGGCCGAAGCCGAGCTTATCGCCGGGCTGGGGCTTTGCTTTCAGGGTCGCTGCTTTTGTGAATTTGATTTCCATTTTATTCAACCTTCTTTTATAAAAATTAGCTTATCATTCGCTGACCGTGATGTATGTTCTCTCGTACATTTTCTTGAGTATCACGACAGTCGCGGCGGCAGCACCTGCTGCGAACACTGATGAGGTTATCGCCGTTACGAGTATGATCTTTGCCTTTTTGCTCATGGCTGCCTCCTTCTTGGAATGTGTGGTTTTTTGCTTTGACACATCTATTATACCACATTGTTCCTGAGAATGCAATAGTTTTTTGCGGGCGTCCCCCACCAAAGGGAAAACCTTTTCCCCTCGCCTCCTCCCCGCCGTGGGTCTCCTTCCTTCGCGAACACCTTCGGTGTCGCTGGCAGGGTCTCACGCGAATCGCGCAATATGCCTCTTTCCCAACGCCTTGCGAAAGAGGCAACAGATCCTATACTTTTGTGCAAAAAACGGGGAGAGGGGAAAGAGAGTGCAGATGGAAAACCGCGCGGGGACGGCTCGGACGACTGCGTAGTTTACGGAGCTGTTCGGACGAGACGGCGCCCAATGAGGTTTTCCCTTTGCATTAGACCGCCTTCGGTGGCTTAGCAGCCCTTGGGGTTCCCGTTGTTGAAAAATGTGTGCGAGGCGTCAGTGTGGGAGCTGGGGTGAAAATTCATAAAATAATGTAGACTTTTACGCTGAAATATGTTATAATACATAATACAGAACTATTCGTACCACTGGAGGCTACACTATGAAAATGACTTTTATCGGTGCGACCCATGAGGTCACCGGAAGCTGTACCTATATCGAAGCCTGCGGCAAGCGCTTCCTCGTCGATTTCGGCATGGAGCAGGGCGAGGATACCTACGAGAATGTCCGCGTTCCCGTCGCGCCCGCTGATATCGACTTCGTTCTCCTTACCCACGCTCACATCGACCACTCCGGTATGCTCCCCCTCCTCTTTGCGGGCGGCTTCTCCGGGGAGATACACTCCACTGAGGCAACTGCCAACCTGTGCAGCGTCATGCTCCGCGACAGCGCCCACATTCAGGAGTTCGAGGCGGAATGGCGCAGCCGCAAGGCGCAGCGCCGCGGTGAGGAGGAATACGAGCCGCTCTATACCATGGACGACGCTATCGGTGCTATCGAGCTGTTCGTCCCGCACCAGTATGAGACCCCGTACACGGTCTGCGAGGGTATCGAGATACTCTTCCGCGATGCGGGTCATCTGCTCGGGTCGTCAAGCATAATCATCACGCTCACTGAGGACGGCGAGACCCGCAGGATAGTTTTTTCCGGCGATATCGGCAACGTTCATCAGCCGCTCATACGCGACCCGCAGTTCATCGACGAGGCGGATTATGTGGTCATCGAGTCCACCTACGGGACACGCATCCACGACCGTCCGACTGACTATGTCACCGCACTCAGCGGGGTATTGCAGTCCACCTTCGACCGCGGGGGAAGTGTCATAATCCCGTCGTTCGCGGTCGGAAGGACGCAGGAGATGCTCTACTTCCTGCGTCAGATAAAGGAGCAGGAGCTCATTCGCGGTCACGAGGATTTCCCGGTGTATGTGGACAGTCCGCTCGCTAACGAGGCGACCGACATCTTCATCAACAACCGCGAGAGCTGCTACGATGAGGAGGCGCTGTCGTTCGTGCGGCGCGGGATAAATCCTATCACGTTCGACGGGCTTATCCGCACGGTGAGCAGCGATGATTCGCGCGCGATAAACTCGGATTCCCGTCCGAAGGTGATCATCTCTGCGAGCGGTATGTGTGAGGCAGGACGTATCAAGCACCACCTCAAGCACAACCTCTGGCGTCCCGAAAATACGATACTTTTTGTCGGATATCAGGCGGTGAACACGCTGGGTCGTGCGCTAATCGACGGTGCGAAGCGCGTCAAGCTGTTCGGGGAGACTGTCCGTGTGGCGGCGCAGATACGTCAGCTGCCCGGTGTCAGCGGTCATGCCGATGTGAACGGTCTGCTCGAGTGGGCGGGCGCGGTCTCCGGTGTGAAGCGGTTCTTCGTCAACCACGGCGAGACCTCCTCGGCGGAGGCGTTCGCGCAGAGGCTCAGGGATACCCTCGGGGCAGAGGTCTACGCACCCTACAGCGGAGCGGAGTTCGACCTCATCGCCAACGAGGTCACTATCGACGCGGAGCCCGTCGTGATACAGAAGAAGTCGATTCCTGCCAACCTCAACATCAATTTCGCGGAGCTCACTGCGGCGTCCGACCGTCTCGCACTGCTCATACAGAATTCAACAGGTCGCACAAACGCCGATATGAAGCGTCTTACTGAGGCTATCAACAAGCTGTGCGAGGATTGGAAGCTATGAAAAAAAGCCACCCTGCGGGGTGGCTTTTCTGCGCTCTCAGACACTGAAAATGTCATCAAACGAGACCTTAAGAATGCGCTTTATCAGTATGACCTCGTCCGGGTAGAGGTGGCGCTGCCCGACCTCTATCTTTGCGACGGCGCTGCGGGTTATGTCGCAGCCGTTCACCTGCAGGCGCGCGGCAAGCTGCTCCTGCGTTATTCCCGCTCTTTCGCGCAGTATCCTTACATTATTGCCGACCGCCTTCTCGACTTCTTTGTTCATTCTGCACAAAACCTCCATGCCAATTTCTGCACCTGAATAGGTGCAAATCCATTGACAATATTATATGCTCATGCTATAATAAAATTGCACCTATATAGGTGCAAAATTAAGTAATTGGAGGTTTAGCTATGGCAAATCGTATCAGAAGATGTTCTACTCAAAAGGAATTTGAACAGGTAATTGACGACTTCGTAACAACTGGTTATAAAGTCGAATCAAGAGGTGAAAATAACGCATTATTGAAAAAGTATAAGAAGAAAGACCACTTCAAAGTAGCACTCCTCACCGTTTGGTGGTCTTGCGGCATAGGAAACCTCGTATATGCACTTATGCCCGCAAAAGTTGAAGATGAAGTTCTTGTAAAAATTGAAGGAAACTAAACTGTCAAAAGCTGTACCTTGCGGTACAGCTTTTCTTTTACCGCGAATGAGGGACACCGGGTGATTTCCCACAGTGTGAGGAAATGTCACGAAGTGACAAAGGGGTCGGGCTGCGGTTAGCTGCGCCGTCCCCTGCGTCCTGTCACCTGACAGCTAATGCCTGACACCTATCACAGGATAAAGCATATCAGCCCCGAACAGCCGTCGTTTATCACCCGCTCCAGTGTCTCCTGAAGCTTCATTCTCGCGTCTACCGGCATTTTGTACAGCTTGTTGTGCAGTCCCTCATTCACCAGCTCGTGCAGCGATTTCCCGAATATGTTGCTCTCCCAGATACGCTTCGGATCGTCGTCAAAGCCGTCCAGCAGGTACATCACAAGCTCCTCCGACTGCCGCTCTGTCCCGACTATCGGGCTGACAGTCGTGTTGATGTTCGCCTTCATCAGGTGTATCGACGGTGCCGACGCTTTCAGCTTTACACCGTATTTTCCGCCCTGCCGGATTATCTTCGGCTCCTCCAGCGACAGCTCCTCCAGCTCCGGCATGACGATACCGTAGCCCGTCGCCTCGACCTCCGCGAGCGCAGGCTCCAGCCGCTGGTACTTCCGGCGGATATCGCTCAGCTCCATAAGCAGCGGCATGAGGTCGCTCTCGCCCGTCAGCTCTATCCCCGTCGCTTCGCCGAGTATGCGGTAGAACAGGCTCGGGTCGAGCTCCGCGGTGATCGTCACAGAGCCTTTGCCGAGGTCTATAGCCGTTATCTCCGCGCGGACTATATTCTCGCAGTCCGACATTGCTTCCGCTGCTGTCTTCGCCTCGCGGACAAGGGCAATGTCCTTCGCTGCCTCCCGGATACAGCCCAGTATCGACGCTTTCAGCCAATGTCCCTTTTCAAGCGTGTTTATCCAGCCCGGCATACGGATATTTATCTCCTTTATCGGGAAGGAATAAAGTATCTCGCGCAGTATGCCGCGGATATCCTCCTCGTTCATGTCGATGACGCTCACCGGTATAACCTTCGCGTCGTAGCGCTCCGTGAGTGTGTCCGCGAGGGCGCGGGTCTCGGGTGAATCGGGGGCAGTAGTATTCAGTATCACCACGAACGGCTTGCCGAGCTCGCGCAGCTCGCGGATAACACGCTCCTCGCACTCCTCATACTCAGCGCGGGGAATGTCGGTCACGGAGCCGTCGGTCGTCACGACAAGACCTATCGTGCTGTGGTCCGTGATGACCTTCTGCGTGCCTATCTCCGCTGCCATGTTGAACGGTATCTCCTCGTCGAACCATGAGGTCATCACCATGCGGGGCTGCTCGTTTTCGATGTAGCCGAGCGAGCTCGGGACGATGTAGCCTACGCAGTCGATCAGGCGGACGCTCAGCTCTGCACCCTCCCCGAGACTGATACCCACTGCCTCCTCGGGTATGAATTTGGGCTCGGTGGTCATTATGGTCTTGCCTGCCGCGGACTGCGGGAGCTCGTCGAGGGCGCGGTCACGCATGGAGCCGCTGCTGATATTCGGTATAACGAGCGATTCCATGAAACGCTTGATGAACGTCGATTTGCCGGTGCGCACGGGTCCTACCACGCCTATGTATATGTCGCCGCCGGTGCGCTCGGCGATGTCGCTGTAAATATCTCTCACCATATCCAACTCCTTATATGTTCTGTTCTGACGTCATGTGACGATCGGTATGAGAAGCATACCGCCAGTGCCCAGCCTGTCGCCGGGGAGCTCGTTCTCCTCGATGACCGCCGAGACACTGGTGCTGTAGCGCTTGGCGATGTCCCAGACCTCCTCGTTCTCGACGCCGAAATACAGCTTCACTGCGTAGTCGCCGTCGCGCTGCTTCTTCACGGAGTCGTCCACTGTGATGTCCGTCACAGCGCGGACCGATGTGCAGCTGAATACCGATATCTTTACCGATATATCGACCTTCGCTGCCAGAACGCCCTCCCCTGTTATGTTGTACGAGACCTCCGAGGAGATCACCTCAGCGGTTACCGTGCAGCCGGTGATGTCGTCGCCGAGAGGGATATTCTCCTCGAAGGCTTCGTCCTTATCCGGCATGGTCAGCATTCCAGAGGCGTCAAGAGCTGCCATTGAACAGCTCAGCATTCCGCTGACCGTCACGGAGCGTCCGTCGGCGCCGATACGGGTGTTGATGTTCTTAGGCGTCACCCACATGGCGCAGACCGTCTGCGGGACGGAGTCGCCCTCCGCGAGCTTCATCGTCCGGCGGAAGCTCTCTGTATAGACCACCGGGAGCTGCTCCGCGCATATCTCCGAGAAGTTCACCTCGCAGGGATATACCGTCGAATAGGCGTCCGTGCCTATCATCGCGGAGACTGTCCGCACCGCGCGGCAGACCAGCCGCAGCTCGAGCTCCGTGCGCATTACGCGGTTCTCTCCGCTCTTGTCCTCCGCGGGGACGACCTCGCAGCCGATGACCTCCGGGGTCACGGTGCAGTCGAAGCTGTCGTCTATGCCGTCGATGTCGATTATCTGGCTGTAGGGCACAGAAAAGCTCATCGGCTCGACCGCGCCGCCGCCGTCTGCGGTGGTGTAGAGCAGCTCGATCTCCGCCTCGCCCTTCGCGAGCAGCTTGCCGGAGATGAGCTTCCGCTCGCATTCGGGCGTGCTGCACCGCACGCTCACTACTGCCGAGGCGGTCGGCTGGGCGGCGGAGAGCTCGGTCTCCTCGGTCAGACGGAGCGTCTTTTCGGCGTTCACGCTCTTGGACGCGAAGCGGATGGGCGTCCTGCGGAGCTGGATATTCATGCCGGAGGCGTCGGAGATGACCTCCTGCCCGTGCTCGCCGATGACGGAGATCTTCACCGATACAGCGCCGCGGAGGTCTATCCGGCGGCTGTTCACCGCGCGGACGTTGATGTGGTCGCACTTGGGCGTGAGGCGTACTGTCGCGCCGCTGCTCTGCCTGCCCAGCTCTACCGTCTTGCGGAAGCTCTGGCGCTGGGTCACACACTGGAGCTCTGTACCCTCGCCGCCGCTGTAGAGTATCCGTATGTCACAGCGGAGCTCGTAGACCAGCTTGTCGCCCGATACCGACCATTCGGTCACCGACGGCACCGCCTCGCTGCGCACCAGCCTGAATATCTCGGGGTAGTAGTCCGGGAGGATATAGTCCAGCTCCAGCCCCTGCTCCTGTATGCCCTCATAGATGCATTCTGCGGCAGGGACGGTCTCCCTGATGAGTTTTATGTCCATATTTGCAGCCTCCTTGAAAAATGCTTTGTGACAGTATATTCAGCTTTGGGTACAAGTATTCCAGAGGCGTGGGAATGGTGATAATAAACATTTATTAGCGGTGATTTTCGTGAGACTGCACAAATCTGCGCGGCGAAACAAATTATTTCTTCACTTTTTTTAACAGATATGTTATAATAGTAACGTGAATAACTGTGCGCAGAAATCAGGAGGTGGCATTATCGCTAAAAGGCTCTATATCTCCGACCTCGACGGCACCCTGCTCAGTCCCGAGCCCGCCGTTACGGAGCGTACCGCGGACATCATCAATTCCCTCATCGGGAAGGGTATGTTCTTCACCTTCGCTACCGCGAGGAGCGTGTATTCGGCTGTGCCGATAACTGCCGCGCTGAGGGTGAATGTGCCGTGTATGCTCATGAACGGCGTGAGTATCTACGATATCCGGCAGAAAGCCTACATAAAAAGCGAGTCCATCCTCCCGGAGGCTTCGGCGGAGGTGCTGAGCGCCTTCGAGAGGCATGGGATAAGGTGCTTCATGTACAGGATAGACTCGGGCGTGCTCACCTGCTATTACTCGCAGATAACCACCAAGGTCATGCGCAGCTTCGCGGAGGTAAGGAGGAACAGGTACGAAAAGCCGTTCGTGCAGGTCGGGCGTCTCGCTGACCACGCGGACAGCAGCACCGTCTACTTCACTACCACGGGTCCGCACAGCGAGCTCTTTCCGCTGAAATGCGAGCTTGAGAGGATACGGGGCGTGGATATCGCCTTCTACCTTGATGTGTACAACGGGGAATGGTACCTTGAGGTGTTCTCCGACAGAGCGTCCAAGGCTAACGGGGTAGACTGCCTGAGGGAGATGTTCGGCTTCGATGAGGTGGTGTGCTTCGGGGATAATCTCAACGACCTGCCGATGTTCGCACAGTCAGACGTCAGGGTCGCAGTCGGCAACGCCAAGCCCGAGGTGAGGGCTGCCGCCGACTTTATCGCGCCGCCTAATACTGAGGACGGCGTTGCACGGTGGCTGACAGATAACTTTATTTGAAAGGAAAATCCAGAATGAAAAAACTCATGTTAGGTAATGCGGCATTCGCAAGAGGTCTCTATGAGGCGGGATGTAGGTTCGTTTCGAGCTACCCCGGAACTCCCTCCACTGAGATCACTGAGGAGGCTGCGAAATACGACGAGATATATGCGGAATGGGCTCCCAATGAGAAGGTCGCTATGGAGGCGGCTCTCGGTGCTTCTATCGCGGGGGCGAGGTCCTTCTGCGGAATGAAGCACGTCGGGCTCAATGTTGCGGCGGATCCGCTCTACACTGCTTCCTATACGGGTGTGAATGCGGGTATGGTCATCGCTGTTGCCGACGATCAGGGTATGCATTCCTCACAGAATGAGCAGGACAGCCGTCACCACGCTATAGCTTCCAAGGTGCCTATGCTCGAGCCGTCTGATTCCGGCGAGTGCAAGGACTTCGTCAAGCTCGCTTTCGAGATATCAGAGGAGTTCGATACTCCCGTCATCGTGAGAATGTCCACCCGCGTGGCTCACTCGCAGAGCAGCGTTGAGGCTCTCGACAGGAACGAGCCCGCGCTCAGGGAATACACCAAGAACCCCCAGAAGTACGTTATGATGCCCGCCTTCGCCAAGACCAGACACGTCTTCGTCGAGGAGCGCACTCAGAAGCTCATCGCTTACGCTGAGACAAGCCCGCTCAACAGGGTCGAGATCTCAGATAAGGCGGAGTTCGGCGTGATCACCAACGGTGCGGCTTATCAGTACGTCAAGGAGGCGCTCGGCGAGAGGGCTTCTGTGCTCAAGCTCGGTATGGTAAATCCTATGCCGGTCAAGCTCATCCAGGACTTCGCTGCGAAGTATGAGAAGGTATACGTCATCGAGGAGCTCGAGGGCATAATCGAGGAGCACTGCCGCAATATCGGCGTGAACAACGTTCAGGGCAAGGAGATCTTCGGCTACATAGGAGAGATCAATCAGGCTGTCATCGCTGAGAAGCTGCTCGGCGTGAAGAGGGAGTTCGTTTCGCTCAGCGAGAATATCCCCAACAGACCGCCTGTTATGTGTGCAGGCTGCCCGCACAGGGGTCTGTTCTACTGCCTCAGCAAGCTGAAGGTCACTGTTTCCGGCGATATCGGCTGCTATACCCTCGGCGCGGCGGCTCCGCTGACTGCCGTTGATACCACTATCTGCATGGGCGCTTCCATGTCCGCTCTGCACGGCTTCAACAAGGCAAGAGGCAGCGAGAGCGAGCATAAGACCGTTGCTGTCATCGGTGATTCGACCTTCATGCACAGCGGTATGACGGGTCTCGTGAACATCGCTTACAATAATTCAAACTCCACTGTTATCATTCTCGATAACTCCATCACCGGCATGACCGGTCATCAGCAGAACCCCACCACCGGCAAGAACCTCAAGGGCGACCCCGCTGCGGCTGTCAACCTCGAGGAGCTGTGCAGGGCTATCGGTATCAAGCGCGTGCGCGTCGTTGACCCCTATCACCTCGCCGAGTGTGAGGCTGCTATCAAGGAGGAGCTCGCGGCGGACGAGGCTTCGGTCATCATCTCCCGCAGACCGTGTGCGCTCCTCAAGTACGTAAAGCACAACCCGCCCTTCAAGGTAAATGCGGACAAGTGCGTGGGCTGCAAGATGTGCATGAAGCTCGGATGTCCAGCTATCTCTATCAAGGACGGCAAGGCTGTCATCGACCACACTCAGTGCGTCGGCTGCGGCATCTGCAAGGAACAGTGCAAGATAGGCGCCATTGAATAATTCGTAATTCGTAATGCGTAATGCGTAATGCGTAATGCGTAATTATTTGACAGGAATGCTCATGTGATTCGTAAAAGGAGATTTTTATGCAGGCTGATATCTATGAGAGCTTTTCTCAATGGCTCGATGATCTACTTGAAAATGCCGATATCCCCGGCAGCGCTGCTGCCTTCTGCTTCAACCTCTATGAGGAGAGCAGTGAGGACTCCGTCTGGAGCGTTCAGCTCGTTGCAGCGGATAAGTTCAGCGAGGACGACGGCGGCGACTGGGCATGCGACGAGATATGGAGCTCCGAGGAGGACGTCTTCCTCGTCAGCACTGCCGATGAGGAGGACTCCGGGAGAGACTTCGCACTCACGCTCATCAGGGAGCTCGCGTGCGGATATATCGAGGAGGGCGCTCACGGCGGAGTTTTCCAGAGCTGCGAGGGCGTCGGCATGGGCTTCGTGGACGGTGAGCTCGAGATAATTTACAAGCCGGAATGATCCTTCGGCTTGATCTGATATGGAGGAATATTAATGGAAACCAAGTCTATTATGATAGTCGGAGTCGGCGGACAGGGCTCTCTGCTCGCTTCAAGGCTCCTCGGAAATGTGCTCCTCGCACAGGGCTACGACGTTAAGGTCAGCGAGGTACACGGTATGAGCCAGCGAGGCGGCTCGGTCGTTACATACGTCAAATACGGCGATAAGGTCTACTCGCCGGTCATCGAGAAGGGCGAGGCTGACGCGGTCATCTCGTTCGAGCTGCTCGAGGCTGCGCGCTGCCTGCCGTTTCTCAAGAAGGGCGGTCACCTTATCACGTCCGTCCAGCAGATAGACCCCATGCCTGTTGTCACCGGTGCGGCGGAGTATCCCGCTGACCTCGAGGGCAAGCTCCGCGATGCGGGCATTGACCTCGTGGCTGTGGACGCGCTCTCGCTCGCTGAGCAGGCGGGTACCGCAAAGGCTTCAAACGTTGTGCTCATGGGCGTTTTCTCGGCGCTCACAGACTTCCCGGAGGAGCTCTGGCAGAATGCGCTCGAGCAGTGCGTGCCGCCGAAATTCCTCGAGCTCAACAAGAAGGCCTTCGAGCTGGGCAGGGCAGCTAAGTGAGCTGCGCCCGGGTCATGACTGCTCTGCTTTAAAGGAGGCCGGACTTATGGACGTAAAGGTCGCTGACGCGCTCTATATCCTTGAGCACCAGATGCTGCCGAGATTCTTCTACGACGATGAGATAGATCTCGCTGCCTCGGTATACAATGATCCGTCGATGATATGCAAGATGTTCGACGATATCTGCGGGAATGAGGGTCTGGACAATCCCTTCACTGAGGAGGACTTCAGCTTCAGAATATATCAGTGCGACCCCGATGACGAAAAGTGGCTGGGAGCTGTTATAGGCTTCCCGAAGCCGGATAAATCACCGCTGTGCTACGAGATGTACCTGTTCTTCGACAGGGACGGCGGGAACAAGGGTCTGTTCACGCTCGAATATGACCTCGCGCCGATACGGCGGGACGGTAAGCTCACCGAGACTGAATGCGCTTTCCTCTGCGCCTGGGATAAGCAGCAAAACCACACGAACTACGGCTCCGCTCCCGCGGACGAGCCTGTGGATTTCTTCACTCACGCATTCAGGGTGCATAAGAAAAGCCTTGAATGAGCCGGCTGGATAAGCTGAGAACATAATTGCTTCAGCATAATAATACATCTGTAAAGGAGTTTGAAGTCCAATGGAAAGATATTGGAACAAGGACATCGAATGTATGCCCCGCGAGGAGATGAAAAAGCTCCAGGACGAGCGCCTCGCTGCGCAGGTAAAGCACGTTTACGAGAACGTGAAGTACTACCGCGGCAAGATGGACGAGATGGGCGTAAAGCCCGAGGACATCAGGTCCACTGAGGACCTGCATAAGCTGCCCTTCCTCAGCAAGGCTGACCTCCGCGAGACCTACCCCTACGGTATGCTCGCAAAGCCGCTCTCCGACTGCGTCCGCATACACTCCACAAGCGGTACGACCGGCAAGAGAGTCGTTGCCTTCTATACGCAGAATGATGTCGATATGTGGTCTGAGTGCTGCGCAAGAGCTATCACTGCTGCCGGCGGCACCAACGAGGACGTTGTCCACGTTGCCTACGGCTACGGTCTGTTCACCGGAGGTATGGGTCTCCATGACGGCTCGCATAAGGTGGGCTGCCTGACGCTCCCCATGAGCAGCGGAAACACCGACCGTCAGATACAGTTCATGCGCGACCTGCACTCCACTATCCTCTGCTGCACGCCCTCCTATGCGGCGTACATCGGCGAGACCATACGCGATATGGGTCTCACGCCCGACGACCTCGACCTCAAGGCGGGTATCTTCGGTGCGGAACCGTGGACTGAGGAGATGAGACGCTCTATCGAGCAGTCGCTCGGTATCAAGGCGTTCGATATCTACGGTCTCACTGAGTCGAGCGGCCCCGGCGTGGCATTTGAGTGCTGCGAGCAGAACGGTATGCACATCAACGAGGATAACTTCATTCCCGAGATCATCGACCCCGATACCGGTGAGGTCCTCCCCGAGGGCGAGGTGGGCGAGCTCGTGTTCACCAGCATCACAAAGGAGGCTTTCCCGCTGCTCCGCTACAGGACACGAGATCTCTGCGTGCTCAGCAGGAAAAAGTGCTCATGCGGCAGAACGCTCATCAAAATGGCTAAGCCCATGGGAAGAAGCGATGATATGCTCATCATCCGCGGCGTAAATGTGTTCCCGTCGCAGATCGAGACAGTCCTCATCGAGCAGGGCTATTCGCCGAACTACCTCATCGAGGTCGACCGTGTGAACAACACCGATACCCTCGATATAAACGTCGAGATGAACCCCGATCAGCTCTCCGACAAGATAAAGGATATGCAGGATCAGGAGCACAAGCTCGCAGAGGCTATGAAGCTCATGCTCGGTATCAACCCCAAGGTGCATCTCGTATCGCCGAAGTCGATCACACGAAGCGAGGGCAAGGCTGTCCGCGTCATCGACAAGCGCAGGCTCATCGACTTCCCCAAGAAATAAGTCCATAAGGCACGCAGAGTGCCTTGAAAATATGATACAGAAAGAGGTATTGCAATGAAAGTAAAACTATTCTCCACACAGTTCCTGCCCGCTCAGGAAAAGTATGACAAGTACGCTACATTCGAGACTGAGCTGAACGAATTCATATCCACAGTAAAGGTCATTGATATCAAGTACAGCACTGCTGCGGGTATGTGCCACGACGCTCAGACCCACGTCAACGAGTTCATCGAGGACTACTCGGCTCTCGTTATGTACGAGTAATACACGTTTAATGATACTGTCCGCCGCTGCCGCCGGAGCATTCCGCCCGGCGGCATGGTGTATCACTTGTGCTGCGGCTGTCTGCGGCACTACAGAGGAGGAATACCATGTCAAACGTTAAACAGATATCTGTTTTTCTCGAGAATAAACCCAACCAGCTCACCGGCGTCATGAAGCTCATCAAAAAGAGCGGGATAAACGTCCGGGCTCTCTCTATCGCGGATACCAAGGACTTCGGCATACTCCGCATGATAACAAATGACACCGATAAGACCTGCGACGTACTGCGTGAGGCGGCGTATCCTGTGAAGGTCACCGAGATAATCGCTATCTCTATCCCCGACGCTCCCGGTCAGCTCAGCCGCGTGCTCGATACGCTCGGCGAGCAGGACGTCAACCTCGAGTACCTCTATGCCTTCACGGGTACCTCGGACAAAGCCGTTTCGTTCGTGCTGAGAGTAGATGACGCGGATAAGGCGTCCGCTGTGCTCACCGATGCGGGTATCATTCAACTTACCGAAAATGATATCGCGGATTTATAAGTTTTGCACAAACAGGCGGCTCATCTTTAAAATGTTTTTGAAAACGCTTGACAGAAATGTCTTGTATGCTGTATAATATCTATATAGCATTTAACGAGAAAATTGTCCGACAGGAGTGATGAATAATGGGTATTCTCGATAAATTCAATGATGCAAGCAAGGGTGTTTCCGAAAAAGCTAAAAATATATCGGAAGCTAATAACCTCAAAAGAAAGATCCTCTACGAGGAGGAGCGTATAGTTGAGATCTTCACCGATATCGGCAAGAAGTACTACAAGAATCCCAACGAAGATCCCGCTGCTCTCAAGGTGCTCTGCGATGATATCGACACTCGCCGCAGAAGGATCAAAAAGATGAGATATGAGCTCAACGGTATCAGAGGCTATAAGATCTGCCCCAAGTGCGATGCAGAGGTCAATGAGCGCTTCCAGTTCTGCGGCCGCTGCGGTGCGAGACTCCCCGATATCGAGGACGAGGACTTTATGTCCCTCGAGCCCAACGATTATTACACCGAAAGCAGCAATAATTTCTTTAACGCAGATTCAAACAAGAACTACTAAAAGCTATGGGCTGTTGCATGATGTTCAACAGCCCTTGTTCTTTTTTACTGCTGACTCAGCCTGCGCCTCATCATGCGGCACAGGAAGTACGCCGGGATACACAGCATGAACCAGCAGCACGAGAACAGCGGACAGATCTGGCCGAGGAAATTCATCGGCATACCGGAATAATCCCACACGTTCCAGTGCATTATGAGATTGTCGAATATCCCTACGGTCAGCTCCACCGATGTGATGAGCAGTGCTCCGATGAAGCAGCTCTTCATAAGGGTCATGCGGCTGCGGGTGTTGACGGCATAAAGCAGCATGAGGACGACGCCACCGGTCAGGGACATCGTCCAGTGCGTGTAGCCGCGGTTGATTATTTCAATGAGACTGTATATGAAATATCCCATGAGAAAGGCGAAAAGCCGCTCGTATTGCTTCATTTCTATCAGTACCTCGATCCGTTTTTTATTGTATTATCTCCCGCTATGGGGCAAATATTCACAGCAAAGGAGCAGATATAATGCGAAAAAGCTGCATTCTTATGCATATCTCCAGCCTGCCGTCCGAGTACGGTATCGGCAAAATGGGCAGACACGCCTTCGCCTTTGTGGACTTCCTCAAAAGCACCGGGACTAAGTGCTGGCAGATACTGCCGCTCTCCCCTACCAGCTACGGCGATTCGCCGTATCAGTCTTTCTCCGTGAACGCAGGGAACCCCTACTTCATCGACTTCGAGATCCTCGAGGGGGACGGTCTCCTCGAGAGGCATGAGTTCGCTTCCTTCGACTGGCAGACCTCGCCGGAGAGGGTGGACTATGCCCTCATCTACGAGAACTGCTTCAAGGTGCTGAAGATCGCCTATTCACGCTTCAAGCCCGCAAGGGTCCCCGAGTATAAGGCCTTCTGCGACGACAACAAGAACTGGCTCGACGGATACGCGCTCTTCATGGCGCTCAAGTCAAAAAACGGCGGCAGGGCATGGTATGAGTGGGAGAACGATCTCGCCATGCACAAGCCCAAGGCTGTCAATGAGGCAAAAAAAGAACTCAAAAATGAGATCGGGTTCTATAAGTTCATTCAGTTCGAGTTCATGAGGCAGTGGAGCGAGCTCAAAAAGTACGCCAACGACAACGGTATCCAGATAATCGGCGATATCCCGATTTACTGCGCGCTCGACAGCGTTGAGGCGTGGGCGCAGCCGAAGCTCTTCTGGTTCGACCGCAAGCGCAGACCGATCTGTGTGGCTGGGTGTCCGCCGGACGATTTCTCGCCGACGGGTCAGCTCTGGGGGAATCCCCTCTACGACTGGGAGTACCACAAAAAAACAGGGTATGAGTGGTGGATTGACCGCATAAAGGCGGCTTCCGAGCTCTACGACATCGTGCGCATAGACCACTTCCGCGGCTTCGAGAGCTACTACACTATCCCCTTCGGGAACGAGGACGCGACTGTGGGCGAGTGGAAGAAGGGTCCGAACTATGAGCTGTTCAGGCTCGCGGAGGAGAAGCTCGGCAGGCTGAATATCATCGCCGAGGACCTCGGCTTCATCACGCCTGAGGTGCGAAAAATGCTCGATAAATGCGGCTACCCCGGCATGAAGGTATTGCAGTTCGGGTTCTCCGACGGCGAGAACGAGCACCTGCCGCATAACTTCACGACGTCCAACTGCTTCGCGTATACCGGTACCCACGACAACGAAACGCTCGTGGGGTGGGTGGGTACGCTCGGGAAGAGGTCGCTGAAATTCACGCGGCAGTACCTAAATGTGCAGAAAAAGCGCGATATCCCGGAGGCTGTGATAAGGGCTGCATGGGGAAGCGTCGCGGAGGTGGCATGCGCGCAGATACAGGACTTCCTCAACAGTCCTAAGGACGGGCGCATGAATACGCCCTCCACCCTCGGCGACAACTGGCAGTTCCGCACGCATGAGGCGGACTTCACGCCTGAGCTCGCCAAGAGGATTCGCAGGCTCAATAAACTTTTCAACAGATAGGAGACGACTTATGGACAAGAAGGTTTTTATCGGGAGATTTACGGCAAGACTGCCCAAGGATATCAGCTCCGCGACCCCGCAGCAGCTTCACAATGCGCTCGGGGAGACGGTCATGGAGCTGTATGCCGGTCAGTGGGCAAAGGCTCGGGA
This sequence comes from Ruminococcus sp., assembly GCA_017443395.1. GTDB lineage: Bacteria > Bacillota > Clostridia > Oscillospirales > Ruminococcaceae > Ruminococcus. The sequence continues at coordinate 3,865 of JAFRXR010000036.1, read as the reverse complement.
GGAGCACCTCGGCAAGCGCCGCGCGGCGTATCTGTCTATGGAGTTCCTCGTGGGGCGGGCGGTCTACAATAATCTGCTGTGCCTCGGTATCTACGATGAGGTCAATGCGGCTTTCAGGGAGCTCGGGCTCGACCTCGCTGACCTCGAGGTCATTGAGGACGCAGCTCTCGGAAACGGCGGTCTCGGGCGTCTCGCGGCGTGCTTCCTCGACTCGGCGGCGACACTCTCGCTGCCCCTCGACGGCTACGGTATCCGCTATAAATATGGTCTGTTCAAGCAGTCTATCGTGGACGGCTTCCAGCGGGAGGACATCGACGACTGGACGAGGTACGGCGACCCGTGGTCGGTGCGCTGTGACGAGGACACGGTGCTCATCGAGTACGCCGGTCAGACCGTGAAGGCGGTCCCCTACGATATGCCCGTTTTCGGGTGCAAGACTGAGAATGTGGGCACTCTGCGTCTCTGGCAGGCGGAGCCGGTCAGGGAGTTCGACTTCGATACCTTCAACAAGCAGGACTACCTTGAGGCGTCCAAGGAGAAGATCTTCGCAGAGGATATCTCCCGCGTGCTCTACCCCAACGACGATACCAACGAGGGCAAGAAGCTCCGTCTGAAGCAGCAGTATTTCTTCAGCTGTGCGTCATTGACGGACATCATCAGAAAGCACAAGGCACGCTTCGGGACGCTCGACAACCTCGCGGACTATATCTCCGTGCAGCTCAACGACACTCACCCCGTTATCTCCATTCCCGAGCTAATTCGTCAGCTCTTGGACAATGAGGGGTATACGTTCGAGAAGGCGCTTGAAATAGCCAAGAAGGTCTTCAACTACACCAACCACACGGTCATGCAGGAGGCTCTCGAGAAGTGGTACACGGGGCTCGTGGAGGAGCTGCTGCCAAGGATCTACGAGATAATCATTCAGATCAATGAGGCGCTCATCGCGGAGCTGTATGCGAGTGACGTACAGAAAGACAAGATCGGGCGCGTGAAGATGATCAAGGGCGACCTTATCCACATGGCGGACATGGCGTGCTTCGCGTCCAGCCACATCAACGGCGTCGCGGAGATCCACACGCAGATACTCAAGGATACTGTGCTCGCGGACTGGTTCAGCCTCTATCCGGAGCGCTTCCGCAACGAGACCAACGGTATCACGCAGCGCCGGTGGCTCGGACTGTGCAACATGGAGCTGTCGGCGCTCATCACGGAGCTGCTCGGCTCAGATGAGTGGTTAGTTGACCTCGGTCAGCTCAAAAAGCTCGAGGTCTATGCGGACGATGAGGCTGTTCTTCGCCGCTTCATCGACATCAAGCAGGCCAAGAAGGTGCAGCTCGCTCAGTTCGTAAAGGAGCACGACGGTGCCGATATCTCGCCGGATTCGGTGTTCGATATCCAGATAAAGCGTCTGCATGAGTACAAGCGTCAGCTGCTCAATGCGTTCTCTATCCTCTGGCTCTACTACGGCATCAAGGACGGCTCGATCACCGATGTTACGCCGACTACTTTCATCTTCGGGGCGAAGTCTGCGCCGGGATACAGGCGTGCCAAGGCGATAATCAAGTTCATCAACGAGGTGGGGAGGATAGTTTCCTCCGACCCCGATACAAAGGACCTCCTCAGGGTCGTTTTCGTGCAGAATTACAACGTTTCCTACGCGGAGAAGCTCGTTGCGGCAGCTGATGTCTCCGAGCAGATATCCACTGCCGGCACGGAGGCGTCCGGTACCGGCAATATGAAGCTCATGCTCAACGGTGCGGTGACCCTCGGGACCTTCGACGGCGCGAACATCGAGATAGTTCAGGAAGCCGGCGAGGAGAACAATTACATCTTCGGGGCGAGAGTCGAGGACCTTGCCGAGATCGTTCCGGAGTACGACAGCAGAAAGGTCTTCTCCTCAGACCCGATGATACGCAGGGTGGTGTCCGCGCTCATCGACGGCAGCACCTCCGACGGCGGCTCCGGTGACTTCCGTGAGCTCTACCTCTCCCTCCTCGACGGGGCGAGCTGGCACGCTCCCGATCATTACTACCTCCTCGGCGACCTCCGCAGCTACGTCGAGGCTAAGCTCCGCTGCATGGCGGACTATAAGTCCGACCGCCTTGCATTCGCGAGGAAGCAGTGGCTCAATATGTGCAATGCCGGGAAGTTCAGCTCCGACCGCACTATCGCGGACTATGCGGAGAATATCTGGGGGATCAGAAAATAAATAAAAAATAATAAAGCATAATGAATAGTGGATAATTGCGGTATCGACCTGCGGTCGATGTGATCTGAAATGAAAAGGCACTTCTGTCATACGATGACAAAAGTGCCTTTTTTTCGGTCATAAAAAAGGCGGGCATTTTCTGCCCGCCGTGTGATATCCAATTACTTGATGACTCTTACTCTTACTACGCCGTCGATGCCCTTGATCTCGCTGACAATAGCGTCTGTTACGTCGCCGATAACGTCCATCATCGTGTAAGCGAAGTCCTTCTTGCTTGCGTTCACCATGTTCTCGATGTTGAGTCCGGCATTGCCGACTGCACTTGTCATAGCTGCGATGAGCGTGGGAACGTTCTTGTGGATAACGCATACCTTCGTTCCGACTGCGTCCATAGATGCGTTCGGGAGGTTCACGCTGTTCTTGATGTTGCCGTTCTCGAGGTAGTCGATGAGCTCATTTGCTGCCATAACTGCACAGTTGTCCTCGCTCTCGGGGGTAGATGCTCCGAGGTGCGGGAGAACGATGATGTTCTCAACGCCGAGCACGATGTCATCTGCAAAGTCTGTTACGTACTTTGCTACCTTGCCGTCTGCGATAGCCTTTACTACTGCCTCGGAGTTGATGAGCTCTCCGCGGGCGAGGTTTATGAGGCGGACGCCGTCCTTCATCATTGCGATCTGCTCTGCGTCGATAGTGTTCTTTGTCTCGGCAGTGTAGGGCATATGAATGGAGATGTAGTCGCTGTTCTTGTAGATGTCGTTGATGTCTGTAACGATCTTTACGGAGGGAGCGAGGTGGAGGGCTGCGTTTACGGAGAGGTAGGGATCGTAGCCTATAACGTTCATGCCGAGCGCGATAGCTGTATTCGCGATCTTGCCGCCGATAGCGCCGAGTCCGATGATACCGAGGGTCTTGCCGTAGATCTCAGGACCTGCGAACTTGGACTTGCCAGCCTCTACGGTCTTGGGAGCGTCGGGTGTGCCCTTCAGGGAGGCTGCCCATGAAGCTGCCTCTGTTATCTTTCTCGAGGCGAGAAGAAGTGCGCAGATAGCGAGCTCCTTTACTGCGTTGGAATTAGCTCCGGGGGTATTGAACACGCAGATACCCTCCTGTGCGCAGCGGTCAACGGGGATATTGTTGACGCCGGCGCCTGCACGCGCGATAGCGAGCAGATTGCTGCCGAACTCCATGTCGTGCATCTTAGCGGAGCGTACCATTATTGCGTCCGGATTCTCGGGAGCGTCAGCAACAGCGTACTTGCTCTTGTCGAAGATATCCGTGCCGATGGAGGAGATCTTGTTTAATGTCTGTATATTATACATTTTTATCACCTTTCAAAAATCAGGAATTCTCTGCTTCAAACTTCTTCATGAACTCAACGAGCTTCTCTACGCCCTCGATAGGCATTGCGTTGTAGATGGAAGCTCTCATACCGCCTACTGTTCTGTGGCCCTTGAGGTTCTCGAAGCCTGCTGCCTTGGACTCTGCCACGAACTTCTTGTCGAGCTCCTCGTTGCCTGTGATGAAGGGTACGTTCATGAGGGAGCGATCCTTCGGCTCTACTGTGCCCTTGAACATCTTGCTCTGGTCGAGGAAGTCGTAAAGGATCTTTGCCTTCTTCTCGTTGTGAGCCTTCATTGCCTCGAGTCCGCCCAT
>JAFRXR010000035.1 GCA_017443395.1 Ruminococcus sp. | reverse complement strand
GTCGTTTATCTTACCCGCTCCGCCGCTCGCGATGACCGGTATGGAGCAGTTGTCGCAGACCGCCTTCAGCATGGGAATATCGAAGCCCTCCTTGGTGCCGTCGGCGTCTATGGAATTCAGGCATATCTCGCCCGCACCGAGCTTCTCTATCGTGTGGACCCAGTCGATAAGGTCGAGCCCCATATCGACACGTCCGCCGTTGATGTAGACCGTCCATTTATTGTCGGCAATCTTCTTGGCGTCGATCCCGACGCATATGCACTGGCTGCCGAAGATGTCCGCGCCGTCCTTGATGAGCTGCGGGTTCTTCACTGCCTGTGAGTTCACGGAGACCTTGTCCGCGCCCGCACGCAGGGTCTCGCGGATATCGTCAACGGACTTGATACCGCCGCCGACAGTCAGCGGGACGAAAACCTTCTTCGCGGTCTCGCGCACGACGTCGAGGAACACGCCGCGCCCCTCGAATGACGCTGTTATGTCGTAAAAAACTATCTCGTCCGCACGCTGTTTGTTGTACTCTATCGCGCACTCAACGGGGTCGCCGACATCGCGCACGCCCTCGAAGTTCACGCCCTTTACGACCTTGCCGTTGCGCACGTCAAGGCACGGGATTATTCTTTTTGCAAGCATATCACACCTCGTTTTCTCTTGTCAGAACAGCTTGTATTTCAGCATCAGCAGGGCTGCCATGACAGCGAAGCCAAGCATTGCTTTGCCGGTCTTTTTGGTCATTTCGACCGCGTGCGGGTCGTCGCGCATATCCTCTCTGATGAGCTTTTCGGGCATAGTCATCAGGACGATACCTAATGTGACTAATCCAATCAGCGCAATTGTTCCTATCATTATCTGCACCTCTGTTAAATCAGTGATTTTCTTTTTCTATTACCATGTGACACCGGTCCCATGTCTCGTTCTCGTATGCGAAAGCGCCCGCGTCGGTACCGCAGTATGTGAAGCCCAAGCCCTCGTAGCAGCGCCTTGCGCCGTCATTGACCGAGAGCACGCAGAGCCTCACCCTGTCCGCTCCCTCTGCAAAAGCCTTATCCAGCGCAAGCCGGAGCATTTTTTTGCCGTAACCCTTTCCGCGCTGCTCAGGGTCTATCATCACGAATTTCAGCATACCCTCGTTCGTGTCGCCGTTCAGCGAGTAACAGAAAAAGCCCACCGGTCTCCCGTCCGGTTCAGCTGCGATGTATGGTACGTCGCCGCAGCGGACTGCAATGTCGTCCAGCATACGGTCGAAGTCCACACGCTCTATCGGGAATGAAGTCCTCCCGGCACACCACATAGCGTGCTCGCGGGGCTGAGTTATCCATTTTCTGATGACCTCAAAGTCGAGACCCGCGCTGTACGGTCTTAGTGTAAGATCATTCAGCGGCATATGCAACAGCCTCGCGCAGATCAAGGGTGCCCTTGTAAATGGACTTGCCGCAGATCGTGCCGTAGAGACCCATTTTCTTGCAGGCGATGATGTCCTCAATGGTCTTCACGCCGCCCGAAGCCACGATGTCCGCGCGCCCCTTTACAGCTTCATTGAGCGCGGAGAGCTGCTCGCGGTTCACGCCAGAAAGCGTGCCGTCCTTGGAAATATCGGTGAAAATGAAGTACCGCACGCCCGCGTCTATCATCTTGTTCGCGAGGTCGATGTAGTGGACGTCCGAGCTCTCGAGCCAGCCCTCAGTCGCGACCATTTCGTTCATAGCGTCTATCCCAACGACTATTTTCTCGCTGCCGAAGCGCTCGACAGCGTCGCACACGAGTTTGGGATCCTTGAGCGCTACAGAGCCCAGTATCACGCGGGTTATGCCCATTTCAAGGTATTCGCGTATGGTCTGTAAGCTGCGTATTCCGCCGCCGACCTCGACCTTCAAGCCGGTCTTTTCGGCGACGTCCGTGTAGATCTTCGTGTTGACGGGACGACCCTCCTTGGCGCCGTCGAGGTCTACCATATGTATCCACGACGCACCTGCTGCCTCGAAGCTCCTTGCGGTCTCGAGGTAGTCGCTCGCAACGCGCTCAACGGTCGAAAAATCGCCCTTGAAGAGCCGCACGCAGTTGCCGTCCTTAATGTCTATCGCGGGAAAAATTATCATGCGTTTTCTCCTTTTCTGATGAGGTCGAGCAGAGGAGCGATGTACTCCTTCCTTGTCCAGTCGCACTTCTTGTCCTTCGCTTCAAAGAAGGGCTTCTCCCACGCCTTCATGGTCGCGGGGTCCTTCTTTTCGAGCATTTTTACATACAGCTTGCACATCGCCTTGTCGCCGAAGTTCATGCCGTTGAGATCCCACATTCCCTGAAAATAGAACAGCGGGAGCCCGGACAGTTCTTCCTTCAGATTCTTGTTTTTTATCCCTTTGACCAGCTCCTCGTCGTAGGGTGCCGCGCCGCAGCAGTAGACGATCACCTGCTTGCCGGCAAGGGCTGCGCAGTTCTTTTTCAGGAAGGCTATCCCCGATATCGCGGAGGCGTAAACTCCCCCGCCGATGATGATCGTGTCGTACCTCGCGACCTCATTGATGTCGGCGTTCTTTGTGTCGATCACCTTGAAGCCGGTCTCCTCGGAGAGCCATTCTGCGTATTTTGCTGAGCCGCCGTACTTGGAGCGGCAAAGGATTATCCCACTCATTTTCTTACCTCATTTAGTTTGGAAATTATTGCTGCGTATGCTGATGTCCAGTCCCTATGCGGGTCCGTGATGACTATGCTGTCGATGTCCAGCCCGGCGAGTATCGTGAGCTCGCGGCACTGACGTTCTTCAAGTGCCGAAATATAGCCGTCGAAGCCGTGCAGACCGTGCTGTCTGCCGTATGCACCGCCGCAATGGTAATCGATGACGGCGCTGAGCCATTCGTCGCCGCGCTCCGTGAGAGCAGCCTCGATGCTGCTGCGGATATCGGTGTTTTTAAGATACACGACCGTCGGCTGGAGCGGCTTTATGATGTCGCATATCTCGCCGATGTACGCCGCGGAAACGTCCGTGCCGAAGCCGAAGCGCATCATGGTCTCACACATCGGGTTCTGCAAAAGGACGCAGTTGAAAACGCAGCTGCCGCCGCAGTTTTCCGCGAAGCTCCGCCATTTGTCGAGCATTACCGGGCGCTCGGTCTCCCACGGGAGGAAGTCGTATATCTTGTGCCGGAGGAGCTTGTCAAAGAGCTCCCCGCTGAACTGCGCAAGGCTCACCTCGAAGCCCCCGCACCTGTTTTCGGCGGCGGAGAGGATCTGCTTCTGCTCCGGACGCGAGAACTCCGTCATGTCGTCCACGGTCAGGAAGGCGTTGAACTCGTAGTCCGCAGGGTGGTCGCCGGTGCCCTCGTCAACAAACGTATACCCCAGCTTTTCCGCGATATACCGGGCTGTAGTGCTCTTTCCCGAGCACGGCAGCCCCTCCGTTATTATAAGTCGGCTCATCTTATAAGTCCCGCGAAGCTGCTGAGTATCCTCAGTCCCGTATCGCCTGATTTTTCGGGGTGGAACTGTGCACCGTAAACGTACCTGCCGTCGTATACGAGCGCGGGGACACGTCCGCCGTACTCGCTGTACGCCGCGATATATCTGTCCTCGCAGTGCGCCTTGTAGGAGTGGACGAAGTAGACGTACTCGTCATCGCCCACGTTCTCGAGCAGCGGGCAGGGATTCAGCTTTTCGAGCCTGTTCCAGCCCATGTGCGGGATTATGAGGTCGGGCTCCTCCATTCTTCGGACGCTGCCCGGGATAAGTCCCAGACCGTCACATTCCCCGAACTCGTAGCCCTTCTCGAAGATGAGCTGCATTCCGAGGCATATCCCGAGGAACGGCTTGCGCGCCGCTTCTTCCTTTATGGTGTCCACGAGCCCGGACCTGCTGAGCATTTCCATTGCCGCAGGGAACGCTCCCACGCCGGGTAGTATCACTGCGTCGGCGCTGCGGACGGACTTTTCGTCCTTCACGAGCGCACTTTCAAGTCCGAGGTGGTCGAGCGCGTTCTTCACGCTGAAGATGTTGCCCGCGCCGTAGTCGATTATCGCGATCATTACAGAACTCCCTTCGTGGAGAGCGTTGAACCGTCAGAATTGTACGCAACTGCCGCTTTCATGGCGTGTGCCACAGCCTTGTATACAGCCTCGCACTTGTGGTGGTCGTTAGTGCCGTAAAGCAGATTTATGTGCAGGGTGATACCCGCATTGAAGGCGAATGCACGGAAGAATTCCTCCGTCATGCAGAGGTCGTAGTCCCCGCAGCTCTGGTTCGTGAACTCACAGTTGAACACAAGGTACGGACGATTGCTGATGTCGAGGCTCGCTGCTGCGAGGGATTCGTCCATGGGGATATAGGCTGTGCCGTAGCGGACTATGCCCGATTTATCGCCGAGCGCCATGCTAAGAGCCTGTCCGAGCGCGATGCCCGTGTCCTCGATAGTGTGGTGACAGTCCACCTCGATATCGCCCTTGACCTTTATGTCCATGCTGATACCGCTGTGTACAGAGAGGGCGGTGAGCATATGGTCGAAAAAGCCTATGCCCGTGGATATGGAAGCCTGTCCCCTGCCGTCGAGCGACAGCTTGATCGAGATATCGGTCTCCTTCGTTTTGCGCTCGACTATGCCTGTGCGTAGCTCGTCATTCATGCTATGACCTCCTTCAGTGCTGCGGTGAGCTTGTCCATTTCGTCAGGCGTACCGATCGAGATACGCAGGTAGTCGCGTATGATCGGCTTGTCCCACCAGCGGACGAAGATACCGCGCTTTTTCAGTTCTGTGAACACCTCGCCCGCCGGCTTTTTCGGGGGCTTGGCGAAGATGAAATTGCTCTTTGAATCCGGGAACGTGAAGCCCATGTCCGCGAGGGTCCTCTTCGTCTCCTCGCGCGTTGCGATTATCTTCCCGACGGTCTCCTCAAAGTACGCCCTGTCACGCATCGCAGCCGCTCCGCAAAGCTGTGTGACGGTGTTCATCGTGTAGGAATTTATCGAGAATTTCACGTCGTTCATGTACTTTATCAGCTTCTCGCTGCCCATTGCGAAGCCTATCCTCATGCCTGCCATTGAGCGTGACTTCGAGTAGGTCTGTATCACGAGGAGATTGTCGTACCTTTCGATGAGCGGGAGCACGCTCTCGCCGCCGAAGTCGATGTACGCCTCGTCTATCATCACCACGGAATCCGGGTTCGCGCGGACTATGCTCTCGATAGTCTCCACGGACTCGAGCACGCCTGTGGGAGCGTTCGGGTTCGGGAAGATGATGCCGCCGTTCGGCTGCATATAGTCCTGCGGGTCGATAGTGAGGTCTGCACGGAGGGGCTTGGTCTCGTAGGGTATGCGGTAGACGTCAGCCCACACGTCGTAGAAGGAGTAGGTGATGTCAGGGAAGAATACCGGCTTGCCGGTGTTGAAAAAGGTCAGGAACGCCATTGCGATGACGTCGTCCGAGCCCACTCCCACGAACACCTGCGACTTTTGCAGTCCGTAGTTCTCAGCGATAGCCGAGACGAGCACGTCAGCGTCCGGGTCGGGATAGAGGCGCATACGGGCGCAGTCGAAGCTGTCGAGTATCGCGCGCACCTCCGGCGCGGGAGGGTATGGGTTCTCGTTGGTGTTGAGCTTCACGACGTTCGTGTCCTTCGGCTGCTCGCCGGGGACGTAGGGCACTACCCTGCGCACGCCGCGCTCCCAGTTTCCTGTAGCTGGCATACCTATCTCTCCTTGATTTCATTTATCGTTCATCACTATGAAGCCGTCCGCCTCGCAGAAGCCGTTGCTGGCGTACCACCCAGCGGTGTCCTCCATGCGTCCGGTGACGAGGTATGTCCCGCCCGTGATGCCTTCCTCCGCGAGCTTCTCCCTGAGCGCTCCGAGGAGGGCTGTGCCGTACCCCTTTCCGCGCTCGGACTCCGCGACGCAGAACTCCTGTATCTGGAACTCCGCACCGCTGTGGTGATATTCCTTCTGTCCGAAGATGAAGCCCTTCAGGACTCCCTCGTCACAGAGCTCGAGCCCGATGAAGGTCGGTGCGGACATCATCGCGCCGATACGTTTTTCGGCAGCTTCCGGCGTCCACGGCTCGCTCCACGGCGCAGCGCTGAATGCTCCCGAATACAGCTCGGCATACCCGCTGAGCCGCTCCGGCGACATTGGTGCGATCACACGCCCGTCTCCGCATTTATCCATTATTCAAAACGCACCTTTATTGCGTTCGCGTGAGCTGTCAGACCCTCGCGCTCAGCGATGAGGACGATGTCGTCCTTCGCGCTGCGGAGTGCGTCCTCGGTATAGTAGGTGTAAGCCATGCGCTTGGTAAAGCTCGCAACTCCGAGCGGCGAGAAGAATCTCGCTGTGCCGCTCGTGGGGAGGACGTGGTTGGGTCCTGCGTAGTAGTCACCGAGCGGCTCGGAGGCGTAGTTCCCGAGGAACACGGAGCCCGCATTCTCGATGCTGCCGAGGAGCTCCATGGGGTTCTCCATGAGCACCTCAAGGTGCTCGGGAGCTATCTCATTTGCCAGCTCTACGCACTGTGCGCGATCCTTGGAAATGATGATCGCGCCGTAGTCCGCGAGGGACTTCTCGATTATATCCTTACGTGAAAGATACTGCTTCTGACGGTCTATCTCGGCGAGAGTCGCGTCTGCGAGTGCCTCGCTGGTCGTCACCATAATAGCCGAGGCAAGGACGTCGTGCTCCGCCTGAGACATGAGGTCTGCTGCCGCAAACTTAGGATCAGCTGTGTCGTCGGCGATGACGAGTATCTCGCTCGGACCGGCTATCATGTCGATGTCCACAACGCCGTAGAGCAGCTTCTTAGCCGTCGCGACGTAGATGTTTCCGGGACCTACTATCTTGTCGCACTTCGGTATCTCCTCAGTGCCGTAAGCGAGCGCCGCGATAGCCTGTGCGCCGCCGGAAAGGAACACGCGGTCAACTCCGCATATCGCGGCTGCCACGAGGATATCCTTGTTGGGTGTGCCGTCCTTCAGGGGAGGCGTCACCATGATTATCTCCCTGACGCCGGCTATTTTCGCGGGGATGGCGTTCATCAGCACGCTCGACGGATAAGCCGCCGTGCCGCCGGGGACATAAAGTCCCACGCGGGAAAGTCCGCGCACCTTCTGTCCCATGATACAGCCGTCAGCCTTCGCGTTGATGAAGCCCTGCTCCACCTGACGGTTGTGGAAGTCGGCGATGTTCTCCTGCGCGTTGAGGAGAGCGTCCACGAAGTCCTGGTCAGCCTCGGTGAGGGCGTCGTTGATGACCTCGCGGGGCACCTCATAGTACTGCGGGAGACTGCCGTCGAATTTGAGGGTATAGTTCTTTACTGCCGTGTCGCCGTTGAGACGGACGTCCTCGATTATCGCGGAGACGGTCTCGGTGACCTTTTTATTGGTCTCGCCGGCTCTCCTGCCGAGCTCCGCAAGGAACTCGCGCTCAGCCGTGCCGTTTGCATATATCTTCTTCATCACAGATTCTCCTCTATCATTTTGATGAGCCGCTCTATCTCAGCCTGACGCATTTTCAGGCTGACCGTGTTCGCGATGAGGCGTGCCGAAATGGGAGCTACGTCCTCGATGACCTCGAGCCCGTTTTCCTTCAGGGTCGTGCCGGTCTCGACGATGTCAACTATGCCGTCCGCGAGCTCGAGCAGCGGTGCGAGCTCCACGGAGCCCTCTATCTTGACGATATCCACGTCCATGCCCTTCTTCTCGAAGAAGGTGCGGGCGACGTTCGGGTACTTTGTGGCAATGGTCTTGACGCCGTAGCCGCTGTAGAAATCGCTCCCCTTCTTTGCCGCGAGGGCGAATTTGCAGCGTCCGAAGCCGAGATCAACAAGCTCGAAGAACTTGCCGCGCATTTCCATTATCGTATCCTTGCCGACCACGCCCATGTCACACACGCCGTGCTCGACGTAGGTGATGACGTCGTTCGCCTTTGCGAGGACTACCTCGAGGTTCGCGTCCGGAACGGGAAGAATGAGCTTCCTGCCCTTTTCGCGGACTGCTGTGCAGTCAAAGCCGAGCTTTTCGAGGAGCCCGACTGTGTCCTTTTCAAGTCTGCCCTTTGTCAGAGCCATTCTTATAGGTCTGCTCATTCCTGATCCTCCTTACCGTCGCTGTCTATCACAACGACCTTGGCTATGCGCTTCTCGCGGGCGTAGGCTCTCACGGATCCGAGGTCGTCGAAGAGCGCATTCTCGACGATCAGCCCCTGAGCGCGGAGCTCCTGTGCTGCCTTGAGCGCCGCGACCTCGCAGCCCTCCTCCGCGAAAACTATCGCGTCGGCTGCGGGTACCTCCGGAAGGGCGCCGTTCTTCTCTATCACCTTCGACACGCCGTTGACGTTCACCGCAAAGCCGATAGCGGGGACGTCGTAGCCGAACTCGGAGATGAGACGGTCGTAGCGTCCGCCGGAGAGGACCTCCTCGCCGTGTCCCTGTAAATAGCCCTTTATGATAAGTCCTGTGTAGTAGTCAGTCTTGTTCACGAGCCCGAGATCGACCGTGATCGTGCCGTTCTCACCGCAGAGCTGGGCTGCGTCGGCGTAAATGCAGCGTAGCTCGTCGAGGAGACGCTTGATGTGCTCGTCGGGCATGAGCTCCTCTGCGCGCTCGAATACCTCCTCGCCGCCGAAAAGTGCGGGGAGCTTCTTCAGGGCAGCGGTGGTCGAGCTGCTGCCAATAGAATCAAGAAGATCGTTCAGTGCGGGGAAGTTCTTGTTCTCGATGAGGCGGCGGATACGCTCCTTGACCTTATCCGGCGCGTCGAGACGGCTCACGAGCTCCTTGAAAATGCCGATATGTCCTATCTCGAGGGAGTAGCTCATGCCGAAGGAGCTGAGCGAATCGACCGCTGCCGCGATGACCTCGAGGTCAGCCATTCTGAGGTCCGAGCCGATGAGCTCGATACCGGTCTGACGTATCTCGTCGCTGCGTCCCTTGAGGGCTGCCTCTGTGGTGTAGACAGTCTGATCGTAGCAGAGCTTCAGCGGGAGCGCTGCGTCGCGGAGACGTGTGGCTGCAACTCGCGCGATGGGCATGGTGGAGTCGGGTCTCATGACGAGGAGACGTCCCTTGCTGTCGGTGAGCTTATAGAGGTTCTCCTGCGGGAAATAGCGGGAATTGAGGCTGAAAACGTCGAAGAATTCAAGCCCGGGAGTTATCATCTCGCTGTAGCCGCGGCTCCTGTAGATACTGAGGAGCGTGTTCTCGATGCTCCTTCTGAGAAGGCACTCGCCGAAGAGAAGATCCTTCGTGCCCTCGGGTGTGATAAGGTCGTAGTTTTTCATATGTAACCTCCTGATATAGGTCTGGGATTCACTTTAGTCTGCTAACATGATAATATGATAACATATTACTAAAGCGAAGTCAAGCTAAAAGAAAGACATCTGCGAAGATTCGGGAAGATCACCAAAGGCTCCTATGGTTTTCAACAGGTCGATTGTGGTTTTTGACGCACCGCTCACCTGCTGGAATTCCTCCACGGAGATGAAGCCGCCCTTCTGCGCTGCCTCGTAAATGCCCTGTGCTGCGTTCTCTCCGACGCCGCTCATCGCCGAGAACGGTATCCTGAGCTTGCCGTCCTCCACGAGGTAGTCCACCGCGTGCGACTTGAACAGGTCTATCGGCAGGAACTCATACCCGCGGGCGAGCATTTCGTTCGTGATGAGGAGTATATCGTAGAGGTCGCTCTCCTTCTTGCTGCGGTCGTTGCCGAGCTCGCGGAGCTCCTCCAGTCTTGCGCGCACCGCTGCCCTGCCCTTTACGGCGAGCTCTGCGTCGAAGTCCTCGCCGCGGACTGAGAAGTACGTCGCGTAGTACTCGAGCGGCATATGCAGCTTGAACCAGCCGAGCTTTATCGCCGCGATGACGTATGCCGCCGCGTGTGCCTTCGGGAACATATACTTGATCTTCAGGCAGCTCTCGATGTACCACTCGGGGACGTCGTGGTCGCGGAGCATTTGTATGCGCTCCGGTGTGAAGGTCTTGGGGGCTTTTCCCTTACGGGTGTCCTCCATTATCTGGAACGCCTGCTTCGGCTCTACGCCTTTATAAAGCAGGTAGGTCATGATACTGTCTCGCGTTCCGATGACCTCGGAAATGGTGCAGGTGCCCTGGTCTATGAGATCCTTCGCGTTGCCGAGCCAAACGTCGGTACCGTGCGACAGTCCCGATATCTGGAGGAAGTCGCTGAACTTGGTGGGCTTGGCGTCAAGGAGCATCTGTATGGTGAAGCCCGTACCCATTTCTGGTATGCCGAGGCTTCCGGTCTTGCAGAAAATGTCGTCCGGCGTCACGCCGAGCACCGAGCAGTCGGTACACATCTTTATGACGTCGGGGTCTGACGTGGGGACGTCCTTTATCTTCATCCCTGTGAGGTCCTCAAGGTGCTTGTAGAGCGTGGGGACAACGTGTCCGAGCTCGTCGAGCTTGAGGATAGTGTCGTGCAGGGAGTGGTAGTCGAAGTGGGTGGTGATGATGTCGGAGTCCGCGGAGTCAGCCGGGTGCTGAACGGGGGTGAAGTCGTACACCTCGTAATCAGACGGCACGACGACCATTCCCCCCGGGTGCTGACCGGTCGTGCGCTTTATGCCTGTACAGCCTATGGCAAGGCGGTTCATTTCCGCGGCATTCAGCGTGATACCGTTCTCCTCGCAGTACTTCCTGACGTAGCCGAAGGCGGTCTTGTCCTGCACGCCGGAGATAGTCCCCGCCTTGAAAACGTTGGACTTTCCGAACAGCTCCTCCGTATAGCGGTGCGCCCAGAACTGGTACTCACCGGAGAAGTTCAGGTCGATATCAGGGGCTTTGTCGCCGTCAAAGCCGAGGAAGGTCTCGAAGGGGATATCGTGTCCCTCGCGGAGCATATCCTTGCCGCAGTCGGGGCATTTTTTCGCTGGAAGATCGAAGCCGGAGCCGTACTTTCCGTCCAGCAGGAACTCGCTGTGCTTGCAGTTCGGGCAGATGTAGTGCGGCGGGAGCGGGTTTACCTCGGAGATTCCCGCCATTGACGCCACGAACGACGAGCCGACAGATCCGCGCGAGCCAACGAGGTAGCCGTTCTCCTCGGAGTTCCACACCAGCTTCTGAGCGATGATGTACAGTACCGAGAAGCCGTGCTTGATGATCGACGAGAGCTCCCTGTTCAGGCGCTTCTCGACGAGCTCCGGGAGCGGGTCGCCGTAGATCTCGCGGGCGCGGTCGTTGGTTATGCGGGTGAGCTCCTCCTCGGCGCCGTCGATAGTCGGGGTGAACGTCCCCTTGGGGATAGGACGGACGACCTCTATCATGTCGGCGATGGCGTTGGTGTTGGTGATGACGACCTCCTTCGCCTTTTCCTCGCCGAGATACGCGAACTCCGCGAGCATCTCCTCCGTGGTGCGGAAGTAGAGCGGGGCTTGGTTCTCAGCGTCCTTGAAGCCCATTGTCGCGAGGATTATCTTGCGGTATATCGCGTCCTTGGGGTCGATGAAGTGGACGTCACAGGTCGCGCAGACCGGTATCCCCAGCCTGTCGCCGAGCTCTACGATACGGCGGTTGTAGTCACGCAGCTCCTCGTCGTCCTCGGCGGCGCCCTCACGCACCATGAATTCGTTGTTCGCTATGGGCTGTATCTCGAGGTAGTCGTAGAACTTAGCCAGCTCCTCGATCTTCTTTTCGGGCTGCTTCGCGACCATTGCCTGAAACAGCTCGCCCGCCTCGCAGGCGCTTCCGAAGATGAGTCCCTCGCGGTGCTCGAGCAGCACGGACTTGGGTATGAGCGGCTTTTTGTAGAAGTAGTCAAGGTTGCTCTTCGAGACGAGCTTGTAGAGGTTTTTCAGTCCCGCCTGATTGCGCACGAGGATTATCTGGTGGTAGCTTTTCAGCTTCTTCACGTCGATATCCGCGACCTTGGAATTGATGTCGTTTAGGGTCTTGACGTCCTTTTCGCTGATGAGGCGTCCGATGAGCTCAATGTAAATCTTCGCGAGCATGAGGGCGTCGTCGGAGGCATGGTGGTGGTCGAACTTGCCGAGCTTGAGCGTCTTTGCCACGAGGTTGAGCTTATGGCGTCCCATTTCGGGCAGCATAGCCTGACACAGCACCAGCGTATCTATCCAGTTGTAGTCGAAATCTATGTCATGGCGCCTGCACACCTCGTTGATGAAGGTGGTATCGAAGTTCGCATTGTGCGCCGCGAGCACTGGCTTGTCCCCGCAGAATTCCATGAACTTGCGGACTGCCTCGTCCTCAAGCGGAGCACCCATGACGTCAGCGTCGCTTATGCCGGTGAGCTCGGTTATCTTCTCGGGGATATGCTTCCCGGGGTTGACCTTCGTATTGAAGCTGTCCACGACCTGAAGGTTTTTCAGCTTGACCGCACCTATCTCGGTGAGACGGTCGTTGGCGAAGCTGAGACCTGTGGTCTCGACGTCGAAGACTATTATCTCGTCATTAACGGAGCGTGAGTCGGGCTTCTTGACGATGAGCGGGCGGTCGAGGTCGTTCACGACGTAAGCCTCGCAGCCGTAGATAGCCTTGAAGTCCTTGGGCATATTGTACATCGCGTCCGGGAATGCCTGCACGCAGCCGTGGTCGGTTATCGCCATTGCAGGGTGTCCCCACGAAGCCGCGCGGTTGATGAGCGTGACAACGTCCGTCACCGCGTCCATTGCGGACATATTAGTGTGGCAGTGCAGCTCGACGCGCTTCTCGGGGTAGTTGTCCATTTTGGGGATACGCTTGACGCTTATCAGCGAGGACGGACTGAGCACGATGTCGCGCGCGTACTGGTCGTAGTCGAGCTTGCCCGCGGCGAGGAGGGTCGCGCCCTTCTTCACGGAGGCGAGCTTCATCTCCTCTATCTCCTCGTTTTTGCCGAATATCTTGAGCTTTATCGAGCCGCTGTAGTCGGTGATGTCGAAGGTCACAACGGTCTTTTCGTTGCGGAGCTCCTTGACCTCGGAGGCAAAGACGTCGCCCACTATGACCGTGCGCTCGCCGAGGAGCTGTATCGCCTCGGAAATGGGGACGGGCTTCTCGCGGATAGCCTTGCCCTTGATTATCTGTGCGCTCTCGGGGTCGAAGCCGGTGTCGAGGGAGGTGATGTCAACAGACCTCGTCGGGACCGCCGCTGCGGCAGCCTCACGGAGCTGCTCCTCCTCGGACTTCTCCGGCACGAGCTGGTCGCTGTAGTCGGGGAGCTCAGCCTCGAGCCGCTCGACCATTTCACTGTACTCCTTCTCGGAGACAGACGTCCCGCCGCCGAGCTCGACCCTTATCCGCCTGCCGAACTGGTTGTATATGAGCTGCGAGAACCCGCGCGTGAAGCTGAATCTGTCAAGGATATCGCGTCCGCCGTGGGTGATCTCGATATGTAATACGTCATCGGCGAGAGTGACCTCCGCGCCGTCGAGGAAGCCGTTCACCACCGGTATGTCGCGCTTTATCAGCTTCAGCAGCTCGCCGTAGCAGTCCATGCCGAAGCGCTCCTCCGGATACCGGCACATCAGGCGTATCCGGCTGACCTTTACCGCTGTCTCGACCGCGTGCTCGAATGCAAAGACATCGTCGCTCGGCACGACCGAGTCAAAGTGCGCGAAAAAGGTCATGCTGTCGAGCGAGTCGGAATAGGTGAGCTTGAATATCTCTCCCCCGCGCACGCTCTCGGGTATCTCCGCACCGTAGTCCTTCAGGAATTCCGCAAGAACAATGTTCATTAAAGCTTTTCAACCTCCGCAAGGAGCTCGGAAACGATGTCCTCCTCCTTTATCTTTCGCTGCGTGCCGTCCTTCCTGAAAAGGACTGCGCAGCCGTCGCCGCCGGCAATGCCGATATCAGCCTCGCGGGCCTCTCCGGGACCGTTCACAACGCAGCCCATTACGGCTACGGTGATGTCCTTATCTACGTTTTTCAATGCCTCCTCGACCTTCTTTGCAGTACCGATGAGGTCGATACGGGTGCGTCCGCAGGTGGGACACGATACGAAGCGCACTCCCCCGCGCTTTCCGATACATCTGAGGATATCCTTCGCAGCCTCGATCTCCTTCACGGGCTCGTCCGTGAGGGACACGCGGATAGTCTCGCCGATACCGTCGCATAGCAGCGAGCCTATGCCCACTGCGGACTTGATAAGTCCCATGCGCTCAGTTCCGGCTTCGGTCACGCCGAGGTGGAGCGGGTAGCTGCACTTCTCCGCAGCAAGGCGGTACGAGGCTATCATGCGGTTAACGTCCGAGGACTTTATCGAGATCACGATGTCGTCGAAGTCAAAGTGCTCGAGCATAGCTGCGTGATTGAGGGCGCTCTCCACAAGTGCCTCAGGCGTGGGAGAGCCGTACTTTGCGAGAAGCTCCTTCTCGAGGGAGCCGGAGTTCACGCCGATACGGATTGGCAGGCTCCTTGCGCGGCAGGCGTCAACGACCTGCTTTACTCTGTCCATGCCGCCGATGTTGCCGGGGTTTATGCGTATCTTGTCCACGCCCGCAGCAGCGGCTTCTATGGCGAGGCGGTAGTCAAAGTGGATATCCGCGACGAGCGGTATCTTCACTGCCTCCTTGATAGCGGGAATGAGCTTCACAGCCTCCATATCGGGGATAGCGGCGCGGATGATCTCGCAGCCGGCTGCCTCGAGCTCCCTTGCCTGCTGCACGCTGCCCTCGATGTCGTCGGAGCGGCGGTTCAGCATGGACTGTATATATATGTGCTTTCCGTCGAGGACGCAGTCCCCGACTTTAACAGCTTTGACGTTTCTCATTTTATACCTCCTGTGGTCAGCCTCCGGTGATGAGGCGCATTATATCGTTGTAGGTCGCGAATATCATAAGTCCGAACAGCAGCACCATGCCCGCGAGGTGGACGTACCCCTCGTGCTCCGGCTTGACAGGCTTTCCGCGGACGAGCTCGATAAGGCAGAACAGAAGGCGTCCGCCGTCGAGCCCGGGTATCGGCAGAAGATTGAATATCCCGACGTTTATCGTGATGAGCGAAGCCATGTAAAGCAGACTGAACAGCCC
>JAFRXR010000034.1 GCA_017443395.1 Ruminococcus sp. | reverse complement strand
GTTCCGGACGGAGCCAAGATAAGCGTCAAGAATCAGGAGCTCCGCAGCAGCTACGACGCCTCCAAGCCCGTTGAGAGCACCCAAGCAGATGAGGACACGAGCTGGTTCTATATCATCTGAGCTGCGTTTATATCTTCATAACTCAGAAAAGCTCCCCAGGGAGCTTTTTTTGTTTCATGCGGCCTGAAGAGACAGAGCAGACCTGCGCCGTACTCAATCCCCCCTCCCCTGCCCTTTCAGATCACCCCTTGACAGCAGCGTGATCTGCCGGTATAATGAAAATATAGCAGTCATTTATAATGGCACGATCAAACAAGCACTCGGTAATATCAATATTTCACTATTGAAAGAGAGGGGTTCATTGTGAAACTGAGTACCAGATTTACCGCAGCGGTGCTTTCCTGCGCCCTGACGGCGGCTGTACTGCCGTCGGACATGATGGATACCGTCTGCGCAGCCGAGCCTGCCGTATGCATCAACGAGGTCTGCTCGCAGAACAAAGCCTGCCTTGCAGACAGCTACGGCGCTTACTCCGACTGGATAGAGCTCTATAATCCGGGCAGTAAGGCTGTTGACCTTTCCGGCTGGGGACTTTCCGATGACACAGCAAAGCCGCTGTTCTTCACGTTCCCGAGCGGTACAGTCATCGAAGCCGGCGGACACATGGTCGTCTTTGCCAGCAAGCAGCAGTCCACCGCCGCGGAGCTCCACACAGGCTTTGCACTCAGCAAGAACGGCGACACAGTTGTGCTGTCCGATCCTTCGGGAAGTATCCTGCAGCAGATAGAACTGCCTACGCTCGGGAATGACGTCACCTACGGCAGAACTCCCGACGGCGGGGACAAATTTGAGATAATGTCTCCCACTCCGGCAAAGGCTAATAATGTCACTGTTTCTGCGCCGGGATTCTCAGCACCGTCCGGCTTCTATGGAACTGACTTCTCGCTGATGCTCTCCGCGGACGCGAATGAGACCATATACTACACCACCGACGGCAGCGACCCGCTCACATCTTCAACGGCGCAGGTGTACACATCGGCGATAACCGTGAAGGACCGCACGAACGAGCCCAACATCTACAGCAGCTGCGAGGAGAACGACAGCTCGGATACGTCCGTTTCGCGCGGAACAGGATACCGCAAGCCGACATTCAATGTGGACAAGGCAACTGTCGTGCGTGCGGCTGCCAAAAACGCCGACGGAGCATTCAGCAGGGTCGTGAGCCAGACGTACTTCGTGACCAGCGGCGACCTTGCACAGTACAGGAACATGACTGTGGTTTCGATCGTTGCTGACCCCGCTGACCTTTTCGACGCTGAAAAGGGCATTTACGTCACCGGAAAGCAGTACCTCGCGTGGCGCAGCAGCTCCTCCTACGACCCGCAGAAGAGCGTCTGGGATACGGACAACATCTGCAACTATTTTTCGCACGGCAGAGAGTGGGAGCGTGAGGCTGATATCACCATATTCCGCAGCGGCGAGAACGTTGTCGAGCAGCGAATGGGTATACGCATAAAGGGCGCTTCGACCCGTAATGCCGCCCAGAAGAGCTTCCACCTCTACGCGAGGAGCGACTACGGCGCCTCCAAGCTCGAGTACCCGGTCATTCCCGGGAACTATGACTGGACGGGCTCCCTCATCGACAAATACGATTCGATCTCGCTCAGGGCTGTCGGCGAGGAGGGACGTCTCCGCGACGGCTTCGCGCAGAAGCTCGTTGCCGGCAGGGAAAACCTCACCACCCAGGATATGCAGAGCTGCGTAGTGTTCCTCAACGGCGAATACTGGGGGCTCTATGAGATAGTCGAGAAGCTCTCCGACTACTTCATCGAGAGCAATTACGGTATCGACAAAAAGGGCGTCGCGATGATAAAGAACGGCGAGCTCGAGGAGGGCTCACAGCAGGAGTTTGACGGCTTCATGGACTTCTGTGACGAGTACGCTGTGCTCGACCTCACTGACGACACGAATTATCGGGCGGTCTGCAACGTTGTGGATATCGACAGCCTTATCGACCACTATGCGGCGGGTCTCTATCTCGGGACGTATGACTGGCCGAACTACAACTACGCCCTCTGGCGCAATACAGGCAAGGTCATCGAGGGCAATCCCTACAGTGACGGCAAATGGCGGTTCATCTCGTTCGATTACGACTACACTATGGGCAAGACCTACGCGGATTTCGGCGGCGTCGAGGGCTATGCCTACGACAGCTTCCGCCACATGGAGTACTTTGATGACGGCGGACAATACGCCCCGACGAACCTGTTCATCAACCTTCTGAAAAACAAGGACTTCCGCACCCGCTTCGTGAACGTTTACTGCGACTATGCGAACGAAGTGCTCACTCCTGAAAAAGTCGACGCGATGATAAGTGTCTACAGCAGGGACTACACAGAGCCGCTCGCGCAGACGACCGTGCGCTGGTGGGGATTCTTCGGCGGCTCAAAAGACATCAATCTCAGCTACAACCGCTCGCAGTACACGAATCAGACGCTCCCGCAGATAAAGGAATTTTTCCGTCAGCGCAAAGGCTATACCCTCGAGGATATGCGCAGTTACCTCGGGCTCTCGCCGTCCATGAACACGATAACGCTGAACACCTCCGGGAACGGCAGCATTCGCATAAACTCCATAACCCCCGACGCTTCGGGCAGCTGGAGCGGCGAGTACTCTGCGGACTGTCCCGTTACGCTGACCGCCGTCCCCGATGAGGGATACGATTTCACCGGCTGGGGCGGGGACATCTCCGGCAGCGAGCTGACCGTGACTGTGACCCTTGATAAGGCGAAGTCCGTAACTGCCGGATTCAGCGAGCATAAGACTGTCCGCGGAGATGTCAATGCGGACGGAGCCTTCGGGGCTGCCGATCTGGTACTGCTCCAGAAGTGGCTGCTCGGCGTGCAGGGGACTGAGCTCCGTGACTGGAAGGCGGCAGACCTCTCCGGAGACGGCGTGCTCAACATCTTCGACCTATGCATGATGCGTCAGGAGCTCGCTGCGCAGGGCTGAGCCGACGAATTACAGACTGATAGTCATAAAAAAGTTTTGCCCCTGAGT
>JAFRXR010000033.1 GCA_017443395.1 Ruminococcus sp. | reverse complement strand
GTGTCCGTAGTAATAGTACCTGTTGCCGGACTTGATGCAGACATACTGCCCGAAGCCCTGACTGTGGTCGTTCGGGTTCTCCCAGCCGGCGTAGTGGACGGTGCCGTTTACCGTCGCGTGGATCTCCTTGCTGTCAACGCCGACGAGGTCGAGCCCGTCGTGCTTCGTGAGCGTAAAAGCTTGTGTCACGCGGAATTTCCCCATATATGGACTATTCATTTTTATCCTCCTTGAAATTTTTCAGGCGCCGCAGGATAGCCTTTATCCAGCCTGCCGCCTGTGGATTGATCTCTGCGTAGTTTTCCAGAATTGATATGATCTCCATGATCGCGATATAGATGAACACCGCTATAGCTGCGACCGCACTGGTGATACCGGCGAGAACGTTGCTGCTGTAGTACGTGCCAAGTCGACGTATGCCGATTTCCAGTCCACAGGCAGTTACCATGACAATCAACTCGCATATCTTGTTCAGACCTCCGCGCCGCATTTTCGCGGAGCTCAGCTTGCCAGTCACATAGCCCTTGATGATACCGGTCACGAAGTCCGCAAGTGCCAGTCCGAGCACTATTGTAAGCATAATTATGTATTGCATGATTTACCTCCTTATATTACTGCTGTGCCTGTTCCAAGGCGACAACTCGCTCATACAACTCCTGATATGACGGTCTGGGAGGCTGATATGCGTGAGAGATGTTCCAAGCAGCTTCGGTACATATCATTGGCTTAAATGTGGCTGAGCCTGCCGGAGCTTGCACTCGGATAACGTAATTATATCCTTCAGAAGGTAATTCAAATGGTGTAGGTGGCTGCCCGTAGTCCATAACAACGGCAGTGCTGCCTTGCCTTACATCGGCTCTTACTGCGGTAGACGAACCGTCAAGTTGTGCTCCCGATAAAATATAGATGCCGGCTTTGTAAGGAAAACCTTTGAAATTAATGGTTTTACCGCTATTTGAAAGGTCAGCAGTCCACGTTACGGTCAATGTGCCATCAGCAGCAAGAGTGTAAGACAATTCATCCGCTCTAACAACCTCTGTCGCTTTCGTTAAGTCAAGGATGTTCTTAGCACCATTATCAACTATCTCAACTAATGCAGCTCTGTCCTCATCACTATCAACCGTAAGTTCAGCGAGGTTCTTTCTGTAGGGTTGATAAGTTTGAGAGGTGTCCCATGCGGCTTTGGTGCAGAGCATAGGCTTGACAACTACGTTGTTCGCAGTACGTCCGGTTGACATACGAATGTACACGTTAGCTGTAGTTGAAGAATCGAGCGTGAACGTTGTTGCTTCCCCGTTTGAATCGGCTATAATATCAGAAGAGGAGGTATTCGTCGCTAACACGACACGCACGTTAACCACGGAGTCCACGACTTCACCGCCACTGATTACATAGGCACCAGCCGGAAGTGTAATACTGCCTGTAATCTCGAACCATGCCGCCGTACTTGCTGTGCCGTTCGCAATTACTGTTCCGTCTGAGTTGACCGTGAACACAACATTAGAAGCTGTTCCGCTTGTCGCAGTATTAGGTGCAAGGTTTTTAGCCCCACCGTCCACAAGTTCAACGAGTGCAGCCCTGTCCTCTGCTGATTCGCCTCCGATATCGTCCAGTCTCTCCCCGAGGGAATCATACTCCCCTCGCGCTCCCCCGACCTCGTCGATAGTTTCGTCGATATCTGAGGTCGTGTGGGTCAGTTTTCTGATGTCGTCTGCCATATTATCCTCCTTATTCCGTGACGTAGACTCTTGCGGCGTCAGCGTCGATTATCATCATGCCCTCACTGTCGAGGAGCTGTCCGTATGTACCGGAAGGAACACCGTCCGGCGTGTAGAACTCAACCTCACACCCCGCTGGAAAGCTCGTCGGATAGTACTCGCAGTCCTGCGCTATTCGCACCGATGTGAGCGCGGTGTTGGTGAACGCCCACTCTCCGATATACTTCGTGCTTGCGGGAATTCGCGCCTTCGCGAGCTGCGAAGCGTTCATGAATGCACCTGTAGGCTCGTCGAGCGGCATAAGCATATTATAAGGCAGCCCGTCATTCACGCCCTCCGTGATACGCCACAGTGCATGAGGATACGGTGTAGCCATAGCCGCAGAGGGTAAGTCAATGAAGTCTGTGTTGGTCGGATAGCCGTCTTGCATTATCCAACTCATGCTATCCCCTCCTTATGTCGCAATCGGGAACCCGATAGAGTTGAGATACGAAGCGTCGCGGAGCTGTTCTGAGGTTACACGGCTATACGCAGCATCAACCGTCGCGCCGCTTGCTATCTTGTCGCTGTTCACAAGATTTCCGGTCATCGCCCATGTCGTACCTGTTATCGTTCTGCTTGCGCCAATATTCGCGTCGATAATGTTGTACGACGAGAAGTCATTAGTATAGCCTTGCAGCCATATGTCAGTAGGCATATCGCCCGTCCACAAGCAATTCTGTAACTTTACCTGACAACTATTTGTTCTCGTTGATGAACCTGACACCTTGATATTACAATTCTGCGCGTTAACAGAAAAATAATTACTATTAGAGTAAGCGTTGAATACTG
This sequence comes from Ruminococcus sp., assembly GCA_017443395.1. GTDB lineage: Bacteria > Bacillota > Clostridia > Oscillospirales > Ruminococcaceae > Ruminococcus. The sequence goes on along the minus strand of JAFRXR010000033.1, from coordinate 10,182 downwards.
CGCTATTTCCACTCAAATCAACATTTATCGAACACTGCCGAAAACTTATCTGCTTGTTATTATCGGCGTTTGAATTAGTCTTTGATAGCGAACCATTAACAATTTTACCGCTGAATGCGCAAGAGTAAAAAGGCACTAAGTAGTTGTAATACTGTGAAGTATCAACAAATGCTGAATCTTCAACAAGAAAGTTCAAGAACTTAATACTATAGATAGCTGCGTAGTTGCTGTTGGGCATTTTGAAGCAACCGCCACCGTAAAAATACAGGTTCTTAATCTGCAAGCCGTTTCCGTCTACTCTTAGGGCTTTCCATTCTATCGTTGAGTTGAATCCAGTGGGCTGTATCTCGTTCATGTCCCACACTGTGCCCTCCGACACTGATACATAGGCGTTAGCCGTGCCGATAGCCGTCACAAACTCCGCCCAGCTCGACGGTACATAAGGATCAGCCTGTGTTCCACTACCTGTCATATAATCCCTCCTTATTCTATCCTCGTCACGCCGTCAGGGATATAGACGCTTTGAATCTCTGATTCGGTAAACGATTCACTTCCGATGATAACTGTCGGTGCGCCCTCGAAGTAAGACGGTATCTTCGGGGACAGGCTGCTGCCGAGATATCCCGTGACTGTCGCCTGACTGCTGCTGATCGTGTAGGTGTAGTCGCTTTCGTGGGTCGGGTCGGGCGCTTCGGCTGTCAGCTCCTGCCCCCAGACATACGCCTGCACATCGACTACCTCACACGCACCTGCGAGGACTACCGCAACGCTGTTCTTGCCGCCCGGCACCACGACCGGTACCGTGAAGTGCAGTGTCTGATACTCGCCGTCATGCAGCGTTATCTTCGGACGCACGGTCTGTGCTATCTGGTTGAGATGCACCGCCGCTGCGAGTGTAGCGTCCTCCGTGCCGAGCAGTATCATCGTTACGTCGATAAACGCCGTTGTCTGACCCTTGCAGCTGAAGCGTCCGTCAGCAACGGTGCGCTCACTTGCGAAGACCTCGCCGACGTATGGCGTCAGCTCGACCGTGTTGATCGTCAATGTGACGTTGTTCGTGATATTAATGCTCGCAGACGACGAGGTGCCCGAGCTGCTTGAACCGCCTCCTGAGGTGGTTGCTGTACCTGCACCAGCAGAGCCAAGCGTCTGACGTCCTCGGAAGCACCATGTCATATCTGTGATGATAAGCGGTCTCTGTTCTCCTGCGACGGCTCCTGTAAGCAATACCTGGTCGCCGAGGTCAAGCGTTGGGTCGCCGCACCACTCAATTCTTCCTGGAACCCATATCAGTTTTTCAAGCGCAACATCAACGGATTCAAGGTATTCAAGCATTTGTGCTTGAGCATATCCGTCACGGTTATTATTCCAGATATAGCGGTTTTTTGAATAGCCAAGGTCTCCCATAACAGCGCCGTCAGGATTAAGCACCGCTGTCGCACTAAGTCCATAATCATTAGTATATGTCACCGAATGCACGCGGAATCCGTACTCGCTGAGCTTAGCGGAAAAACGCTTTGTCGCCGGTATTGTAAGCACTGAGTAATATACACGCGAGCTGCCGCTTGTATAGTAGTTTCCGAACTGTCGGAACTCTATCTGCCCTTCACGGTTAGCGAAAGCAAAACCGCCGATAATCTGAGAAATCATGCGGACTTCGTCGCGGCACGTCTTAGCATAGCCGAAGCCGTAGCCGTTTATAGACAGGTTCGGATAGTCGATAAACGCCTGTAAATCGTCTATATCCTGTGCAAATTCAACTCCGGTCAGCTCTGTAATGCGCTGCATAGCTTTCGCCATAGTTATCGGGCTTGATGTGTCTGCGTCCATTGGATAGTTGAGGCGGTCAATTCTATCCATAGCCTCGACAGAGAGGATATTCTCATTCTGCCGGTCGGCTTTCTTTACGTCCCACACACCAAGCGGGACCCACTCCTCATTTGCACCTGATTGATACCCCTCGACGGAAAAATCAAGGGATATTGTGCCGCCCACGACAACGTCTGTATGCAACGACAGTATAAGCGTGATTGAGAGCTTTCCGGCGTAGAGACCACCGAAGTTGAACACCTCGCGATTTTCTACGCACTGGCTCTCGATATCCGGCTCGCCGAGTATGGTGTCGTCGTTCAGCGTTATTTCAACGCCAGACGTAAGCGTGAGAACACCCTTGATGTGCTGTATAGCTCCCGCCTCCATTGCTGTGCGAAAGCCCTGTGATACTTCATACATAGCAATTACACCTCAATCAGACTAAAGCTCAGAATCGTTCTCTCCTGCCCCGGGCGAAGCGTCACAACCTCTTTCGAGCGGTCGGACGCATACATTGTCTTAGTGACGTATGTGCCGGAATCAAGGAACTCAACAGAGAAGTTCGTGCTATTGATAAGAGTTTCAATTTGAGATATAACGCTGTCTGAGCCTTCATATGAAAGCTCCAGTGTATAGACGTTCTTCCTTATGAGGTACTGAATAAGCGTTCCGGTCTCTACGGAGCGCCCTGTCTGGTCGGAGTATAGGTCAGATTTGGTTATTCGATAACCGCCCTTCATCGGTTCTATTGGTGGAGCAGAGCCGTTTATTGTCTTGATTGCAACCATTTACTCAGAGCCCCTTTCTTGCGTTGTCCTCGTTTACTATGTTGACTACCTCGCGGTGGAATGCCGAGCTGTTCGGGAATAGATAGGTATATATCACTATCTCCTTCGGACCGTTCCCGCCGTTTTCCCTCAGCGCGTCCGCAAGGGCTTTTTTCATTGTGCTCAGAGGGGACACGACCTCAGTCTCACGCTTGTTATCACCGAGCATTGCGAGGAAATTGCCGTAGTTGGCAGGGATAACAGTGCCCTGCGCGAGATACGGCACTTCATCAAGATCGACATGATCGAGATTGAATCCGAACGTCGAGCCGCCGATCACCGGTACCCAATCCGGCACTTCGACGCTGATAGTATTGATACAGTCGATGATCCAGTTCAGACTGTTCTCTATCGCGTTGATGAAGCCGTTGATCAGACCGATGATAAGATTTAGCGGAGCCTTCACGATGTCAACGAAAGCATTCCAGATACCCTCAAAGATCTGCTTGACACCGTCCCACGCTCTGTCCCAGTCACCGGTGAAAACGCCGACGATAAAGTTCACTATGCCTTTAAGCACCGTAACTATGTCGCTTACAAAGTCGATGATATTGCCTATGACCTTGCCGACAACATCGAGGATCCAGTTGAACACCTTAGCTATGGGCGGTCCGAACTTATTGACGAACCAGTTTACGATCGGCACGATGAACTCATTATAGATCTGCAAAGCTCCTTCAATAAGAGTCCCGACGAAGTCGAGGAAGTTATTGACAAGCGGCTTCAGGTGCTTGCTCCAGAGCTCGTCAATTACTGCTGCAAGCTTATCAAATATGGGCTTGAACACCTTGTTCCAAGCATTTCCGAGAGCGTTTCCTGCATTAGTTATCGCTGCTCTGAACGCCTCAAAGATAGGAGCTCCCCATGTATTCCAGAAGTCGCTTATGGCAGTCATAAGGTCTTCCCAGATAACGGCTATCTGGGTGAGCACCGGCTTCGCTGCGTCCTCCCACAGCATATCAAATATGCTCTTGACTTCCTCGAAAAACGTTCCGAGCGACAGCACGCTTTCGGTGCAGAACTGTGTGATCACCGGAAGTCCGAGGGTGATGAAGTCGGAGAGCATTGGAAATACTGCGATATTCCATATATCTGCGAAGACTGTGTTGAAGGTGTCAAACAAGCCTACTGCTATTGAACCATAAGTCTGGAACGCCGTCTGCAGGTAGGTCGTGAAATCCCCCTGAAAATACGCGAGCAGCGGAGGCCCGAGCGACTGAATATCCCGGAAAATATCCTTCATCGTGCCGTACAGCTCTATTGTCTCACCGCTGAGTCCCGCCCAGATGTTGTCGAAGGTCGGGGAGAAGTTGGTATCTATCCAGCCGCCGATTTGCCCGAATACGTCCCTGACGTCTTTTGCAAACCGTGCGATAGAACTGTTTGCGCCGGAAGTGCCCACCTTGAGCTTCTGCGCAGCGGTTGCAGGAGCTGCGCTTCCACCGGCTGCTGCACCTGCACCGGCAGCGCTGCCGGAAGTAAGTGTGTTTATCTTGTCAAAGCCGGCAAGGCTCTTGCTCTCCGCCTTTGAAGTATCCTCGACAGCGTCCGTCAGGTCTTCCTGGGCTGATACGCTCTCGGTGATATTATCCGTCGCTGAAGCTGTGTCGCCTATCTCCTGCCCGAACAGTTCGGCGAGCGCACTCATTGCAGTCCGTGCTTTTTCAGTGAGATATGTGAGCGCCTGAGTAAGCTGCTGCACCCATGATGTGGCGACCCTGAGTATCGGCTGTCCGACTACCGCAAGGAGCTGCCGCCACGATTCTTTCAGGTTGCCGAGGACATTCTCCCACCCGTCAGCTTCCCGGGCTGCCTGTCCCTCCGCACCGGAGAGCGCATTTGCGTCCTTGACCATTTGCAGGAGCGTCAGCTGCTTCTGAGCCTCTGAGAGCTCCTGGAACGACTTGCCGTAGAGCTTGTTTGCCGCAGCATTTCTGGTCGTTTCGGTAGCCGACAGACCGAGGGCTGCGTCGTTCGCGTAGTTGCCCTTGAGGAACGACATCAGGGTGTCGCTTGTATCTTCGAGCGAACGGTCATAGTATGCAGCTGAGTCCGCAGCGACCTGAAGCGCGTCCTCCATCATTCCGAGGGCGTCAGCTGTACCCATGCCTGATGTCCGCGCAAAGGCATATATCGACGTGCCGACGCCCTGAAAGCGTGTCTCTACTATGCCGCTGGTGTCCGCCACACGCTGCATCGCGTCAGTGGCATTATCCTTCAGATCGCCGAATGTCTGAGTGAGCTGAGAGTTCGCCGCATTCACCTGTGCCGCTGCCTCGACAGACTCTTTGCCGTACTTCACAACGGTCCCGACACTCAGACCTATACCAGCCGCTGCAAGAAGTGACTTAAAGCCCTTCTGGACCTTTTTCAGGCTGTCCTCGATACTGGACGTCGAGCTGCCCACTTCTTTCTCTGCGGACTTTGCAGCAGAGCCTACGTCATTTGAGACAGCCTTGGAAATATTATTTGCCTCAGCTGGCAGCTCATCTAAGTACCCTATTATCTCATTTGTGGCGTCGGAAACCGGCTCCGGATCAACATTGATCTCAACGGGCTGATCAGTCACAGCGCCGACCTCGGTCTGGAGCTCGTCAAGGCTCTGCCGGGCTTGCGATGTGTCTGCCTTTACCTCGACCGTCTTGTCTGAGGATCTGTTGATCTCATCATTGATCTCCTCAGCTTCTTTAACGATCTTTTCCTTGCCCTTTTCAAAACCATCTGAGTTTATCTTGGTGTCAAAAGTCAAGCTGCCGTCAACAGCCATTTGCCCTCACTCCTTTTCGGAGCTTCGGGCACTCTGGGTACGCTGTGAAGCTACTCTACAAATATATTCTTAGTTTTGCACCGCCGGCAGATTATGCTTATAATGCCGGAAAACTTCCCGGTAAGAAGCACTCGTCCGCAGCAGCGGCAGATGTATTTTTTCATATCCTTCCCCTCATCAGGGCATAAAAAATGCGCCTGAAAAGACGCTTGAGCGGTGATCTCCGCAGGTATATCCGCGCGGTAAATAATTCATCACAGAAAAAATTCCTCCGCGCCCTTGACTTTTTCTGTATCTGTGATATAATATACATAAAGAGAGCACTGCAAGTCTTACGACTCAGCGGTTGCTCCCCGTGAGATGTTATAGAAACACCGTCAACTTTGGAGAGTGGGGCGGTGTTTCTTTTTATTGTTCAGAAACTTATGTATTACTTTTCCTTGCTGAAAATTTCGTAACACAAAGAGATAACGCCGATAAGCAATAACGAAAACTGAAACAGCTCTGTAAATGTTACCATTGTCATCACCTCCCCGTGTTCGGGGAGAAACCGCCTTGCCGCTATATGCAATGCTCTCTGCGCTTATTATAGCACAGAGAACGCTTTTTGTCAAATAAGTGTTTTAAGGAATTCCTCTGTCTCATCAATTGCCGCTTGTTCTTCCGGCGTCGTGATGCGGCAGAGCTTCTTGTTTTTCCGCCAGAAGCGTTCCTCGCTCTTGGTGAGCTTCTCTCCTCTTGATCTCTTCTGACGGAGATTCAGGACAGTGCTGAGCAAGCCCTCTCCGACCTCGCCGAAGCTGCCAAGAAACGTCCACCAGTGCAGGAAGGGCAGTGACCGGACGTCTATAGTGCCGAGCACCTTGCTGACAGCCGGGAAGATCATTGAGCCGTCATGGTTCCAGTCTATGAGCCTTGCGCCTTCCGGATCTGACTTTGGCAGGTCACCGCCGTCGAGGAACCATACAGCCTTCTTATATGCTTCTTCTATGTGATAGTACGGGAGCGGTCCTGCATAGAGACGTGCAAGGCATACTATTGCCTTTTCCTCTTTCGTGATCTCCGGGTCGTCAAATGCTTCAAAAATAGTGAGGACGTTCCGGAAGTCGGCGTTTATAGCGATCTGCTGCCCGCCGACTTCCAGAGCCTCAGGGAGGAAGCCTATCACACCCTGAGCTGCGCAAGAAGTGCAGCCTTCTGCTCAGGGGTAAGGTTGCTGATGTCAGGCACTTCGGTATAAGGCTTAGCCATTGCGGCAACAGGCTTCACCGTCGGTGCATCAAGATATTTCTGCACTTCGGGGCGCACCTGGGGAACATTGAGCTTTGCTGTCATCTTTTTCGCTTTGATATCAGCCTCGAGCTGAGGGATAAAAGCGTCCCAGAAAGCCCGGAAAAGGAACTCGCCGCTGCTGGTGAGCGCCATGACACTACAGTTGCCGAAAACGGGGGTGCAGATATCCGAATCGAACGCCTTGTTGATAACTTCGCGGAATTCCTTGTCGAATTCAAGCATTTTTTCTGTATCCGCCCCCGCGCTTTTGTACCTCTCGCACAGCTTCTCGGTCTCCTTCATAGCTGTCCTGATCCTCTTGAGCAGATTCGGGTCTCCGAGCCTTATTTTTATTATCCTTGACGGGTCATCAGATATCATGTATTCCTCGTAGCCCTCGTCGAACTTGATAGACTTCATCGTGCTTCCTCCTTATGTTGTTGCAAAAGTCGGCACCTTGCCGCTGAACGTTACTGTGCCCTGCTGGCGGTTGCCGGCAAAGGAAATGTTGAACGGGATACGGACGCCGCCTGTCGCACCGCCGTAGCTGGTAGGCTTGACGATCACTTCCTCGACCCATGCGTCGTGAATGGTGCCGTCTGTATCAACGATCACCTCAAGGATATACGTCCTGCAAGCGTCGCCGGTCTTACGGTTCATCATGATATCTTTGAGTTTCGTGTAAATGTCACCGTCTGTAGGTGTCGCGTAGTAGGTATCGACATCAACAGACGGCTCATAGCCGTTATCCTGTACGCTTACTTCGTCGAGGATATTCTTGGTCGTTTCTGTATCAGAGTTGAGCTCCACAGAAAGGTCCTCTACGTCCTTACCGATAAGATACCATGTTGCGGCTGTAGCAGCTGTCGGCGTGGAAGCCGTGAAGTCAAAGGTTGTTGCTATATAGTGCAGACGTGCATTTCTGTTGAGTTTTCCAAGCGGAGTAGGTGTAGACACGTCATCGTCCTCCTCGTTATTATTTTCGTTGTCGCCTCCGCTGCGGAGCACGACAGGTTCTTCATTATTGTCCTCAGTGCTGAGGATCTCATCATTTTCGGGCACTTTATTACCTCCTTACCGTGTATTCGGCTATTATCTGGAGCTGATACTGCACACCGTCATAAAGGTCGCCCTGCGGAACGTTTATGAGCATACCGTTGTATGCGCTGAGCTTTTCAAGTGTTCCTGTGCACGTCTCCGCGCCTATGACCGTCTCGACCTCGGCGCCGGTCTGATCGTGTAGCCATACACTCAGCTCAGCCAGCGCAGTACTGTTGTTCAGGCGTTCGTAGTCGTTTATGCTGCTGTACGTCGTATACAGCATGAAGCTGTGCTGCCGGAGCTGGTTGCCGAGAACGTCCTCACGCAGCAGCTCGTCACCTGTGGAGCTGAGACCGTAGCTTGTAGGCTCAGGGTCGGCAAAGTCAATGTGGATACTGTTGCAGACCTGAGATATCTTCGGGAAGCTCTCTAAGATCGAGCGCACTGTTTCGATGATATTCATACTCTACCTCCTGCTGCCGCGGCAGCTCCGCGAAGTATCGCTGTGCCGTGCTTTTTCTTCGTGACCTCGAACCACATACGCTGTGCCTGCGGGTGCTTCGCTTTGCTGTATTGCAGCTGTCGGTTTGTCGGGTGCTTTTTAGGCGGTGACCAGAAGCCCACGACCACGCCGTTCTCGGTGATCGGGATATTCGGACCGTAGACGATGCCGTAATACTGATACCGTGCATTCGGACTGTTATAGACTATCCTTCCGCTGCCGATGACAGTGCCGAGCGTCGCAGACCTTTCCATTAAACCAGTCCGGAAGGGTGTATACGGCTTCATAAGCCTGATGCACTCGCTGTCAATGAATCTCTGTGCTTTGTCCAGCCTTTCAGCAGGGTCGGAATCCCATACAAGATGTGCATTAAGCTCGCCATTCATCGTGCAGTCACCTCAATATGCGGGAGACCGCCGTATCGGCAGTCGTTTACATTGCGAACCACTGCGAACTGCGGGTAGCTCGCTCTGAATGCAGCCATACTTGCGGACGCTGTCTGCTGCATAGCTGCATCAAATTCAAAGTTCACAGCGCCGCGCACTACCATATCGCCATTTTTAGGTACATAGTCGCTGTAGTAGATGTACACAAGCACGCTATCCTGCACCTGCACACCGTTCTTGGTGACAGCCGCGCCGCGTGAATCGTTCCAGTACACGTCATGTATAACGTGCCGCGTGTATGTGTCCTTCTCGTATATCGTGCAGTCGGCGTTTTTCAGCATACCCGCACCCCCGAATAGAGCAGCCCCGTATTCGAGAGCCACCTGTATATGCAGTCCCTCTGTAAGCCCCTGAGAGCTGTTTTTCTGGCTTCTGTGCTTTCATAGGACTGCGACCAGCCCTGCACGCTCTCGCTTGAAACCCCCGGCTTCTGTGCAGCCTCGGAGGTATCTGCCGCGTGCATAGTCTCCACGAGCTCACAGCAGCACATCTTCACCTCATCGGGGATATCATCAGCCTTGATATTGCCGTGCGTATACTGTGCGATAACTGCGCTCGCCTGACGTGCATAATACTGGAAGTCCGCAGCCGTGACAGCCGCAGACCTCCCTGCAAGGTATTCGTCCGTGTAGAAGCTATAGTCCGCATAGACTGTCACTGCTCAGACCTCCTCTCAGGTGCTCGCGGTAAGCGTTACGGACTTGGTTACGTTAGAGCCTGCGACCGTGACAGTCTCGGTCTCAGTCTTGTAGCCCTTCTTCTTGATCGCTGCGGTGTAGTCGCCGGCAGGGAGATTGAACACCGCCTGTCCGCTTGAGTTAGTCTTGAGACGAGCGCCCTGAACGTCGATAGCAACGTCCTCGATAGCGTTGTCGCTGCCGTCCTTGACGGTGAAGGTAACGGTCTTGGTCGTCATAGGTGTAGCCGGCTCGAGGTATGCGAACGGGCAGCCTGTGCGGTCGCCGTCAAGAGCAGTTGCAGGATTCGGGAGAGCCCAGCCCATACGGAATACCACGCGGAGCGCGATCATATCCTGCTGTGCAAGGTTGTAGATGATCTCCTTTGTGCTCGGATCCTGGATAACGCTCTCAGTGAGTATCTTGACCGTTACGTCCTGTCTGACAGCGTATACAGCCTGTGAGAAGTCACCTGCTACGAGCTGTGCTCTGTTCTTATCGAACGAGCCGTTTGCAGGGAAGTACATAGGAGCACCGTCAAGCGCATAGTTTGTAGAGCCCTGCATATTCGGGTTGTAGATAGGCTGGCCGTTGTCGTCACGGAGACCGCGGAGCTTTGCCCTCATACCGCGGGAAGCTACGACGCCGTTGACCGCATAGCCGAATTCCTCGACCTTGTTGAATACGCCGTTCTCACCGAGGAGCGCTCCATAAAGATCGTTGCTGTTGGAAACGTTGTTGCCTGCCTGACGGGCGCGGACTATGATACCAGCGTCCCACTCGGCGGGTCTGTTCTTATCGAAGATGACAGCCTCATCGACGCGCTTGCCGATAGCCT
>JAFRXR010000032.1 GCA_017443395.1 Ruminococcus sp. | reverse complement strand
GCACGATGAATCCCAGCTTCTTGCGGAAGGCTATCTCCTCCGGCAGAACCTTTGCGGCAGCGGTGCGGAACGCTACCTTGTTCTGCTCCTCGTTCACCTTGAACTTTGAGGGCATACGTGAAGCAATGTCGAAAATTCTACGGTCAGTCAGGGGCATTCTTATCTCCAGACCTGCGGCAGTACTCCTCTTGTCAACGTTCAGGTAGATATCGCCCTCCAGCCAGATGCGGATATCAACATCGCTCATCTTGGTCAGCGGGTCGCAGCCCTCGTTCTCGGCGTAGATGTCCTTCACCAGGTCGATAGGCAGGAAATTCGGGTCATAGTTGCGGAGGATACGCTGTTTCTCGTCTTCCTTCATGATGTTGGTATTGCCGACGTAGAAGGTCTTGAGGTTATCGCCGTAGCGCTCGGCGTTGCGGTACATATTGTACCCGCCGAAGAACTCGTCTGCGCCCTCGCCCGAATAGCAGAGCTTGGTGTGCTTCGCGGTCGCCTGACAGCCGAGCGTGAACACGATCGCGGAGGCGTCGCCGAGGGGCTGCTCCATGTTGTACATAACGTAGGGCACGACCTCGAAGAACTGCTCAGGCTGGATATTCGCGACGCTGTGCTCCACGCCGAGAAGCTCAGCGGTCTTGGCTGCAATGCGGGACTCGTCGAAGCGCTCCTCGTCGTAGCCGCAGGAATCCGCGCGCTTTGCGTCGGACATCGCCAGCACATAAGACGAATCCACTCCGCCCGACAGGAACGACTCAGCGGTCTCGCTGTCCTCCTTGACCTCGGGCATTATGTTAGTGAGGGTCGTGTGTATCTCGTCAGCCCAATCCTCGAGAGTCTTGCTCTCGTCGGGGCGGAACTGTGCGGACGGGTCGAAATATCGCCCGATAGTGAGCTTCCCGCCCTCAAATTCGAGCCAGCTGCCCGGCATGAGCTTCTTCACGCCCTTGAAGAACGTGTCCTCGCCCGCGACGTAGGTCAGGGTGAGGTAGATCTGGAGCATATCGGGGTTGAGCTCCTTGACGAAGCCGTCCTGCTCCATTATGCGGCGGATAGTCGTGCCGCAAAGGAGCCTGCCGTCGGCGGTCTGGTAGTAGTAGAAGGGCTTGGTGCCGAACTGGTCACGCAGGCAGAACAGCTTTGCGCCGTCCTGTATGCAGAATGCGAACATACCGTAGAGGTGGTCAGCCATTTCCCTGCCCCACTTCTCGTATGCCTTAACGATAATGCTCTGCTCGCGCTCACTGCGCGGGAGCGACTGGTCTATGCCAAGCTCGGGGCACAGTCCGCGCCAGTTGCGGATATGTCCCCTGTATTCGATCAATTGAGCCATTGTTTACCTCCGTCAGATCTCAGATACGAGCGGTCGTTTCATCAGTGCACCAAGCGCCTCGCGGACGTTTCCGCCGCAGAATAGTACCTTGTGCAGCTGCTCGGTTATGGGCATTTCGATGCCAAGGCGCTGGGCGAGCTCGAATGCCGCGCGGCAGCAGAAGTAGCCCTCGACTGTGCCGACCTTCTCCACAGCCTCCTGCGGAGAGACGCCCTGTCCGATGAGTATTCCCGCGCGCCTGTTGCGGCTGTGCATACTCGTGCAGGTGACGATGAGGTCGCCTATGCCGGTCAGACCGCCGAACGTGCTGACATTCCCGCCGACTGCCATTCCGAGACGCGCTATCTCGTGGATACCGCGGGTCATGAGCGCTGCCTTGGTGTTGTCGCCGTAGCCCATGCCGTCGCAGATACCCGCGCAGAGAGCGATGATGTTCTTGAGCGCGCCGCCTATCTCACAGCCGATAACGTCGTCATTGAGGTAGATGCGAAGGAAGTCCGAGCCGAGGCTCTCCTGCACGGACTTTGCTGCCTCCTGATCCTTCGAGGCGGCTACGATAGTCGTAGGTATGCAGCGTGCGACCTCCTCAGCGTGGGAGGGTCCGGAGAGGACGACGAGCTTGTCGGTGGGGATCTCCTCGGTGATGACCTCGCTGAGGGTCTTGAGTGAGCCCTCCTCAAGTCCCTTTCCGGTGTTGACGATGACCATTCTGTCGTCAGTGTAAGGCTTCGCGAGCTTAGCAACGTCCCTGACGAACGAGGACGGTATGCCGAAGATCAGCATATCGCAGCCCTTTACGCAAGATATATCGCTCGTCATGGCGATGCTCTCGGAGACAGGTACTCCCGGCAGCTTCTGGACGTGCTCGCCGTGGGTCCTTATATCGTCGATCTCCGACTGGAACTTCGACCATACCGTGACATTATGCTTTCCGCTGTGCTCTGCGGCTATCGCGAGTGCAAGACCAAAGCCGCCGGAGCCGAGTATAACAATGTTTGCCATAAGGTGTCCTCCTGTATGTGGAAAATCATTCCTTAGTTATGTCTACTGTATTGAACGTGAATTTATTCTCATTTCCGGCAAGAAGTCTCTCGATGTTGGTGCGGTGCATCCAGATTATGACAGCGGACATGGGGACGGTAAGAATGAAGTAGAGGAAGCTGCGTCCGAAGCCGTTGCCAAGCACTATCCACGACATGAGCAGCGCTGCGAGCGGTGCATAGGCTGTCGCGATGATCGACGAGAGCGATACATACTTGCTGATCGCGAGGATAACGATGAAAATCGCGATGAGTGCGATGAACACGCGGAAATCGATAGCGATGAAGGCAGCTGCGCCCACGAGCACGCCCTTGCCACCCTTGAAGCCGTAATACAGCGGGAAAACGTGTCCGATTATAGCAAAGAGACCCGCAACGTAGCCGATGTAGTGGGTGTCGTTGCCGGGGGTGAATCCCGCATGGAGGAGACTGCAGAAGCCTCTTGCTATGAGAACTGCGACGATGCCCTTGAGGATATCTCCGAGCAGCGTGAGCAGCGCGCAGGACTTTCCGGCGCAGCGGAGGGTGTTGGTGAGTCCGGCGTTACGGCTGCCCATATCGCGGATATCCCTGCCCTTCATGAGTCTTACGACAATGATCGAGAAATTCAGACTGCCGAGGAAATATCCTGCCGCAGCAGCAATGATAAGTGCGAGTACTACTTTCATTTTATTTATCGCTCCCTCCACGCTCTCTCACCACGAAGCGGACCGGTGTCCCCTCGAGGCCGAATGTCGAGCGTATTTGATTTTCAATGTATCTTCTGTATGAGAAATGGAACAGATCAGCTCTGTTCACGAACGTAACGAAGGTCGGCGGCTTGGTGGACGGCTGGGTCATGTAGTAGATCTTCAGTCTCCTGCCCTTGTCCGACGGCGGCTGGACTCTCGTCGTTGCGTATGCGAGGACATCGTTGAGCATACCGGTCGAAATGCGCATACTGTTCTGCTCGTAGACGTACTTTATCAGCTCGTAGAGCTTGTCTATGCGCTGTCCGGTCTTCGCCGAGATGAACACGAACGGAACGTACGACATGAAGCTGAAATCGTTCTCAAGCTTCGTGCGGTACTCCTGCATGGTCTTGTCGTTCTTCTCGACGAGGTCCCATTTGTTCACCGCGACCACGCACGCCTTGCCCTGTTCGTGAGCGTAGCCTGCGACCTTGGAGTCCTGTTCGGTGAAGCCCTCGACTGCGTCGAGCATTATCACGCAGACGTCCGCGCGGTCAACTGCCATGTATGCGCGGAGGACGCTGTAGTGCTCGACCTTTTCGTTTATCTTCGACTTCTTGCGGATACCCGCGGTGTCGATGAAAACGAAGCTGCCGTGCTCGTTCTCGATGACGGTATCGGTCGAATCACGGGTAGTTCCGGCGATGTCGGAGACTATCACGCGCTCCTCGCCGGCAATGCGGTTTATCAGCGAGGATTTGCCCGCATTCGGCTTTCCGATGACGGCGACCTTTATCTGATCCTCGCCGTATTTCTCCGCCTCGCCGTCGGGGAGGTACTCATACACGGCGTCGAGCATATCGCCTGTTCCGTGACCGTGCACCGAGGATATGGGGTATGGGTCGCCGAGCCCGAGGTTGTAGAACTCGTAGAGCTCAATTGGCGGCTCACCGAGCGAATCGACCTTATTCACCGCGAGGATCACCGGTTTTCCGCTCTTTTGCAGCATTTCCGCGACCGCGTAGTCGTCGGGGGTCACTCCGCAGCGGATATCCGTGACGAACACGATGACGTCCGCCTTCTCGATAGCGAGCTCGGACTGCCGCCGCATCTGCGAGAGGATAACGTCGTCGCTGTCGGGCTCTATACCGCCGGTATCCACGACCATGAACTCACGTCCGCGCCACTCGCACTTCGAGTAGATACGGTCGCGAGTCACGCCGGGGGTGTCCTCGACTATGGACAGGCGCTGCCCTATCAGCTTGTTGAACAGCGTGGATTTCCCGACGTTCGGGCGTCCCACGACTGCAACTATTGGTATCGGCATTCTGCTCCGCTCCTTTCGTGTTGTTTTTTATTTTTTGTAAAAGATCATTTTTGTCATAAAGCATGGCTGTCAATGAGTTTTCGCTCAGGGAACGCCCTCACTTGCAGGGCGTTCCCTCTCAAAAAACAGTCCACCGGACTGTTTTTTGATTCACCCTTTGCGGAGCGCTTTTCTGTTCTCGGGGCGCTGCCCCGAACCCTGCCAGAGGCGCTGCCTCTGGACTCCGCCAAAGGGTCAGTCGACCCTTTGGAATCCCATTGCTAATAAGATATTCCCATCATCGCGTCCAGCAGCTCGTAGCCGTCGCTGTTGGTCGTCACGATCTTCACACCGAGCTCCCGCTCGACGTCCGTTACCGTGAGGTCGTCGAGGAATATAGGCTCGTCCCGCTTTATCATCGACGCCGAGAGCAGCAGCTCCGTGCCGATGTCCCTGCCCTTCAGCTGCGCGATGAGATCCTGCGCGGTGATAAGTCCCGTGACGGTTATAGTCTCGCCGAAAAAGTCGTTGCGTATGCGGTAGACATCGCACCTGAGCAGCGGGAATTTCCGCTCGGCAGCCTCCGCGAGCGACTTCATCACCTTGTACGGTGCGTAGCCCGTGGCGATCGAGACGTGTCTCTCCCCGCCCTCCCATTCGGCTGTATCAAGGGCTTTTTCAAACTCGTCGATGAGCGACCGCAGCATTCCCACGCCGTTCTCATACTGAGAGAAGTCCTCGTAGGAATCAAAGTCCGGCAGCTCACGTTCTGCGATCAGGTAGAACTCGTCGGACGGATAGACTGTCCGCGAGCCGAATTTTTCAAGGAATTCCCGCTGGAAACTCTCGATTATGTCTATCGCGGCACCTGCGGTTTCCTTATTGAAGATGGTGAGCGGGAAAAGTCCCTGCCGGAACTTCGTCACGCCGACCGGCACGACCGCCATGCTGGAGATATTCGGCATGAGCTCGCCGAGGTCTGAGAGCGTCCTGCGCAGCTCATCGCCGTCGTTCAGTCCCGGACAGCACACGACCTGACAGTTCAGCTTTATCCCGTTTTCCGCAAGCTGGCGGATATATTTCAGCTTCTCGCCCGCGAACCTGTTGTGCATCATTTTCACGCGCAGCTCCGGGTTCGTCGTGTGGACGGAAACGTTGATATTCAGCTTCATTTCGATGATCCTGTCGATGTCGGACTGCTCAAGGTTGGTGAGGGTGACGTAGTTTCCCTGCAAAAAGGACAGGCGGGCGTCGTCGTCCTTGAAGTAGAGGGTCTCGCGCATACCCGGGGGCATCTGGTCGATAAAGCAGAAAACGCACTTATTCGAGCAGCGCTGCTTGGAATCCATGAGGAAGGTCTCGAACTCGAGCCCGAGGTCGTCGTACTCGTCCTTTTCGACACTGAGCGTGAGCGGCTCTCCGTCCCTCAGGAGCTCCATGACCACCGATGTCTCGGCAGCGTAGTACATATAATCGAGGACGTCCCTGACACCATGCCCGTTGATACGGACGAGGTCGTCGCCCGCACGCGCTCCGGCGCGGTACGCCGGGGACTCCGGTATTACGCTGTTTATCCTGACCATATATCCAACTCCCAACAGATGATACAAAAGTTAAAGGAGAGAAGGATAACTCCTCCTCTCCTTCTCATCATCGGGTCCAGCCGATTATTCAGCGTCTATTTTAAGGACCTCAACGCCCTTATAGAAGCCGCAGTTTTTGCAAACCTTATGCGGAGCCTTAAATGCGCCGCAGTTGTCGCACTTGGACATTGCCGGCGCGTCCAGCTTCCATACAGCAGAACGTCTCTTATCGCGTCTTGCCTTGGAAGTTTTTCTCTTCGGTACAGCCATTCTGGCACCTCCTTACAGTAAGAGCTTCACAGCTCAGTGTTATGTAGACCCGTTCCGATCTGCGGATCAGGTCGCAAGACAATCGCACTCGGACTCGTTCAGGTCACAGCCGCACACCATACACAGTCCCTTGCAGTCGTCCCTGCACAGGTTCTTGGTGGGGAGCTGGAGAATTATGTCCGTCAGGGCAGTCTCATTCAGCTCAATGCTCTCGCCGTCGGCAACGATATATTCATCGTTATCGCTGCTGACCGAAGGAACGACAATATGCTGAAAATCAAAGTGATAAAGCCTCTCGAACTCCTTCAGGCACCTGTCGCAGGTGAGGAGGAGGGTGAGGTCAGCGGAATACTCGAGATGGACAACGCCCGCTCTGTTGTATATCCTGCCCTTTATCGCTATCGGCGAGGCAAATTCAAAGCCCTTGATCCCTGAGAGCTCGTCCCGGGAGATCTCGCAGCTGATGTTCTTTGACTCTCCGACAATGCTGAAAAGCTGTTTTAGATCAATTCTCATACTAAATATTCCTTCAGAGCACCATAAGTTATATTATACACCAAATTATGGGGTATGTCAATAGTTCTGCGGAAAAATCTTGTTTTTTTCCGGAATTACTTGATGAACTGCTTTACGTTGTCTGTAAGCTCAGAAACGTCAGCGGAAACTGTGAAGACGATGTTTACGTCGTCGCCGGTGAGCTTGTCGAGCTTCTCAAGGAGCTGACCGAACTTGTCGTAGTCTCTGCCGCCGATCTTGAAGATACCGTCAACGTAAACGTCTGTGATGTCGTAGTTGCTTGCGAGGAGGCCTGCGATGAAGCCGTAGAATGCCTCGTAGCCCTCGATATCGTAGTACTCGGTGTCGCACCATCTTACCTTGCGGCTGATGGAATATCTTACTGTAGAGCCTTTCTCAACGCATACGATGCTGCCGGAGGTAGCCTTTACAGCGTCGTTGATCTGGTCGATGAGGATCTTGGTCTTGCCTGTGCCCTTTTTACCTGTGATGAGCTTTATCATAGTTTACTCCTTCCATGCCTTGCGGCATATGTGACATTTTGTTTTGTGTATAGCGGGAGCCGGCTTATCAGCCGAGCTTAGCCTCGAGTGCAGCCTTTGCGCCCTCGTATCCGGGCTTGCCGAGGAGAGCGAACATATTGGACTTGTAGCTCTCAACGCCGGGCTGGTTGAAGGGATTTACGCCGAGCACATAGCCCGAAACAGCGCAAGCCTTCTCAAAGAAGTAGATCATGTAGCCGACGCTCTCTTCGGTAGTGTCGTCGAGCTCGATGATAATGTTCGGAACGCCGCCCTCTGTATGTGCGAGAACAGTTCCCTCGAATGCCTTCCTGTTTACAACGGACATATTCTGGTTGGTGAGGAAGTTGAGTCCGTCGAGGTTCTCAGCGTCGGGCTCGAGGAAGAGGTCGGTCTTGGGCTTCTTGATGTCCACAACGGTCTCGAAGAGAATGCGGGCGCCGTCCTGGATATACTGACCCATGGAGTGGAGGTCTGTCGAGAAAACGGCAGCCGACGGGAAGATTCCCTTGTTGTCCTTGCCCTCGCTCTCGCCGAAGAGCTGCTTGTACCACTCGCTCATCATTACGAAGCTGGGGTCGTAGGAAACGAGCATCTCCACGGACTTGCCCTTTCTGTAAAGGATATTGCGGAGCGCTGCGTACTTGTAGCAGTCGTTGTTGTCGAAATCAGCGCAGAAGTCAGCCTGAGCCTTGGCAGCGCCCTTCATGAGAGCGTCGATGTCGCAGCCTGCAACAGCGATCGGGAGAAGTCCCACTGCTGTGAGCACGGAGAAGCGTCCGCCGACGTCGTCCGGGATAACGAAGGTCTCGTAGCCCTCTGTATCGGACAGGCTCTTGAGAGTTCCGCGAGCCTTGTCAGTTGTGGCAAAGATACGGTCCTTAGCGCCTTCCTTGCCGTACTTGTCCTCAACCATCTTCTTGAAGATACGGAAAGCGAGCGCGGGCTCGGTGGTCGTACCGGACTTGGAGATGACGTTAACGGAGAAGTCCTTGCCCTCGCAGAGAGCGATGATCTCATTGAGGTAAGCAGGATTGATGCTGTTGCCGACGTAGTAGATGTCGGGAGTATCCTTCTTGATATTATTGTAAAGAGGCGAACGGAGGAGCTCGATAGCTGCTCTTGCGCCGAGATAGGAGCCGCCGATACCGATAACGATGAGGATATCGGAATTGGACTTGATCTTCTCAGCCGCCGCCTTGATGCGCGCGAATTCTTCCTTGTCGTAGTTGGTAGGAAGCTCTACCCAGCCTAAGAAATCATTTCCGAGACCGGTCTTGCTGTGGAGAGACTGGGCAGCAGCCTCGACCTGAGCCTTGATGCCTGTCAGTTCATCAGCATTGACGAAGTCCTTCAGATACTTGGTATTGAGTTTTAATGCCATTGTGTTATACCTCCAGTTTGCGCGGGCATAGCTCCGCACAAATATAATTTACCAACTATATAATACTATATTTTTAAGATTTTTTCAAGTACCTTTCGTAAACTATTTCCACATTTGTGCATTTCCACCAATCATCAACACGATTATTCTATCAGTTTGGACATGAGTTTACAGAAAGTGTACCAGTAGGTCAGCCGCGGGACAGAGGTCTTGGCGGTGATGTCCGTCTCACAGACGAGGGTCTTGCCGTTGTAGAAGGCGGCTGTGCCGAGGCGCTGTCCGGCAGTGACGGGAGCCTCGATATACTGCGGTATAACGGCAACTGTGCGAAGCTCGCCAGTACCGCGCGGGAGGACGATAGCGCTCTGCTCACCGACTGTCAGCTCGACGGCGCTCGCTTCCCCTCCCCTGACCTCGAGCGGCCGCATGGCTTCCTCCGGAAAGACCGCAGGGGTGACCTTATACCCGCTGAAGCCGCTGTTGACAAGCGTTTTAGCCTTGCTCAGCGAGATATCGGCGTCCTCCGCGCCGAGCACCACGGCGTTATAGACCGTCCCGGTGCTGTCCGTACCGCTCTCCGCAGTGCAGTATCCGCTGAGATCAGAGTGTGCTGCCTTGAAGCCGATATGGCGGTCGTAGGTGCGGGAAAGGGTGTTCTCACTGACGAGCTCCACCTGACCCTCCTTCACGAAGTCCCGCCATGTGCAGAAATACGGGCGCAGGAAGTTGTACTGTGAGAGCTTCGCGCAGATGACGGCGAGGTCTCGGGCGGTGGTGTACTCGCGCGCGTCGGGGTAGCCGTAGGGCGAATAAAAGGCTGTGTCACGCAGTCCGAGATCAAAGGCTTCGGCGTTCATGCGCATGACGAACCCTTCCACGCTCCTCTCAGACGCTTCCGCAATGACGGTCAGGGCGTCGTTGGCGTTTCCGATGATGACCGATTTGAGCAGTTCCTCAACGGACATTGCGTCGCCCGGCTCGAGCCACACGACCGAGCCCTTTGTACCGGAAACGCTCTGAGAGGCGGTGAGTTGGGTGTCAAGGGTGTACTTCCCCGCCGCGATGTCCTCTGCGATGAGCAGCAGGGACATCAGCTTGCTCAGATAGCCGCAGTTCAGGCGTTCGTCGGCGTTCAGCGAATCGAGCACAGTGCAGGTCTGCGCCTCCATAAGGACATACGCCCGCGGCTCGGGCTGCTGCTTCGGGGGAGCCTTCACAGCCGCTCCCGCAAGAAAAATGCACATCACCGCCGTAGCGGCTCTCATCATCAACCTCATACAAGCACCTCCCACTGCATTCTATGCGGCGGGAGGCTGATAAAGACATGAAAAAGGAGCAGTTCATGACGCTGCTCCCTGAATATCAGTATTTTTCTGTCGCGACGATATAGCCGTCAATATTATTGCCGGAAATGCTATATGTCCCTGTCGTCGGCACTCTGACCGACGTGATGTCGCCCTCCGACGCGGTATAGTACACGCAGTAGGTGGCGCCTCCTGCGGTATATGTATAGGGTGCGTCGTAGGAATAAGCCCTGACGAAGTCGATGTACTCCTCAAGGCAGAGGTCGTTCGCCGTCATTATCGCTGCGTGGGCTGCGCCGACGTACCTCAGATGCCATGGACAAAAGGCATGAGAGGTCTTGTCCTGTTTGCCTTCAGGACAGCGCACAACAAAGCCATACCTGCTGCAATTCTCAACTATCCACGACTCCTCGTCATAGCCGTCGTAAGCTATCACGCTGCCGCAGCCGTTGAGTGCGAGATCGACCGTATATCCGGTCGCCGACTCCGGAAATGCAATCGGGCAATAAGAGCCCGCCCCCGTATAGGTGTCCGTCGTGCCGTAGGCAATGAAATCCATAAGTCCGGTGGCTTCATTGTAATCCTCCATCATGAGGTTGAGCGCTTCGGCAGCGTCCTCATTCAGCATTACGTTATCCTCTATGAGGGTATAATAATCATTTTTATAATCAAACAGATCAACCATGCCGGATGTATCGACTGCTCCGGCAGGGTGTTGTTCATTTACGAGTGTCAGTGCTCCCGATGAGAGCTGGGAAGAGGATACCTTGACTTCGGAAAATCCAAGATACTTTACCCCCTCGAATTCGGTGGAAGCCGTGGCAGGGCCGCTCAATACGAGCACATCATCGGTGTCCTGCTGGGATATCGTCATCTCTCTGAAATCCCCGCTTACCACGATATTCTTCTTGTTATATCCGAAAAATTCTCGTCTGAGACCGTCAGCTGCCGTCAATGTTCCGACGATAGCAATCATAGCCAGTACGACGCGACGCTTCCGGATGCGTCTGTTTGCCATTATTATGTTCCTCCGGTTTGTTCTACATGATCTCCGGAAATGTTTATTTTTTTCTTTCCGGTTTTTCTGTTTCTGTTTTGTTTTGTTCTCT
>JAFRXR010000031.1 GCA_017443395.1 Ruminococcus sp. | reverse complement strand
GAACTGAGCCTTTGCGTCGTTGTCGTTCATGAGGGCATGAGCTTCGAGGTTGGTCTCGCCCATGACGTACATTCCGTACCTGTTGCAGAGCCAGTAGAGGTAGGAATCGTTGCTGTAGTGGGAGGTGCGCAGGGCGTTGATGTTGTTCGCCTTCATGAGGGTGATGTCCTCGCGCATACAGTCCTGAGTGACAGCCTTGCCGTGGAAGGGGTCGGTGTCGTGGCGGTTGACGCCCTTGAGCAGGAGGCGCTTGCCGTTTATGGTTATGGGCTGCCAGTACTTGGTGGTGACGTTGTAAGCCCAGTCAACTTCTGTGGAGGTGAAGCCTATCTCGCGGAAGCCGAGCTGCGAGGAGACGATCTCCTGCACGTTGCCGTCTCCGTCGCGGAGAGTGAGTATCAGCGCGTAGAGGTTCGGATCCTCGGCTGACCACAGCTTCGGGGACTTGACGTTCTCGCTGAGCTCGATGGTCTTTGTCGACCACGCCCCGAGCTCTCCGACCTTAGCTCCGCCGCCTGAGAGTATGGTCTTTCCGCTCTCGTCAACGACGTCCGCCTCGAGTATCCAGTCATTCTTCACGCTGCCGGATACATTGCGGATATCCGCGGACACTGAGAGCACTGCGTCGGTGTAGGTGTCGTCGAGATCTGTGCGGACAGTGTAGTCGAAGATCTGCGTTTCCGGCGTGCTGACGAGCATTACGTCGCGGAAGATGCCGCCGTCGTAGATCATGTCCTGATCCTCGAACCACGTTCCGTCGCAGAACTTATGCACCTCGACCGCGAGGATATTCTCGCCGGAAACGAGGTAGTCGGTGATGTCGAAGCGGTGAGGGCTGAAGGTGTCCTCGCTGTAGCCGACCGCCTTGCCGTTAAGGTAGACGTAATATGCCGATTCTACACCGTCGAACTGGATATACACGCGGCGTTCGCTGCCGGACATCGAGCTGTCGGGAGTGAACTTCTTGCGGTACAGTCCGACGGGGTTGTACTTGGTGGGCGCATTCGGGACGCTGACACCCCAGCCGTCGTACTTGACCTGCCACGGCTCGCCGATATTTGAGTATATCGGGAAGTCAAAGCCCTGACACGTCCAGCTGTCGGGGAGCTGAACTGTCTTCCAGCCGTCCTGGGAGGCGGCGGTGTAGTTAAGGTTCGTGAAGCCGCCGGTGAAGTAGCGCTGGGAATCCTCCGCGTTCTGCACTACGACGAGATCCCAGTCCTGACCCGCGCCGGTGAGCATTTGCAGGTAGTCGGAATCAGAGCGGGCGTTGTAGTCCCAGACGGCAGCTGCGGCAGAATCAGCATCCTGATACGGCACGGCGTTGACCGAGGCTGGCTCGCGGTTGACTGCGAAGACGTCCTCGGCGCCGTTCGTTCCGGTCCATTCCGAGTGTGTGAAGCTGACGTCGGCGGCGTCCGTGATGTCGGTCTGCGGGAAGCCTTCGAAAGCGGCTGCTGCGAGCGCAGCGGAGACTGCCGCCGAGATAAAGCGTTTCATTTATGTATCCCCTCCTATGTGCTTTTAGACGTATTTGCCATTATTCATATACAATTATATCCATTAATTGTGCAAACCTCAACCAACAAAACACATATTTGGTGTACAAATTGCAGAACTTTCACAAAATATTCACAATTATACGGCGCAGGAACGATCCCTTCGCCACTTGCATTTTCTGCGTATTTATGCTACAATGAACATATATAAAACCATTCGGAGGAGGCGCATATGGAGTTCCTGCTGATATTGCTGATACTGGGCGTTTCATGCTTTATCCTCGGCGTAAAGCTCGAGGCTATCATCACGGCAGTGGTGTTCCTGATCTGCCTTGTACCGGCGCTCATGGCGCTGATGTTCGCGGTGTGTCTGCTCCTTCTGATCGGAGCAAAGCGCTGCCCTGCGTCCTTCACCCGCTTCCAGACGAACAAGAAGGGGAAGTTCGCGACCGCCTTCTACACCATCGACGGCAGGGAATACCCATGCATTTTCCCCGCTGAGAGCACCCGCCTGAAACGCCTCTACCGCACCGACAAGACCTACAGGGTGCTGCTCAGTCGGAGGATCGGGCGCGTTTACGACCGCTTTGCACTCACCACCTGCATTCTCGGGCTCATCTCGAGCCTGCTGATGACAGGTGTTCTCATATTCGTTTTCACCAGCTTTTAGGGAGGTATCACTATGGAAGAACATATCTGCGGCGAGCACGGCGTGCATAAGGACGTCATTGAGCGCGTTGCCAAGGTCATGCCCGATGAGGGCGTGCTCTACGAGGCTGCTGAGCTGCTGAAGGTTTTCGGCGACTCCACCCGCATACGCATAATCTTCGTGCTGTGCCAGAGCGAGCTCTGCGTGTGTGACATCGCCGACCTCCTCGGCATGACGCAGTCCGCTATCTCACACCAGCTCCGCGTGCTCAAGCAGGCTCGCCTCGTCAATACGCGCCGCGACGGCAAGGCGATATACTATTCCCTCGCGGATTCGCACGTCCAGAAGATCTTCTACTCCGCTATGGAGCACGTTATGGAGTGACCCATGAGGATATTTGATTTCCACACCCATGCATTCACGGACTCCCTCGCGGAGCGCGCACTTGCCGGTCTTTCGGAGACGAGCGGTATCGTTCCCGCGACTGACGGCACTGTCCGCGGACTGCGTGAGATAATGCGCAGGAACGGTATCACTGGAGCTCTGCTCCTGCCCGTCGCGACCAAGCCCTCGCAGCAGACCGTCATCAACGACTGGGCTGCCTCCGAGATGCACGGCGGGATACTCTGCTGCGGCTCGGTACACCCGGATGCTCCCGACGCGCTCGAAGAAGTCCGCAGGATAGCCTCGCTCGGGCTCTGCGGAGTGAAGTTCCACTCGGAGTACCAGCATTTCTGCCCCGACGAGGAGAGAATGCTCCCAATTTACCGCGAAATAGCCCGGTGCGGACTGATAGCGGTGTTCCACGGCGGGTGGGACCCCTTCGGCGGGGACGATATCCGCTGCACGCCTGAGAGAATGGCTCGCGCGGTGAGTCAGGTGCCGGAGCTGACCTTCGTGGCAGCGCATCTCGGCGGGATAAAGCTCTGGGACGACGTCGAAAAGCACCTTGCGGGACGCTTCGGAAACCTGTATCTCGACGTCAGCGTCATCGCGAGGTACATCTCCGATGAGCAGCTTCTGCGGATAATACGCCAGCACGGCGCGGAGCGGATACTTTTCGGCAGCGACTGTCCGTGGGACGACCCTGCCAGCGAGATCGCGATGATAGAACGTCTGCCCCTGACAGAGCACGAGCGTGAGCTGATATTCTTCCGGAACGCTGAACGGCTGCTTGGTGCTGAAATTTGAAAAAACACGCAAAAAGCCTTGAAATCCTGTACTTTTCATGATATACTTTATGTGATTCATCTATGAGGGAGGGCGGTCCATGAACCTACAGGCGATAGTGACGGTGAACGCAGTCGGCTGCGCGATGCTTGTGGTGCTGTTCATAAGCAGCCATATCGTGCGCGAGCGCAGGCTTTTGTCGGACAAGCTGTTCACGCTGCTGATAATGATGACAGGTCTTGCCTGTGTGTCCGAGGCGGCTTCGTTCCTCATCGACGGCAGGAGCTTCCCTTTTGCGGTACCGCTCGCGAAGCTGCTGAATTCCGTGCTCTATCTGCTCGACCCGCTTGAATCGTTTGTGTGGTGTGTGTACGTCGATATGCGGCTGTACAACAGTACCCACAGGATAAAGCGCATTTTCCCGAAGTTCTTCATTCCTGTGCTGATATCCGCTGCCGCTCTGGTGTTCAACCTGAAATACGGCTTCCTGTTCAGCATCGACAGCTCGAACGTCTACCACCGTCAGCCGCTCGGCTACCTGTTCTACGCGCTCGCAGTGGTGTACATCGCGCTGAGCATGATCGACCGCACGGTCTACTACCACAGGCGCGGCAAGAACCTGTTCTTCCCGATATATATGTTCATTTTCCCGATAGCGGCGGCGTCGGCGGTGCAGTTTGCTGTGTACGGCATATCCGTGGTTTGGTGTGCGGCGGCGCTCGGTCTGGTGGGAATGCATATGTGCCTACAGAACGAGCTCTCCTACATCGACCCCCTTACAAGGCTGTATAACCGCAATTACCTCGATCACGTCATCAGGAACGCGATACGGCGCAGCACGCGCATGAGCGGTATCATGATCGACATCGACTACTTCAAATCCATAAATGATTCGTTCGGGCATTCCGTCGGTGACGAAGCGCTCTCCGAGGCTGCGGCGCTGATAAGGAAGACCTCCCCCGAGCGTGCGATAGTTGTGAGATTCGCGGGGGACGAGTTCATCGTGCTCCTCCGCAACGGCACGCTCCGCGATGCTGATTCCCTGCGCAGCGCTCTGCGTGACAGCACCGAGGATTTCAACGGCACCTCCGGCAAGCAGTATTCGCTGTCCTTCTCTATCGGCTGCGGTACCTACGACCCCGCGAAGATGTCCGCTGACCGCTTCCTCAACGTCATGGACGATAATATGTACACCGAGAAAAAGCTCAAGCACAGCTCGGCAAGATAAAAAAGGACGTACCGATACAGTACGTCCTTTTTATGTCATATTATTGCCGCAATGACGGGAATGATCACCGCCATCGACATTATCATCACGAACGAGCACGCGAACGCGATCATCACTGCCAGAACGATATTCACCGGCTGTACGCCGCCCTCCGCCGCAAGTCTCGCGGGGCTGATGATACCTCCGCGGCTGCGTGCGCGGAGCTTCTTCAGCGACCGGAGCGTGTACCGCAGATACAGCCAGTTTCCGAACAGACAGAACAGCAGTCTCACCAGCCAGTTGAACATACCGCATATCTCCGCTGCCGCGTTTATCATAGACTTGTGTGCGTAGATGAGGTCGATGATCTCCTGCGTGAAGAGCTTCTGCTCAGCCATTATCAGCAGCACTGCCGGCATTCCGAGCACTGCGCTGATGAGCGTTGCGATGATCGTCCAGAGCCACATCTTGCGGTTCGCAAAGTACAGCGAGGGGAATATGAAGCAGGTGATATTCAGCGATATCTTCGAGCCGAGATCCTTCATGCGCTTGAATATCGGGATATAGTACAGGGTATTCGGTCCCACGAACTGCGTGACCTCGCGGAGAGTTGCTCCGCCGAAGTCCTCCTCGGGGTCAAAGCCGAGGAACTGCTTCGTCAGACCCTCGGGGGTGAGTATATCCGGGAATACGCCGGACTGTTTTTCATCGGAGGTGCCGTCCTGTGCGGACTTAGCTTCCCCGCGGAGGGAGTGTCCGCAGCTCGCGCAGGTCTCCGCGGAGGTGCGGTTCGGGAAGTGACACGCCGGGCAGACCACGAACGGGGGCTTTTCCTCGGACTGAGCCGGGAAGGGCGTCCACTTCTCTCCGGAGTCGTGCATGGCGATATTAGCGCATTTGTTGTCCTTTTTGTAGCATTCTCTGTGGTGAGGCGAGCCGCATTCCGGGCAGACCACAACGTCGTCCTTCTCGCTGAACACTTCGCCGCACAGCACGCATTTTTCACCGATGTATTTCACAGCGCTCCTCCTTTCCGACATCGCAGTACTCATCATCATATTATACCACAGAAGGCGGTGAAAAATCAAGTCCTGCGGCAAAATAATGGCAAGAAATAAATTTTTTTCGGAAAACGCTTGACAAACCAACGGCTTTCTGGTATAATATTAAGGCAGTCAGCTATTACTGTATGCGAGTGTGCTGGAATAGGCAGACAGGCACGTTTGAGGGGCGTGTGTCGACAGACGTATGGGTTCAAGTCCCATTACTCGCACCAGGCGGGGAGCTCCCGCTGGTAAGTCGCGTTCTACGTTTGGTAGGACGCGATTTTTTATCCGCGTTCCATACTGCATCGAAATTGCAACAAATACACAGCGGGTCTTACCGAGAGGTAAGACCTGTTTTTTGTCTGCAAAAAAGTTTCAGGAACAAAAAATGTGGTTATCAGCCTATACACTGGGATTTGTAGGGCACCGCTCTGGCACCATGACTGTTTACACGTTTTTCAAAGCAAAAAGCCTGCACGATGTGCAGGCTTTTCCTCATATCTTCTTCAGCAGTGCGACAGCGTGAGCCGAGATACCGAGCTTTTCGCCGGTGAATCCGAGATGCTCCTCAGTCGTAGCCTTAACGCTTATCTGCGAAACGTCACAGCCGCAGACCTTGGCGATATTCTCGCGCATGGTGACTATATACGGCGCAAGCTTCGGAGCCTGAGCTATAACAGTGGCGTCGATATTGCCTATCTCGTAGCCGTTTTCGCGGCAGACCTTAACTACCTCCGCCATGAGCTTCATGCTGTCGGCGCCTTCAAATTCGTCCGCGGTGTCGGGGAAGAGGTGACCTATATCGCCGAGTGCGAGAGCTCCGAGCATGGCGTCCATTACCGCATGAGCGAGCACGTCCGCGTCGGAGTG